>DVJR01000056.1 GCA_018716575.1 Candidatus Scatomonas merdavium | reverse complement strand
TTCTCATCCAGAATCTCGATCCGGACGTCGTCTCCCACCAGGGGCTTTTTCCCTTCTTTTCGAAAAATCCCTTTTGCCCTACATTCATAGATGCCGGATTCCGCTACCGACACGTAGTAGAATCCGGCAATCCCTTTTACTATCTTTCCTGTCATGAAATTTACGGCGCCTCAAACGGCACATTGCTGTACTGCGTCAGATGAACTCCATCTACATATATATGAATCGTCCCGGTTGAAACTCCCGCCTGTCCATAAATCGGTTCAGTATAATTACCGTTGGCCCAGGGATTTCCACCGTCATAAAATGTCGTTTCCGTTCCATTCTGCTCCAGCGTCAGACGTACGTCACCGCCTTCATATTCATCCGGCGGCGCCAGCGGGTTGGTGCATACCCAGTACGCTGCATCTGCCGTCTCCCGCTCCGGATTCACGTAGACGGTAATCGTAGTTTCCGCCGCAACCTCTGTTCCTGCTTCCGGATCGGTAGACAGTACGTCTCCGACATTCAACGAACTCGTATACTCGCCCTCTACAATCGTATATCTCAGATTACGGCTTTTCAGGCTCGAAATCGCGCTGTCCTGATCGAGTCCCCGGAGATTCGGTACCGAAACCGTGGTCTCAGGCGTCGGCGTAGGCGTTGCCTCCGGACCGCTGCTGATATAGAGCGTCACTTCGGAACCGGGATCAACCTGAGTTCCCTCTCCCGGCTCTACCCGGATTACCCTGCCTACCACCACCGTATCGCTGGCCTCCAGCTGTGCTGAAACCTGCAACTTAAGCCTCGTCAGCTGCTCTTCCGCCACATCCTGCTCCGCGCCGGTCAGCCCGGTGGGAATCGTCACCTGTGCAGCTCCGCTGCTGACCACCACATTAACAGTCGTGTTGCGCTCCACCTGCTCGTCCTGGGCCGGATCGCTGGAAATGATCTGACCCTCCGGCACCGTATCAGATGCTTCTGTTCCCGCCTGATTAATGCCAAGGCCCAGCGCGTTCAGCGTTGCTTTCGCCTCGTCAAAGGTCATGCCGCGGACATCCGGGACATCTATCAGATCTGTGCTCTCCGAGCTTTCCGAAATGCTGGAGGAATTGGACACGCTGGCAGAGTTATCACTGCTGCTGTTTCTGTTAAAAAGCCCGGCCATATTTCCTATTACAACGATCAGAATGATAATGATAACCGCCCCAATCAGGAAACCGCCGATGGTAATGGCCTTCTCCAGCTTGGAGCTTACGCCGTCGTCATCCTCATCGTCCTCATCATCCTCGTCGTCATAATCATCATCTTCATAATCGTCTTCATATTCTTCTTCATAGCGCTTTGTCTGGCCCGTAGCTCCTGAACGGATCCGTTCCATCTCCTGGGTGGACATCTGCACCGTCTGCGCATGCGCTGTCAACGGCGTCAGCGATACGAAATTTCCCTGGGGATCCATCAGAGAATGCTTCAGATCCTCAATAAGCTGCCCCATATTCTCATACCGGCGCTCCGGATTCTTCTGCGTACACTTGAGAATAATCTGTTCCAGAGAATACGGAAGGTCCGGCGTATATCTGGACGGAGGAACCATCTCCTCCTGCAGATGCTTGATGGCGATGGAAACGGTCGTATCGCCGTCAAAGGGCACTCTTCCCGTAACCATCTCGTACATGGTGATGCCCAGTGAATAGATATCGCTCTTGGCGTCGGAAAAACCGCCCCGCACCTGCTCCGGAGAGCTGTAATGCACGGAGCCCATGACGTTGGCCGTAATCGTATTGGAGTTAGTTGCCTTGGCAATGCCGAAATCCGACAGCTTTACCTTGCCGTCCGTGGAAATGATAATATTCTGCGGCTTCACGTCTCTGTGAATGATGCCTCTGTTATGCGCCGCCTCCAGTCCCAGAGAGACCTGAATCGCGATGCTGGTGGCTTCCTTGACGCTCAGCTTGCCCTTCTTCGTAATATAATCCTTCAGAGTGATTCCTTCAATCAGCTCCATGACGATATAATACAGGCCACGGTCCTCTCCCACGTCAAACACATTGACCACATTGGGATGGGCCAGTCCTGCGGCCGCCTGAGCCTCCTTCCGGAACTTGGCGACAAAGGTGGTATCCTCCCTGAATTCCGCTTTCAGGACCTTAACAGCCACCAGCCGGTCCAGCTTGTGATCCTTCGCCTTGTAGACATCAGCCATACCGCCGGACCCTACCCGGGATATGATCTCATATCTCTCGCCGATAATAATTCCCTCTTTTAACATTATTCTCTCACCTCGTTTGTAAATGGTTCAACGACAATAACTGCTATGTTATCCTTGCCGCCATTTGCATTCGCCCGGTCCACAAGGGCCTGCGCCTTATCCTCTCCGGCGTTTTCACGGAGAACCTCAAAAATCTCCCCGTCTTCCACCATGTTGGACAGGCCGTCCGAGCACATAATCAGCTGATTTCCTGGTTCCAGTTTGATGTCGAAAAAGTCAATCTTTATCTCATCCCCCGTACCCACCGCGCGGGTGATGATATTTTTGTCCGGATGATTTCTCCCCTCTTCCGGCGTCAGCTCCCCCAGACGCACCATTTCGGCAATCAGGGAATGATCCTGTGTGATCTGTTTCAGAGAATCAGACGCCAGATACAGGCGGCTGTCTCCCACATTTGCTATATAGGCATAGCCGCCCACCACGGTGGCAGCCACCATCGTAGTTCCCATGCCCGCCATGGACGGATCCTTACGGGACTGTTCCAGAACCTCGCGGTTAGCCGCTTCGATTCCATTCCGGATGATCTTCACCGGATTGAAATTCTTATCCTGCTTCACCGTCTCTACCAGCACGGATACGCCGTAACGGGACGCGAAATCTCCCGCGTTATGTCCCCCCATGCCGTCGGCAACCACAAAGAGATTGGGAAGGTTTCCCACCGGCTCTTCTGAGGTATATATAAAGTCCTGGTTCATCTGTCGTTTCTGTCCGATGTCGGTTGCAGAAAATACCTTCATACATTTTTCTCCTGGTTATCCAAATACCTTTTCCTTAATTGTCCACAGGCACCGTCAATGTCGCTGCCCATTTCTCTTCTAATAGTAACATTAATTCCGTATTTTTCAAGTTTATTTTGAAAATTCGCGATCACTTTTTTGCCGGAACGGGCGAATTTCCGCTCTCTGACGGGGTTTACCGGTATCAGATTCACATGGCAGTTCATGCCGGAAATCAGCCCCGCCAGCTCTTCGGCGTCCTGCTCCCCGTCGTTCTGCCCCTCTGCCAGAGCGTATTCAAATGTAAGCCTTCGCCCTGTTTTCCGGTAATAGTTCTCACAGGCATCCAGCACCTGGCGGATAGTATAACGGTTAGCCACCGGCATCAGCGCCTTCCGCTTCTCATCATTTGGCGCATGCAGAGAAAGCGCCAGGGTGACTGCCAGACCTTCTTCTGCAAGTCGGTACATCTCTGGCACGAGGCCGCAGGTGGAAACCGTAAGATTTCTCTGGCTGATATTCAGGCCGCCGGGCGAACTGACCAGCCGGATAAACCGGACCAGATTGTCATAATTATCCAATGGCTCTCCCGTCCCCATAACCACTACATTCGATACCCGTTCACCCGTCAGCTTCCGGATCTGGTAGACCTGCTCCAGCATCTCAGAGGTGCGCAGAGAACGCACCTTCCCTCCGATGGTGGAGGCGCAGAACCGGCATCCCATGGCGCACCCCACCTGCGAGGAAATGCACACGGAATTTCCGTGATGGTAGCGCATCCACACGCTTTCGATTACGTTGCCGTCGTCCAGTGCGAACAGATACTTTCTTGTCCCGTCCAGACGGGATTCCTGCATATTCACAGCACGCAGCACTGTCAGCGGATATTTCTGCGCCAGCTTCTCTCTCAGTCCTTTGGAGAGATTGGTCATCCGCGCATACTCCTCCGCCTGCTTATCGTGAAGCCAGGAAAAAAGCTGGGAAGCCCGGAAGGGCTTTTCCCCCAGCTCTTCCAGCACATTCTTCAGCTCCTCCGGATACATGGATTTTATATCGAGCACTGTATTTTTCAATTCTATCCTTCCTTTTTTAACCTTGCCAGAAAAAAGCCGTCACACTGGTGGAGGCCCGGCAGAAGCTGCAGATATCCCTCCGCCGCCGTGCCACCGCAAAGCTCTTCACAGAGAAACGGCCTCAGGTCGTCCGGACGAAACGGAAAATTCTCCCGGAACCACTTCACATTTTCCTGATTTTCTTCCCGGCAGATGGTACAGGTGCTGTAGAGCAGAATCCCGCCGGGCTTCACATACAAAGCTGCCTGAGCGAGAATTCGCCGCTGAAGACGTACCAGCTCCTCTTCACTCTCCCGGGAGGCCCTGTATTTAATGTCCGCCTTCCGCCCGATTACGCCATATCCGGAACAGGGCAGATCCGCCAGCACTACGTCAGCCCTCTCTTTCATGGAAGGGTCCGGCTTCGCGGCGTCCGCCTGCTCTGCCGTAATATTCCCCAGACCGCTCCTGGCGATATTTTCACGAAGCATTTCCACTTTATGTAACGTCAGGTCGCGGGCCGCGACCCGGCCCTCTTTTCCGGCCTTATCCGCAGCCAGAAGACTCTTGCCTCCCGGAGCCGCGCAGAGATCCAGCACAAAATCGCCGGGCCGGATTCCAGCGGCCTCCACCGCCAGCATGGAGCTCACATCCTGTACCTGTATACGTCCTTCCTGAAATGCCTTAAGTTCATCCAGGCGGCCGTAACCCGACAGGTAAAAGGCATAATCCAGATACGGCGCCGGTTCCGCCGTCACTCCCTGGCTCCGGAGACTCTCCAGCGTCTCCGGAACAGTATTGTCCGTCTGTCTCACGCGTACGGTCAGAGGCGCTTCTGCCAGAAGGCCCTGGCAGACCCGTTCCGTCAGAGCATACGCTCCTTCCTGGACCGTTCTCTGCGTGCACGTCCCGGATGCTTCTCCCTCCGGCGCAGGAAGCTCCCCTGCATTAAGCTGCCCCAGCCACTTTTCCACCAGATATTCCGGCATGGAATACCGCACAGAAAGACTCCGGACCGCATCCTCTTCCGGCCAGGAGATTTGACCGCCTTCCCGCAGCACGGCCCGCAGCACACCGTTGACAAAGCCTGTCAGCCCGTGAAACCCTTTTTTCCTGGCCAGCTTCACCGCTTCATTGACGGCGGCCGAATCCGGGACGCCGTCCATATACTTCATCTGGTAAACAGCCATGCGAAGGATTTCCCTCAGCACAGGCTTCATCCTGCGGGTCTTTACCTTTGAAAAGCAGTCTATTATATAATCCAGTGTGATTCGCCGTTCCAGCGTGCCCTCGCAGAGTCTTTTGAAAAACGCCCTGTCCTGCCGGGGCAGATACTGATATTTTTCCAGTACCTGCCGTATCACCGTATGACACTGGCGCCCTTCCCGTCCGATTTCCAGAAGCGCTTCCAGAGCCAGCTCGCGCATATTTACAGAATTATTCATGTTTTCTCCTTGAATACAAAGACTGCAGCCGCATCAGTTGTCACTTCTTCTGGACAGAAGCACCAGACGCAAAAGCTGCAGCAGAGATGCCGCGACAGCCGCCACATAGGTCATAGCCGCGGCCCCCAGCACCTTCCGGGTATCCCTGATCTCCTGAGGCGCCATAATTCCCGTCTGTTCCAGCGTCCGGAGCGCCCGTCCCGATGCGTTGAACTCTACCGGCAGTGTTACGATCTGGAACAGCAGCGCCGCGCAGAACAGGATGATTCCCGCCGTCAGAAGCGGCTTCATGGAAAAAATCAGCCCGATCAGAAACAGCGGCCAGGACAGCTGGGAGCCCAGATTAGCCGCCGGCACCAGCGCGCTCCGGATGCCCAGAGGAGCATAGCCCGTCGCATCCTGAATGGCATGGCCGCATTCATGGGCCGCCACGCCCACGGCCGCCAGCGAATTGCTCCCGTATATGGAATCCGAAAGCTTAATTACCTTTGTCCTTGGATCGTAATGGTCATTCAGATTTCCATGAATCCTCTCTACCCGTACGTTATAAATACCCGCGTTGTGCAGAATCCGTTCCGCCGCCTGGGCTCCTGTCATGCCGCGCTCACTCCGGACACGGCTGTACTTCTGAAATGTTCCTTTCATATTCATCTGAACAGCCAGCGAAATCAGCAGCGCAATAATAATCAGTATATATGTCCAGTCAAATCCCCAGTAATAAAATCCCGGCATAAGCCATACCTCCTTTTATCCGAGCCTTGCGCCCTCTTCCAGCGGACAGCCCCGCAGGAAGGAAGCCGCATCCATCCGCTTCCGTCCCTCCAGCTGCACTTCCAGAATCCGCAGCGCGCCGTCACCGGTCTGAACTGTGAACCAGTCTCTGGTCACTTCCGTTACAGTACCCGGCACCGGGCCTTCCGCTTTCGTTCCGGCAACCCCGGCGGCAGGAGCTACGCCGATTCTCACCCGGGGTGAGAACGGCGCGGCTTCGGCCTCACCCGTTTCCGCTTCTGAAGCGGCAGGCCCTGCGCCGGATACAGCCGCCTTCCATATTTTCAGCGTTTTACCGTTCAGCTTCGTATAAGCGCTGGGCCAGGGGTTCAACCCTCTCACCAGCCGTTCCAGGCCGACGGCGTCCCGGCTCCAGTCGATCCGGCCGTCCTCCTTGGTGATCATACGGGCGTAGGCCGTGGGGCTCTCCGCCGGCTGCTTCTCCGGGCAGACCGTCCCGTCCTCCAGCCTCCGAAGCGTCTCCGTCAGAAGCTCCGCTCCGGCGGCGCTGAGCTTTTCAAAGAGAGAACCTCCTGTCTCATCTTCCGCCAGCGGCACCACCCGCTTCGCCAGCATATCGCCGGTATCCACTCCCTCGTCCATCCGCATCACCGTGACGCCGGACACCTCTTCTCCGTCGATCACCGCCCATTGGATGGGTGCCGCTCCCCGGTATTTGGGGAGCAGCGAAGCATGAACATTAATGCAGCCATATTTCGGCAGCTCCAGAATGCTTCTCGGTATAATCTGGCCGAAGGCCACTACTACGATGGCGTCCGGCCTGACAGCCTGAAGCTGCTCCTGAAATCCTTCCTCCCGGATTCTTCTGGGCTGCCAGACAGTCAGTCCGTGAGCCAGCGCCGTCTGTTTTACGGGAGGCGCCTGCATGGCGCCCCCGCGCCCCTTCGGCTTATCAGGCTGCGTCACCACCGCGGCCACCTCATGGCCTGCGTCCAGGATCGCTTCCAGTGTTCCTACTGAAAAATCCGGTGTTCCCATGAATACTATTTTCATTCTTCGTCCCCGTCTTCCTCTTCGTTTTCTTCGTCCTGCAGTTCTTCGTTATTTTTCAGTTCGCCTTCCACCTTGGAGGTATAGAGAATCCCGTCAAGATGATCGCATTCATGGCAGATAGCTCTTGCCAGCAGGCCTTCCCCTTCCAGTTCAAAAGGCTGCATATCCAGATCGAACGCCCGGACCCTCACATAATCAGGGCGGGTCACGATACCGGATTTTCCGGGAAGGCTCAGACAGCCCTCATATCCCGTCTGTTCTCCGGAGGTTTCCAGTATCTCCGGATTGATCAGGATATGGGGATGCTCCCCGTCCGTATCAATCACTACAATTCTCTTCAGAATTCCCACCTGCGGCGCCGCCAGACCTACGCCGTAGGCGTCATACATGGTCTCCAGCATATCCCCCACAAGCTGCCTGATCCGCGGCGTCACGGAATCCACCGGGCGGCAGGCTTTCTCCAGCACTTTATCTCCCATGATTCTGATATTTCGTAATGCCATTTTCCTCTCTCCTTTACGCATTTAAGTCAAATTGTATATAAACAGAGTCAAAGCCTCTGTTGATCTCTATGTAACGTTCCAGCAGATCGCGCATGCGGATCAGCTCCTGTTCATCTCCATCCTTCAGATAGATCACTGCCCGATAATAGTCCTGCACCTTAGCTACATTCTCAGGCGCCGGGCCGACGAGCTGTACCGTAGACTTTCTCCGAACACGGATCAGATAACGCCGTATATACTCCATAGCATTCTTCAGCTTTTCCTCCTGATCGCAGGAGCCGTGAACAGCCAGAAGAGACGCTGCGGGCGGATAGCCCATGAGCTCCCGGCAGGCAATCTCTTCTTCGTAAAAAGAATCATAATCCTGAGTCAGCGCCGCCCGGATGCTGTAATGCTCCGGATGATACGTCTGAATCAGCGCTTCTCCCGCTCTCCTGCCCCTGCCGGCCCGGCCCGACGCCTGTACCAGCAGCTGATAGGTACGTTCCGCTGCCCGGTAATCGCTGGCAAACAGCGACACGTCCGCCGCGATGACGCCCACCAGGGTCACCCCCGGGAAATCATGACCTTTGACAATCATCTGGGTACCGATCAGCACATCCGCCTCTCCGGCCGCAAACGCCTTCAGAATTTTCTCATAGCCATCCTTTCCCCTTGTAGTGTCCGCATCCATCCGCAGCGTCCTGGCCCGCGGAAACATTTTTTTCACCACCTGCTCCACCTGCTGCGTCCCCGCCCGGAAGCCGCCTATATACGGCGAGCCGCATTCCGGGCAGCGGGCTACCGGCTCCCGCTCAAATCCGCAGTAATGGCAGATCAGGCGGCCGTTGCTGTGATAAGTCAGCGACACATCACAGTGCGGACATTTTACCACATAACCGCAGGAGCGGCAGGAAATAAATCCCGCGTAGCCTCTCCGGTTCAGGAACAGCATGGATTGTTCACCTGCCTTCAGGCGAAGCCGCAGGGCTTCCTGCAGCGCTTCGCTCAAAACCGTCCGGTTTCCCTTCCTTAATTCTTCCCGCATATCTACGGGATATACCTCCGGCAGCTCCGCGCCCCCATACCGCCTGACCAGACGGAACAGGGCGTATTCTCCGCTCCTGCAGCGATAACAGGCATCCACCGAAGGCGTGGCCGAACCCATGACCACATGTGCGTCCTCCAGCCGCCCCCGTTCTACCGCCGCCTCTCTGGCATGATAGCGGGGCGTGACCTCGCTTCGGTAAGAGCTCTCATGCTCTTCGTCTATAATAATCAGTCCCAGCTTCTGAAACGGCGCAAACAGCGCGGATCTGGGACCGATGACAATCTGCACCCGGCCTTTGCGCACCCGTTCGAACTGGTCGTAGCGCTCGCCCGGCGACATCCGGGAATTGAGCACCGTCACCCGGTCTCCGAATCGGCTGCAGAAGCGCCGCACATTCTGCCAGGTCAGGGCGATCTCCGGAATCAGGACGATAGCCTGGCGCCCCTCCTCCAGCACACGGCTGATCAGCTCCATATAGACCAGCGTTTTCCCGCTTCCCGTAACGCCCTGGATCAGACAGGGCCTCCCCGGCCCCTCCTTCCATTCCGAAAGGATTCCGGCACAGACTGACGCCTGCTCCCCGGTAAGAACGGCTTCCGCCTGCTCCGCGCCTTCTTCATCCCGCTCTCTCAGGGGATTTCTGTATACCGTATAACTTTCCACACGGATGATCTTCCGCTCTTCCAGCCCGCTCAGCGTATCCGCAGGCACCTTCAGCTCTTTCGTCACATATTCCCAGGAAAGCTCCGGCTGCTCCGACAGTGCTTCCAGAAGCCGGATCCTGGCCCGGTATTTCTTTCTGCGAAACTCCTCCAGGCAGCTTTCTGTCTGCTCCCTGTCCAGATTCAGACAGACCTGCTTCCGGGAACGGGTTTTCCTCTTCTCCCGGACAGGCACCACAGTTTTCAGCGCCTGTATCATGGTGGAACCGTAGGTTTTCCGCATCCAGGCCGCCAGGGCGATCAGATGAGTCTCTACCGTAATTCCATCCTCAGCCACCGCGGCTATGGATTTGATCTTTCCTTCCGTATATTTTTTCCGGCTGTCCAGGCCGATAACATATCCTTCAATCAAACGGTTGCCTCCCCCGAAAGGGATCTTCACCCGCGTCCCCTCCTGAATCTGCCCTTCCAGCTCCGGCGGAATCCGGTACTGAAAGGTACGGTCCAGCTTCTCGTGGGTAATATCCACGATAATATCCGCATATCGTTCGCTCATTTTTCCCCTCTTATTCCGGCCGTTCCCTCATCCGGCCGCGCTCCCCGTCTGCAGCCGCTCTCAGCTGCCGTTCTTCTGTTCCTTCTGCCGGTCCTCTTCCAGAATCTCCTGAATCAGAACCCGCTCATCCATGGGATATTTCTTCCCCCTGATAATCTGGTAATCCTCATGGCCCTTTCCCGCGAGGACGATGATATCGCCCGGCTCCCCGTGATGAATCGCGTAGGCGATCGCTTCCTTCCGGTCGATAATCTCCACATACCTTCCGTCTGTCTTCGCCATGCCCGTCTTAATGTCGTCAATGATCGCCTGGGGCTCCTCATTTCTGGGATTATCCGAGGTGATGATGGTCAGATCGGCCAGGCGGCCCGATACCTCTCCCATCTCAAACCGTCTGGATCTGGCCCGGTTGCCGCCGCAGCCGAACAGGCACACCAGACGGTGGGGATGGTATTCCCGCAGCGTGGTCAGCAGGCTCTCCAGGCTCATGGCATTGTGCGCGTAATCGATCATCAGCGTAAAGTCATCGGAAACCGGTATCATCTCCACCCGTCCCTTGACCTTCGCCAGCTTCAGCGCCTTCACCATATCCTCCTCGGGCACCCCGAAGCGTCGGCAGATGGCGATGGCCGCCAGGGAATTATATATGGAAAATTTGCCGGGAATGTCGATCTCCACCGGCAGATCCAGAAGCCCTCTGACCTGATAGCGGATGCCCAGATATCCCGGCTTCGCCACCAGATGGGCGTCCTCAGCCCGCAGATCCGCTTCCGGAGAAAAGCCGTACGTCTCCAGCTCACAGGTATGGCCCTGAATCATCTGTTCAAAATGCTCATCGTCCCGGTTCACCATCCCCACCCGGCACTGGCGGAGCAGCCGCCGCTTGCAGTCCAGATATTCTCCGAAGCTGCCATGCTCGTTGGGGCCGATGTGATCCGGCTCAATATTGGTAAAAATTCCGTAGTCAAAGGTCACACCCGCCACCCGGTGCATCATCAGCGCCTGAGAGGACACCTCCATCACCGCGCAGTCGCAGCCGGCCTCCACCATTTCCGCAAAGTATTCCTGCACCAGATAGGATTCCGGCGTGGTGTTCTCAGCAGAAAGAACCCTCTTTCCGGTGATGCATTCGATGGTGCCGATCAGCCCCACCTTATGTCCCGCGGCCTCCAGAATAGACTGAATCATGTAGGTGGTCGTGGTCTTTCCCTTGGTTCCGGTCACGCCGATGGTCTTCAGCTTCCTGGCCGGATAACCGAACCAGGCGGCGGAAATCAGCGCCAGGGCATAGCGGCTGTCCTCCACACGAATGACCGCAGCGCCCTCCGGCGCCTCCACCTCCTCCTGTATCACCAGGGCCGCCGCCCCTTTGCGGACCGCGTCCGCCGCATAGGCGTGCCCGTCCGATACGGCCCCACGGATACAAATAAAAAGAGAGCCCTCTTCCACCCTTCTGGAATCATAGGCTACTCCCGTAATCTCGATGTCCGTCTCCCCCCTCAGACATGTATACTGCAGATCCCTTAATAATTCTGATAATCGCATAGGTTTTCCTCCATGCAGCGCAGACTGCTGCTTATACTCGCTAATAGGATACCATAATCGGGGGGAGTTTTCAATCATGGTTCCTGTGAAATTCCGTTTCACACGGACAGGCGGGATCAGAAAAGGCCGCCCATCCGCATCTTTTCAGATTACAGATGGGCGGCCTTCCTGCCGTCCGGACGGCCGGTACCCGGTCTGACCGGTTCCGTGCCGGAATTGTTTTCTGTCCTGGCGCCGGTTATCTGGTTACGATGTCAACCGGCACATTGAAGATCTTGGCCACCTTCAGAATGGTGTCGATGTGTCTTCCCACAGCTGCCGCAAAGTGATGAGTCGGACCGCATTCGCTCCAGCGGTTCACGAATTCCCTGGCTCCGCAGGTAAAGCGGGTTCTCATATTGGTGTCTCCAAAGGAAAGGATCGGCCCCTCCTCGTTGACGCCCTCTGCCACGATGAATTTGAAATGGCCGTCTCCATCCTGGGTGATCGCCAGATAGGTTACAGGTCCGGTATACGGATAGAACTGGGTCAGATATCCGCCTCCCGTCTTTCCATGGAACACCTTCACAATTTTCATGGTCGGCTTCCTGTCGGAGATGTCCGCGTCTCCCGAGCCGCTGTGGCCGATAATCGCAATATCCTCATTGAAATCGATGGAATACATTTCCGCCAGCTGGCCGGTTCCGGAGATAGTCTTCAGAATACTCATAGCCATAGCCACCTTCATATCTCCTTCCACCGCGCAGGCCGTACCCTGCTTGATCAGCATGGAAAATGCCGGAATCAGCATGCTGTCCAGCACGCCGGCCTTGCCCTGGGCGTAGCCGTCGTAATGGGAGGCGATCAGCCCCAGCTTCTCATCCTTCACCCACTGCTCAAAAGCCACCACGTACCTGGCCATATCCCATACCTTTTCCACAGTGCCGCCGCCTTCGATCTCGAAGGTATCCAGAATGTCCTGGGCCTTCGCGCGGATCGCGTCTTCATCGGTAATATTGTCGGCAATCGCCCACATCTTCTCCCAGTCAAACTGTTTGGTATACAGATGCATTCTCCGGTAAAGGTTGGACTCGTCTATATACAGATCCATCATACCGGGATAGGGACGCCCGATCTGGGCAATATTAGTGTCGCGGAATCTTCTTCTGACCTGCGCCGCGCGGCACCAGTCCTCGATCTCCGTCTGAACGGCCGGGTCGCCGCCCTCCACCACGCCGGTGATTACAGCATGGCGCTTGCCGAACCGTTCCAGATCCGCCACCATTTCACCCACGGCGCCGCAGGCATAGCCTTCGCCCAGCCAGGAAGCGATATCCGTATGTTCGTAATCCAGTGCCTTCAGTTTCTGCACGTTCACCAGCACCACCGGAACATCCAGATCTTTCACGGCCGGCAGCATATTGTAAGAGGTGGCATAAGTCAGAAGCTGCAGGAACACCAGATCCACATCCGCAGCGCGGAACAGATCGCCCGCCGCCTGTGACTGCTCCTTGGTGGTGATCATCCCGCCGTCTACGATCTCCACAGTATCCGGAATCGTCTTTTTAAATGCCTCGTACTGAGCCTGGAATTCCGGCACCAGCGACGGGAACTGGGGCAGATACGCGCCCAGGGCGATAGAAAACACTCCGACCTTTGCCTTGGTATCAACTAACATAAACAGATCCTCCTTTTCATGGCTTTCCAATCTGGGGCCATTATAGGGGAAAATCTGACATGGTTCAAGGTCGCCGTTTGTCAAAAAAAGTGTCCTTATTTGCTACTTTATTTTCAGCGTCTTCAGATACGCCTTCTGCTCCGGCGTGATCCGGTAGCTTTCCACAGCCTTCTGTATCGTCTTGTTGTGGGTCCATTTTTCCAATTTTTTCTGCTCCAGATACGGCAGCACGGCATCGTACTGCTTGGCCAGCGCCGTAGCAAAATACCAGGCGATCATCATATTGACGTAGTATTCCTCCGACCGCACGCCCGATACCAGCTCCGGATATTCCGGACGGAAAGCTTCATCCAGATAGAAACGCATCAGCATCCCGATGGCAAACCGCACCGTATACGTCTCCGGCGATGCGATCCAGAGCCTGATTTTTTCCAGAAGCTCTGTCAGGTGCTTCCCGAATACCTTCGGCGACATCTGATCGCAGGTGGCCCAGTTGTCCACACAGGGCAGGAAGCGCTCCACCTCTTCCATCGCTCTTCCGTAATCCCGTATCGTCTCCAGCAGGAAGGCGTGCAGGTTGTTTTCCTCATAATACTGATGCGGCAGACATTTCAGAAATTCCCGGCTCTCCGGCTGCCTCCCGTAAGAGCGGGCCAGCTTCCGCAGCTCCGGCGTCCGCACGCCGATCACCGTCTCCGGATCCACGGTCGGCATCAGCTTTCGCTGAAAATCCCGGTATTTCAGATCCTGCAGAGCAAAAAGCTGTTCCTGTATGTTCTTCACTGTACTGTTCATACGTTCCTCCTTTTTCTCCGGCGCGGAAGCGGTTTCTGCCGCCGCACGCCGTTTATTCAGCAGTTTTTTAGGCTTCCTTAATGAAATTTAGGTTTCTTTTAGAATATGGACATACTTTGAACACATCTTCCCTTTATAATAAATCGCAGATAGTTGATTAACCACTCACTATCTCCCCCCTCATTTTAAAGAAGGAGCCGGAGCGATCCGGCTCCTTTTTGCGTGCGGTTTCACCGCCTGCGAACAGCCTGATCTGTCGGGGATTACCAGCCACGCCCTCGACATCTTCAAAGAATCTTAAAAAAATTTAGGATTCTTTCAGATTGTGGACATATTTTGAACACATTTTTTCACTATAATAAATCTCGGATAGTTGATTAACCGCTCACTATCTCCCCCCTCATTTTAAAAGAAGCGCTGATGAAATGGACGGCATTTGAGCGAACCATTTCACTGCGCTCCTTTTTTTCGTTTCTGTATTTTTTGCTTTATTGTTCTCTCTGACCTGCCGTTTATTCTATGATCGTTCCGGTGCGGCCCAGATAACCTTCCTTGGCTTTGTCGATGGAGGTGATCACCGCACGCTTTCCGCCTTTTTTCAGGAAGTCAACGGCCGCCTCGATCTTGGGCAGCATGGTGCCCGGCTCAAACTGGCCCTCCGCCATATATTTTTCCGCTTCCGCGACGGTGATTTTCTCCAGCGGAGAGGGCTGCGCGGTATTATAGCCCGTTACCACATGCTCTACGCTGGTGAGGATCATCAGCTCATCCGCGTGAAGCTGCTCTGCCAGAAGACCGCTGATCAGATCCTTTTCAATGACGGCGCTGGCTCCCTTCAGCTCTTCCTTCTGCTCCAGCACGGGGATTCCGCCGCCGCCTGCTGCGATTACCACCTGTCCCGCGTCCAGCATCAGCTGAATCGTATCCAGCTCAATGATGTCCTTCGGCTTCGGCGCTGCAACGATACGGCGCCAACCGCCCTCCACCTCTGTCACATAGTTGCCCTTGGCCTCCTCCGCTTCAGCTTCTTCTCTGGTCAGAATTCTGCCGATGACCTTCGAAGGATTATAAAAGGCTTCATCATAGGGATCTACCGTCACCTGGGTCAGCACTGTAGCCACCGGTTTATAGATACCCCGGCGCAGCAGCTCCGCCCGCAGAGAATTCTGGATATCATATCCTATATAGCCCTGGCTCATAGCAGAGCAGACAGACATGGGGGCCGCCGTATAATCCGGATGGAGCTTCTGAAATTCATTCATCGCCGTGTGGATCATTCCCACCTGCGGCGCATTGCTGTGCGTAATTACCACATTGACGCCTGCTTCTACCAGGTCAGCCACAGCTCTGGCTGACTTCTCCGTAGCCCTCTTCTGCTCCGGAAGCGTCGTGCCCAGGGCCCGATGTCCCAACGCCACTACAATTCTTTTCTTCTGCATGAAATTCGTTCCTTTCCTGAATGGATTCGATAAAAACAGGACAGAAAAAATCTGTCCGCCAGTCCCACAGGACCTTTTTGTCTATTATAATTAGTAATGGCATAAAAAGCAAGTGCCGTCAGTATCAAACGAGCCGCATAAAAAGGAGCTGCCGCTCCGGCAGGCAATTCACCTGCTTTTGCAGCAGCTCCTGCCGTTTTCCGGCAGCTTCTCATCTATTCTCTGCTTAAAACTCAAACTTATCCGCAAAATACGCTTCCAGCTCCTCGATCCTGATCCGCACCTGCTCCATGGAATCCCGGTCGCGGACCGTCACCGCGCCGTCCGTCTCGGAATCGAAATCATACGTGACGCAGAACGGCGTGCCGATCTCGTCCTGGCGGCGGTAACGCTTGCCGATATTGCCTCTGTCGTCATACTCGCAGTTGTATTTTTTCGACAGCGCCGCAAAGATTTTCTCCGCACCCTCATTCAGCTTCTTGGAGAGCGGAAGCACCGCGATCTTCACAGGAGCCAGCGCCGGATGGAAATGCAGAACGGTACGCACATCGTTCTTCTCGGCATCCAGCACCTCTTCGTCATAAGCGCTGCACAGGAACGCCAGAACCACGCGGTCCGCACCCAGTGAAGGCTCGATAACGTAGGGAATGTATTTCTCATTTTTAGAATCGTCAAAATAGGACATATCCTGGCCTGAGGTGTTCTGATGCTGAGTCAGATCATAATCCGTCCGATCCGCAATGCCCCACAGCTCGCCCCAGCCAAAGGGGAAGAGAAACTCAATATCCGTAGTGCCCTTGCTGTAGAAGCACAGCTCCTCCGGAGAATGATCGCGGGCGCGCATTTCATCCTCTTTCATGCCCAGGTTTTTCAGCCAGTCAATGCAGAACTGGCGCCAGTAAGAGAACCACTCCAGATCGGTACCGGGTTCACAGAAGAACTCCAGCTCCATCTGCTCAAATTCCCTGGTACGGAACGTAAAGTTCCCGGGCGTAATTTCATTCCGGAAGGACTTTCCGATCTGGCCGATGCCGAAAGGAATCTTCTTACGGGAGGTCCGGGCCACGTTCTTGAAGTTCACGAAAATACCCTGGGCTGTCTCCGGACGGAGATACACGGTATTCTTCGCATCCTCCGTTACGCCCTGGAAAGTCTTGAACATCAGATTGAACTGACGGATATCGGTAAAGTTATGCTTTCCACAGGAAGGGCAGGGCACCTGATTTTCCTCAATAAAATTTTTCATCTGCTCCTGAGTCCAGCCGTCCACTGTGCCTCCGGGAATTTCCATACCCTTTTCTTCACAGAAATCTTCAATCAGCTGGTCGGCGCGGAAACGCTCATGGCACTCACGGCAGTCCATCAGCGGATCAGAAAATCCGCCCAGATGTCCGGATGCCACCCAGGTCTGGGGATTCATCAGAATCGCGCAGTCCACACCCACATTGTAGGGATTTTCCATGATGAATTTCTGCCACCATGCCTTTTTTACATTATTTTTCAGTTCCACGCCCAGCGGGCCATAATCCCATGTATTGGCCAGCCCGCCGTAAATTTCGGAGCCGGGATACACAAAGCCTCTGGATTTTGCCAGGGCAACGATTTTCTCCATTGTCTTTTCCATGTCTTAATCTCCCTATTCTCCCCGCATCCGGGGTATTTCAGATACTGCGCCCGCTTCCGGCGAAAAGCACGGAGCAGGTCGGACAGCTCTTGCACAGTCTCACATATATATGATGTACGCAGGCGCGTCCAGAAGATGTATAAAACTCTCCGCGATGCTGTTGACAGAGGACGCAGAAGCATCTTGTCCGGATGATGCATCCGCCTCTCCCACAACGGCCGCTCTCGTTCCTGTCACTGTCACGTTTTCTGTATGATACAGAATCGTTCCCGGAATCTCCACCGCAGCGGATTCCTGCAGAATCACCACGCGCCGTTCGCCCGGAGACTGCAGAACTTCTTCCGTGGAAACATTCTCTCCGTCCCGATCCGCAAAGCCTGCATCAAAGGAATAGCCCTCTGACTGGGCCTGTTCTACCGTGCCGATGAAACACGGTACCTGATTGTAGGCCGCGTAATCTCTCCAGGAAACATAGCGGAGCCGGATACGCACCGTTCCGTTTTCCACCGAGCAGGATATAAGGCTTATCGGCTCCTCATCCTCCGCTCCGGTTTCCGTTGTCTGCCCCTCTTCACCGCTATTTTCTTCCGTTCCGGTCTGTTCCGTATAGGAAGCCAGCGTTTCTGTGATATAGTCCTCCAGTTCTTCCTGACTGAAATCGTCCTCATCATCCCGGGGTTCTACGATCAGCTGTTCAATATAACCATCTTCATCTATATATAATGTGGAAACATCTGCGTTTGCATTTCTCCGGCAACTGCTGAAAGAGAGAATCACACACAGAGCCAGCAGAACTCCCGGCAGAACATGCCTGCTTCTTTTCATATTATTTCTCCCGCCAGATAATGTCATTCCTTCCCGGCCCATTGGAAACCATTGTGATCGGAAAACCGATCTTTTCTTCAATGAATTCCACATATTTCCGGCAGTTTTCCGGAAGATCCTCATATTTCCGGATGCCCCGGATATCGCATTTCCAGCCCGGCAGCGTCTCAAGCACCGGCTTCGCCTTCTCCAGAAGAGACGTGGTGGGGAATTCCGTGGTAATCTTTCCGTCAATGTCATAGGCCACGCACACCGGAATCTCGTCCAGATAGCCCAGTACATCCAGAACCGTGAAGGCCACATCGGTGGTTCCCTGAATCCTGCATCCGTAGCGGGAAGCCACACAGTCATACCAGCCCATTCTTCTGGGACGTCCTGTGGTAGCGCCGTATTCTCCGCCATCGCCGCCCCGGCGTCTCAGCTCATCGGCTTCCTCACCGAAAATCTCCGATACAAAGGCTCCCGCGCCTACCGCGCTGGAATATGCCTTGGATACCGTGATGATCTTCTGAATCGCATAAGGCGGAACGCCCGCGCCCACCGCGCCGTAACCCGCCAGAGTAGAAGACGACGTAACCATGGGATAAATGCCGTGATCCGGATCCTTCAGGGAGCCAAGCTGGCCTTCCAGCAAAATTTCCCTGCCGTTCTGCACCGCCTCCCACAAAAAGGCAGATGTATCGCATACGAACGGAGCGATCATCTCTTTCCACTCCATCATCTCACGAAACAGCTCTTCCGGATCTAGCAGCGGCTTGTGATAGAGATGCTCTAACAGCACATTCTTCGTTTCACAGATATTTTTCAGCTTTTCCTTCAGACTCTCTTCATCGAACAGCTCGTTGACCTGAAAACCGATCTTCGCATATTTGTCTGAATAGAACGGAGCAATTCCCGATTTTGTAGAGCCGAAGGACCGGCCCGCCAGACGTTCTTCCTCATACTGATCAAACAGGATATGATATGGCATGACCATCTGCGCTCTGTCGGAAACCTTCAGCTTCGGAGCCGGGACTCCCTTTCCTACCACTTCGTCATATTCCTTCTTAAGCACCGGTATGTTCAAGGCAACGCCGTTGCCGATCACGCTGGTAGTATGGCTGTAAAATACGCCGGAGGGCAGAGTATGCAGCGCAAATTTCCCGTAGTCATTGACGATCGTATGCCCCGCGTTTGCGCCTCCCTGAAAACGCACGATGATGTCGGCCTTTTCCGCCAGCGTATCTGTTATCTTCCCTTTTCCTTCATCTCCCCAGTTCGCTCCCACGACTGCCTTTATCATGCTCAAATTCCTCCTAAGATAATATTCCCGCGAAGGCCCGGAGAGGCCCCGCAGGAAAAGTATATCACAAACATTTCATAAGTTAAACTTATTATTGCTAATAAAGCATCCTTATTTTATTAGCAGTATTTATACTCCCAGGCCATCCTATATAAAGTAGCATACGCTGTGGCCCCGCCCTCAGAAACGTATTCCAGAGGCCGGACCTCAGACATTGATCTCCGCCGTCATGCCCAGCAGCTCTTTTCTCTCCTCCAGCATAGGCCGGATAACCTGTGCCAGATAAGCATCCACCTGACGCTCAGCCCTTCCCGTATAACGGGCGGGATCCATGGTCTTTTTCAGATCTTCCAAAGACAGGTTGAACGTCGGATCCGCCGCAATCCGTTCCAGAAGGTCGTTGTCTTTTCCTTCTACCTTCACGGCTTTTCCGGCCTCCATAGACAGCTCACGGATCCGCTCATGCAGCTCCTGTCTGTCTCCGCCGGCTTTTACCGCATCCATCATGATATTTTCCGTGGCCATGAAGGGCAGCTCGGACATAAGGCGTTTCTCGATAACCTTCGGATATACCACCAGGCCGTCCACCACGTTCAGCATCAGATCCAGAATGCCGTCCACGGCCAGAAAGCCTTCCGGAATGGACAGCCTCTTATTGGCCGAATCATCCAGTGTTCTCTCAAACCATTGAGTCGCAGATGTGATGGCCGGATTCAGCGCGTCGATCATCACATACCTGGACAGGGACGCGATGCGCTCGCTCCGCATGGGATTCCGTTTGTAGGCCATGGCCGAAGAACCGATCTGGCTCTTCTCAAAGGGCTCCTCAATCTCCTTCAGGTGCTGCAGCAGCCGGATATCGTTGGAGAACTTATGTGCGCTGGCGGCAATGCCTGCCAGCACGTTGGCCACTCTGGTGTCCACCTTCCGGGAATAGGTCTGCCCTGATACGGGATAGCAGGCGGAAAATCCCATCTTTTCCGCAATCATCGGATCAATTTTATCAATTTTCTCCTGATCGCCGTCGAACAGCTCCAGGAAGCTGGCCTGGGTACCCGTGGTTCCCTTGGAGCCCAAAAGCTTCAGCGTACTCTGCACGTACTCCAGATCCTCCAGATCCATGGCAAACTCCTGCATCCAGAGGGTCGCCCGCTTCCCTACCGTGGTAGGCTGCGCCGGCTGAAAATGAGTGAATGCCAGGGTCGGCTGGGCCTTCTGGGCCTCCGCGAATTTCGCCAGCTCCGCGATTACGTTCACCAGCTTCTTCCGCACCAGCTTCAGCGCCTCATTCATAATGATAATATCCGTATTGTCGCCCACGTAGCAGGAGGTTGCGCCCAGATGAATGATCCCCTTGGCCTTTGGGCACTGCACGCCGTAAGCGTACACATGGGACATGACGTCATGGCGCACTTCTTTTTCCCGCGCCCTCGCCACGTCATAATTAATATCCGAAACGTGGGCCTTCATCTCGTCGATCTGCTCCTGCGTGATCGGCAGGCCCAGCTCCATCTCTGTCTCAGCCAGCGCGATCCACAGCTTCCGCCAGGTGGTAAATTTCATATCCTGAGAGAAAATATACTGCATCTCCCGACTGGCATACCGCTCGGAAAGAGGGCTTGAATATCTGTCTGTTCCGCTCATGTTTTCCGTCCTCCCTGCCTGTTTTCAGGCCAGTCCCAGACGGCGGAACACTTCCTGATAAGCCTCTTCCACGTTGCCCATATCTCTTCTGAAGCGGTCCTTGTCCAGCTTCTCATTGGTATTCACATCCCACAGACGGCAGGTATCCGGCGAAATCTCATCCGCCAGAATGATGGTGCCGTCAGCCAGACGTCCGAATTCGATCTTGAAGTCGATCAGACGGATGCCCACGCCCAGGAAATATTCCTTCAGAAACTCATTGACCTTCCGGGTATACGCTTTGATGGTGTCAATCTCCTCCTGGGTAGCCAGTCCCAGCGCCAGCGCATAATCATCATTAATAAAGGGATCGTCCAGTTCGTCGCATTTGTAGCTGAATTCAATGATGGGGCAGAGCAGCTCTCTGCCTTCTTCCACGCCCATTCTCTTGGAAAAGCTGCCTGCCGCCACATTCCGCACGATAACCTCCAGCGGAACGATGCTGACCTTCTTCACAGCTGTCTCACGGTCGCTGAGCTCTTCCACCAGATGCGTGGGAACTCCGGCCTTTTCCAGCTGTTTCATCACATAGTTGGACATCCGGTTGTTGACTACGCCTTTGCCCATGATGGTGCCTTTTTTCACGCCGTTAAATGCGGTGGCATCATCCTTGTAGTCCACGATTACCACTTCCGGATCATCGGTTGCAAAAACTTTCTTGGCTTTTCCTTCATAAAGCTGTTCTCTCTTTTCCATGTACGCTATACCTTTCTTTCCCTGAGATAGATTCTTTTTCAGTTACTACCATTGTTGATTATAAAGCATTGCCCCGTCAAAAGCAATCCAAAGTTCGACTCTTTACACGCCCTCCGCTTGGTGAAAACGCCCCAGAAACTCACGCATCCGGGCATTCTCAGAAGAAAATACGTATTCCGGGCTGCCCTCTTCCACAATAACGCCCTGATCCATGAAAATCACCCGGTGCGAAATATCCTTCGCAAACTGCATCTCATGAGTGACGATGACCATGGCGATATCCAGATCTGCCAGAGACCGGATCACCTTCAGGACTTCCCCTGTCAGCTCCGGGTCCAGAGCCGACGTGGGCTCGTCAAAAAACAGGATCTTCGGATTCAGCGCCAGGGCCCTGGCAATAGCCACACGCTGGCACTGTCCGCCGGAAAGCTGGCAGGGATAAGCGTCTTCCTTATCCTCCAGGCCCATTTTCTTCAGCAGCTCTCTGGCTTCTTTGTAAACTTCATCCTTATTTCTCTTCTGCACATGAATCGGCGCGTCCGTGATGTTCTTCATAACCGAGTAATGAGGAAACAGATTGAAGCTCTGAAATACCAGCCCGAAATAGCTGCGGACCTTTTTCATGGTATCGCCCTTTACATAAACTGCCCTTCCATCCTGCGCAGACGCCACCTGTTCTCCCATGTAACGGATCTCCCCGCCGCCGATGGTCTCCAGCATGGTAGCGCACCGGAGCAGCGTGGATTTTCCGGAGCCGGAGGGGCCGATGATGGACAGGATTTCTCCCTCTTCCACGGAAATAGAAATGTCCTTCAGCACTTCCAGATCGTCAAATGATTTCTGTATATGGTTCATCTCCAATAATTTCATTCCGGTTTCCTCCTAATGGTAATAGCTCAGCTTCTTCTCGAACCGTTCCATGATCCAGGCTACCAGGTAATTGAACACGTAATAAAATACGCCTGCCATGAAGAGAGGCAGCACGGTGGTTTCCGCCGCCGCAATCTGCCGTGCAGTGGCAAACAGTTCGATATAAGAGACGGAATACACCAGCGATGTATCCTTGACCAACGTAATGACCTCGTTGGTTACAGCCGGAAGGACGTTTTTCACCATCTGCGGAAGAATGATTTTCATAAATGTCTGCCGTTTGTCATATCCCAGCAGCTGCGCGGCTTCATATTGCCCTCTGGGAATAGACTCGATACCGGAACGGTAAATCTCAGCAAAATATGCCGCATAGTTCATGGAGCAGCCCAGAATCACAGCGGTAAATTTATATCCGCCGATAGGCATTCCCCATAAATAATAGGGGCCAAAATACCAAATCAGAAGCTGCAGCATCAGGGGCGTTCCGCGCATAATGGAAATAAAGATTTTCACAATCCAGCTCACCGGTTTGATCCTGCTGACCCTGCCAAAATAGACCAGCATGCCCAGCGGCAGAGAAAAAACCAGCGTCAGGGCAAAAATCAGGCAGGTCTGCCCGAAGCCCTCCAACAGCTGGCGCAATATCACATCAAAGCTCATACAGCCCGTTCCTCCCATTCCAAAGCATTTTCAGCAGAGACAAGCGCACCCCACGGGTGAAAACCCGCGGGGTATACGCCTTTCTCTGTCCTTCTTCTGTCCATTTTAATTGTCTGAACCTGGCTTTCGCCAAATCTTTATTCAGCGCCCAGAATCAGCATGTCCGCGATTCCGTATTTCTCTGCCAGCTCCTGCACGGTACCGTCATCAGTCAGCGTCTGCAGGTCTTCGTCAATCGCGTCGCGCAGACTCTCATTGCCCAGCTTAAAGGCAATCGCATATTCCTCAGAGTTCAATGTCTCATCCAGCATCTTGAAGCCCTCTCCTCTGGACTCCAGCTGATATTTCGCCACACCGATATCAATGGCCAGAGCATCCAGCGCGCCTGCCTGGAGCTCAGTGAAAGCCGTATTGTAATCAGCAAACTCATTCAGGGAAGCAAAGGTATCCGCCAGGGCCTTCTGGCCTTCTTCATCCTGCAGCACCTCCAGCGCTGCCGAAGCGGCCTGTACGCCTACGGTTTTACCGGCCAGATCTTCAAACGTCTCTATACCTGAACTCTCAGATACTACGATCACCTGGCTGTTGTCTACATAAGGCACAGAAAAAGTATACTCACTTTCCCGGCCGGTCATGGTAAATCCGTTCCAGATACAGTCAATAGAACCGGATTCCAGCTCCATATCTTTTGAATCCCAGGCAATGGGCTTCTTCTCCAGCTCCCAGCCTTCCAGATCGCAGACCGCCTGGGCCAGCTCCAGGTCGAAGCCGGTGTACTCGCCGTCCTCACCCATGTATCCATAGGGCGGATACTCCGCGTCAAATCCAACGGTCAGTACGCCATCCTCCAGACCCTCCGGCACGTCGCCGGTCTCTGCAGAAGAAGAAGCCGCAGAAGATGCGCTCTCCGCTGAAGTTGAAGAAGAGCTGCTCTCCGCTGATGATCCGGAAGATGCGCTTTCCGCACCCGCGGAAGAAGCCGTGCTGCTTCCCGATGATGTATTTCCGCTGCCGCAACCTGCGAGAGCCGCTGCCGTCATTGCTGCCAGCAGGCAGCTGATTATTTTCTTTTTCATATTTTCCTCCTTGTACACTGCTGTTTTCCTGTCCGTACCGCTCCTGACAGTTTATTTCATTAGCAATGAGCC
>DVJR01000007.1 GCA_018716575.1 Candidatus Scatomonas merdavium | reverse complement strand
CATGGCTACCGGCGAAGCCGTGCAGGTGGGCGAATCAGTCGGCATCATTGCGGCTCAGTCCATTGGTGAGCCCGGAACACAGCTGACCATGCGTACGTTCCATACCGGCGGTGTGGCCGGCGGTGATATTACTCAGGGTCTTCCCCGTGTGGAAGAGCTTTTCGAAGCGCGGAAACCCAAGGGACTTGCGATTATTACAGAAATTAAAGGTGTTGCCACCATCAAAGATACCAAGAAAAAGCGCGAGATTATTGTGACCGATCAGGAGGAAGGTGTATCCAAGACTTATCTGATTCCATACGGTTCCAGAATCAAAATTACCGACGGCGCAGTTCTGGAGGCTGGCGATGAGCTGACTGAAGGAAGTGTAAATCCCCATGACATTCTTCGTATTAAGGGCGTAAGGGATGTACAGGATTATATGCTTCGCGAGGTACAGAGAGTATACCGTCTCCAGGGCGTGGAGATCAGCGATAAGCATATTGAGGTGATCGTGCGCCAGATGCTGAAAAAGGTTCGCGTTGAGCAGAATGGAGATACGGATTTCCTGCCGGGAACGTTGGTAGATGTACTGGATTATGAAGAAACGAATGCCAGAATGGAAGAAGAGGGTAAGCAGCCGGCGGAGGGCAAGCGTGTTCTGCTGGGTATAACCAAGGCTTCACTGGCTACGGATTCGTTCCTGTCTGCGGCTTCCTTCCAGGAGACTACCAAGGTGCTGACAGAAGCGGCTATAAAGGGTAAAGTGGATCATCTGATCGGCCTGAAAGAAAACGTTATTATTGGTAAGCTGATTCCGGCCGGAACTGGAATGAAGTGTTACAGAAATATCCGCCTGGATTCTGACAAAGAAGAGATTCCAGAGGAAGAAGAGCTGTTTCTGGAAGAAGATCTGGAGCTGGAAGAAAATTCGGAGAAAGTGACAGATGAACTTCCCCGGGAAGGCGCGGAAGAAGAAGCTCTCGACGAAAACTTTGATGATAAGATTTTCGATGAAGAAATCTCAACAGAAGAATTTTCCGATGAAGAACTGACGGAAGATGGAACAGAAAATGGTTCTGATGCTTTCGACGGTTTGGAGGAGCCGGAAAAATAAGAATGCAGAGAGGCCATTGCAGGTGATGTAATGGTCTCTTTTTGCGCGATATGCCCGGAGGGCGGCTACCGTGCCGGTATAAGCGAACATCCGACGGGCAACGGTCATCGAACAGCTTTGCTGTGAGATGAGCGAAGTATCGCGGTGATCGGATAGGGGGGAGAAACTTCCTCTGTCTGATCAAATGAAAACAGCAAAACAGGAGGGTATGCTATGAAAAAAGTGCCATTTATTCTGGCGATTATGCTGGGTGTGCTGGATGCTGCGCTGGTAGCTGGAATTGTGCTGCTCTTTCTGCAGTCAGGCACGCCGGCGGATGCCGCTGCTGCGGACAGCCAGACGGCAGCCTGGTCAGACAGTTTTGAAAGTAATGAGGAAACGTATCAGAATGAAGACCGGAAAACGGAATACGGAGGGATCGTTCAGGCCGGCAGCGGGCTTGGCGGTGCGCCATCGTCCGAGGGCGGCACTTCAGCCGGAAACGAGCCGGTACCGACTCTGCCGGGCGGAACAGAACCGACGCCAACGCCCGGATCTACACAGATGCAGGACAGCGATTTTATTTTTCCGAGCAGCGATACGACGCTGATCACGGAAGCAGAGATGCGGCAGAAGCTGACCAGCGCGGAACTGTGTCAGAGAGCTGTCAATGAAATCTATGCCCGCCACGGATACCAGTTCCATGAGGACAAGAATCCGGTGGATTATGCGTATTTCAACAGCAAGGCGTGGTATCAGGCCCTGCCGAAATATGAGAATCAGGAAGATGTGAGAAAGCTGTTTAACAGCACAGAGATAGCCAATGTGGATGCATTGATGGCGTTCAAAGAGGCTCAGGGCTGGAACTGACGGGGGTGGCGGAATGTATTGTGAAAGATGTGGAAAGAAAAATGAAGATGGAAAAAAGTTCTGCCAGTACTGCGGCGCTCCTCTGAGCGGCCGGCCCGGCAGACCGGCAGGCGCTAAAAAGGGCGCTGCCTTCCGTATGAAACCGCTTTATTGGATGATCGTCGTGGAGGGGGTTCTTCTGGGACTTCTCCTGGTGGGCTGTTATTTTCTTGGCAGCCACCTGTACGGGCCGGATGCGGCTGTCAGAAGCTATGTGGAAGCGGGGCTTGACGGTGACTGGAGCCGTGCCTACGGATGGCTGGATGCGGACAGCAGCCTGTCAGAGAATCGTTATCTCAGCGCTCATGCCGGAGATAAGGCGGCAGAATATACAGACCTGACCATCCGGGAAAAAGAGGGAACTGTTGACAGGGAGATACGCCGGGCTTCTGTAAGCGGTGAGACAGCGGAAGATTTCCGGGAATACGAGGTGCGCTGTCAGGTGAACGGCGAATCGCTGCATTCCACGGTTATTGCAGTAAAGACAGGGTACAGGAAAGCTTTTCTGTTTGATGAATGGAAGATTGTAGCTGTAGGCATGTACGGAACAGATGTGCCGGTGACTCTTCCTGTGGGGAGCACGCTGTTCCTGAATGGCCAGGAAGCGGATCTGGCTGCAGTTTCCTCAGAAAATGGAAGCTACTATGAGACATACCGGATACCGGAACTGTTTTATGGCACTTACCAGGCGGAGATTGTCAGGGAAGGGATGGAAACCTGCCGGATAGTGGTGGATTATCAGGGCGAAGGCGGCGAGTTCGATTTCAGCGGCATAACCCTGATGCCGGATCAGGAAACCATGAATACGCTGACAGAACAGTTTTCCTCTGATTATGAGACGATCCTCGGCGCCGCGCTGACGGGGCAGGACTTTGATACGATTTCCGCTCTCTTTTCCGAAGAAGCCCTGGAAGAGGGAGAGGTGGAATATCTCTATGAAAATCTGCAGTCTACGGCTTACGATGCGGAACGGGGCAGAGGGCTTACCCGTATTGAGATGGGAGATCTCAGTATGACCTTTATCAGCCCTGGCGACAGTTATGTGGGGGAGCCGGAGGATGTAGTAATGAACATAGACGGAACTGTTTCCACATACCATTCCTATGACGGGATGACAGAAGAAGAAAATTCCGACAGCGCTTCCTGGACGGTCGCTTATCACCTGGAAGACGGTGTCTGGAAACTGCAGAATTTCCAGTGGTAGGGATAAAGGCGGCGACATAAAAATACAGAAGATAATAAAAGCTTCAGAAAAATAACGGCCAGCCGTTGAATAATAGGAAGGGAACAGGTATAATGATGTTGCCGGATGAAATCGGTCGGATTTTGACGGCTTAAGACAGAATATGGCTATGGTTGTGAAATAGATTTTGGAGCTTTGATTATGGATAAAGAGACACTGAGGAAGAGAATCAGGAGAAACAGAAGAATTACTCTCCTGCAGAACTGCATTAAGGTGGCAGTCTGTGTAGGAGCAGCCGTGGTGCTGGTGTCCGTGGGCTGGACGATTGCCAAACCTTTTGTCAGGCAGTCCGAGTGGAGCGCCGGCACGGCGGCGGGAAATATTGTAGAAGTGCAGGCAGATGTATTGGATCCCGAGAATGCTGACGGTTCTGGACAGGCCGGCCAGGCTGCCCTGGGAGAGGACATGATCGTGCAGTATGATACTCCGGGCTGGCAGCTTAATGACAATGGATGGTGGTACGCTGTAGACGAAGCGACCTGTTACATAAATGGCTGGATGGAGATTGATGGAAAACAGTATCATTTTGACAGCAGCGGTTATATGGATACCGGCTGGACCGCCATCGGGGGGCAGGGCTGTTATTTTGATGAAAGCGGCGTTTACGATCCCGATGCGGATAATTCCAAGATGATAGCTTTGACTTTTGATGACGGGCCAGGGGAATATACATCACGGCTTCTGGATATTCTGGAAGCTAATAATGCGGAAGCCACGTTCCTGATGCTGGGAGAGCAGGTGGAGAAATACGGCGCAGATGTCATTCCGCGGATGGCGCAGATGGGTTGTGTGATCGGTAATCATTCTTATGATCATCCAAATCTGAAGCAGGCGGGGGCAGCGACGGCTCAGGACCAGTTTAACAGGACGGACCAGGCGATTGCCCGGTATAATAATGGCGAGGGTGCAGAGGTGATCCGTTTCCCCTATGGGGAATATACGAAAGAACTGGCCGCCGATACCGGCAGGCCCTGTCTGTTCTGGGATCTGGATACCCGGGACTGGGAGAGTAAAAATGCCGATGCGGTTTACGATATGGTAATGAATCATGTGACAGGCGGAAATATTATTCTGATGCATGATATCCATTCTTCGACAGTGGATGCCTGCGAGCGCCTGATACCGGATCTGCAGGCTCAGGGCTATCAGCTGGTAGCCATTGATGAGCTGGCTGCATCGCGTGGATATGATCTGGAGGCAGGAGTGACTTATTTTGGATTTACAGATGAAGATATAGCGGCGGACAGCGTAACGGATAAAGACAGAGCAGAAACATAATACGTTGTTACAGAATCGGAAGTGACTGGAAGAGGAGCAGAAGGCTGTTGCAAAAGGCCGATTGAGAGTGTGATAAGGGGCTGTCACAAAAGACCGATTGAAAGCGTGGTAAGCCGCCAGATATAGCAATAATCCCCGGGATTATTGCTATATCTGGCGGCTGCCTGCGCTTCAAAATCGCTTTTGCGACAG
>DVJR01000006.1 GCA_018716575.1 Candidatus Scatomonas merdavium | reverse complement strand
TGGAACTGTATCTGGAAAAATATAGTGGAACTACCTTTAACAGTTATGCTGATTGGAGTTATGTGAAGCATAATGTTTATTATGTGGATGCATCTTTAACAGTTTCAGTTCCCAAAGGTTATTATTATCGTTTGCAAGGATATCATTATGTGAGCGATGATGGCCTGTTTGAAGCAGTAGGCACCATGACCGACGGACTGCAAATTAAATAGTAACTCGTTGACGAATCTTTACACCATAACAAAAAAATCTTTTCTCTATACTACTTATGGCGTAAGGATTTTGCGGTTTTCTACTTGAATGAAAAGCCCGGGCACCCACCTTTGGCTTTTATATTCCAATTGTATAGTTCTTATATTCCAAACACTGGGAAGGGTTGTTGTTCCGAACGGCACGCTGGGGCAGCAGCCCTTTCTCTTTTGGTTTAAGTTGGAATAGATTTTGTCTCCGGTGTGGCGTATAATACAGGTAGAAGGCATGCTCAAAGGGCACGTTCTGGGACTCTATCATATGGAGCAAGGGGGCTTAGTATGAAACTTACGTTTTTGGGAGCTGCTCATGAGGTGACGGGCAGCTGTTACTATCTGGAAGCAGCGGGCAAAAAATTTCTGGTGGACTATGGCATGGAGCAGGGGCCGAATTATTATGAGAACCAGCCATTGCCGGTTCCGGCGTCAGAGCTGGATTTTGTGCTGCTGACACATGCGCATATTGACCACTCGGGTAATCTCCCGGCGCTGTATGCGCGGGGATTCCGGGGGCCGGTATATGCTACGGAGGCGACTGCGGATCTCTGTAATATCATGCTGCGTGACAGCGCGCATATCCAGATGTTTGAGGCGGAGTGGAGAAACCGCAAAAACCGTCGGGCCGGGCGGGAGGAATTTGTTCCGGCTTATACCATGGAGGATGCCATTGGTTTGATTCGTCAGATTGCAGGACAGCCATATAACACGATTCTTTCCTTATATGAAGGGATCCGTGTGCGGTTTGTGGACGCCGGGCATCTGCTGGGCTCGGCCAGTATTGAGATCTGGCTGCGGGAAGGGGATATAGAGAAGAAGCTTGTTTTTTCCGGAGATATCGGAAATATCAATCAGCCGCTGATCAATGATCCCACGCTGCTTTCGGAAGCGGATTATGTGGTGATGGAATCCACCTATGGGGACAGAAGCCACGGCGAGGTTCCGGATTACGTAAAGTCCCTGGCGGAAGTCATTCAGCGGACCATGGACCGGGGAGGCAATGTGGTGATTCCTTCTTTTGCGGTGGGGAGGACACAGGAAATGCTATATTTCATCCGTCAGATAAAGGAGGAGAATCTGATTAAGGGACATGAAGGCTTTCCTGTTTATGTGGACAGCCCGCTGGCGGTGGAAGCAACCAGTGTGTTTGACGAGCATCACAAGGACTGCTTCGACCGGGAGGCCAGGGAGCTTACAGAAAAGGGGATCAATCCCATACGCTTTCCGGGGCTGAAGATGTCCATTACCAGTGAAGATTCCAGGGCGATCAATGTAGATGATGAACCGAAAGTTATCATATCCGCCAGCGGTATGTGTGACGCGGGCCGGATCAAGCATCACCTGAAGCATAATCTCTGGAGAACTGAAAGTACAGTGCTGTTCGTAGGATATCAGGCAGTGGGGACGCCGGGACGGGCGCTGGTGGACGGAGCGGAACGGATTAAGCTGTTTGGCGAGGAGGTTCAGGTTCGGGCTGAGATTAAAGTACTTCCGGGCGTCAGCGGCCATGCGGACAATCGGGGGCTGATGCGCTGGGCTGCCGCGTTTCGGGAGAAGCCTCAGAAGGTGTTTGTGACGCATGGAGAAGATAAGGTAACGGAGCTCTTTGCCGGGAGGCTGAAGGAAGAACTGGGATATGATGCATTTGCCCCGTTCAGCGGGACGGTCTTTGATCTGGCGTCCGGTGTGGCGGAAGTGCTGCCGGAACCGGTACGGACGGCGAAAGAGGCGAAAGCGCCGGGCAAGAAGTCCGGCACCGTATTTGAGCGGCTTCTGGCGGCCGGACAGCGTCTGCTGACGGTGATCCGCCATAACGAGGGAGGGGCCAACAAGGATCTGGCTAAATTTACCAATCAGATCAATTCCCTGTGTGATAAGTGGGACAGATGAAGAGGAATTTCTGATAAACGGGGATAATGGAAAAGGGATCGTGAAAACGAAAAGATTGTTTTCGCGGTCCCCTTTCTGACTTATATCACGTAAGTATTACAGAGCCTGCTTCAGGGCCTGGGCCAGCTGGTCCGGGCAGGAGGTGGGCTTAAAGCCGCAGCGGATGCCTTCCAGCTTGGAAATGGCCTCTCTGGCGTCCATACCCTCTACCAGGGCGCAGATGCCTTTCAGATTGCCATTGCATCCGCCTACGAACTGGACGTTATGAATCCGCCCGTCCTCCAGATCGAATGAAATCTGCTGGGAGCAGGTTCCGTGAGTCTTATATACCATACTGCATATCTCCTTTCGTATAAATTCCGCATGTGCGCGGACTGCCGTACAGTCCATGTCACGGCCTTACCGGACATGGACGCCGCTGTGCTGCGGAATGTTTCATGTCTGAATGTGTGCCGAGGCATCCTGCGTCTGCACAGGCGTCGGAGCACCGCGCGCCGGAAAAATTGACGGCGTCCGCCTTACCGTGCTATTATAACAAATATGGGAAGAATATTCCACATTGAATTACAGGAGGACAAGCCAATGAGCCTGATAGGAATTATCGGAGCGATGGAAGAAGAAGTCAGCGCTCTGAAAGAGCAGATGACGGAGGTTTCCGTCACGAAAAAGGCAGGAATGGAATTCTGCCGCGGGATGCTGAACGGAAAGCCTGTGGTGGTTGTGCGTTCCGGAATCGGAAAGGTGAACGCGGGTATCTGCACGCAGATTCTGGTGGACGATTACCATGTGGACTGTGTGATCAATACAGGAATCGCGGGAAGTCTGAAGAGTGTGATTGATATCGGAGATATTGTGGTGTCCACGGATACGGTGCAGCATGATATGAATGCTGTGGGCTTCGGCTATCCGCTGGGGCAGATTCCCCGAATGGATACGCTGGCATTTCCGGCGGATCAGAAACTGATTGAGCTGGCCTGTCAGGTTTGCCGGGAGGTTAATCCGGAGATCCAGGTATATGCGGGCCGGGTGGTAAGCGGCGATCAGTTTGTCTCTGACAAAGAGTCCAAGGAACGGATCAAAACAAATTTTGACGGCTTCTGTACGGAGATGGAGGGCGCGGCGATTGCCCAGGCGGCATATCTGAACGGAATTCCTTACGTAGTGCTCCGGGCAATTTCCGATAAAGCGGATGACAGCGCTACCGTGGATTACCCGGCATTCGAGCGGGAAGCCATCAGGCATTGTGTCAATCTGGTGCTGAATATGGTGAAAAAGCTGTAAAATCAAAAAACAGAGCAGAATTTGACGAACGGTTTTTATTTACAAACGGCGCGGGGCGGGTTTATCATGACCTCACAAACGCAAGGGAGGTAAGTGATTATGCTGCAAGCGTGCATGGATCAAAAACTGTTTTTATACGGCATGATAGCGGCGGGCATTCTGGGAATCTGGTGCCTGTTTTGGAGTAATCGCTTTTATCATAGTGCAGTCAGAGATATGAAGCGCAGGAAATCCCCCAGGGGCAGATGGACAGCCGGGATTATGGAGCTGTACCGGAAGCGGGAGGTTCCCGTGGCCAATTCAGAAGCCTTTATCCGGGACAGGCTCCATGAAGCCAGGATTCTGAAAATCCGGGTGGGGTCGCTGTTAAACGGTGTCAATCTGGCAGTGAGTCTCTGCGGAGCGTTTCTGCTGCTGGGAATCTGGTGTATTTATCTGTTTCAATATGAGACTTACGTTCTGTATCAGTATCTTCTGCTGTCGGGCAGTATTATCTCCGCTCTGCTGCTGCTGCGGTTCAGCCTGAACATGAAGGGGAAGGAACAGCGGCTGGTGGACGGCTGGGTAAGCCATCTGGAAAATCCGGAGAATCATGCGGTTCGTGCCGAAGCGATACAGGCGGCGGCAGTCCGTGCGGGAGCGGCCCAGGCTGGAACGGTCCGTACGGAAACGGGGCAGACGGGGGCGGCCAGGAGCGAAGGCGTCAGGACGGGCACAGAAGCGATAAGCGGAGAAGCTCTCCGGCAGACGGCAGCCCAGACAGAGGCGGCGCAGGTTGTGGAGCTGGAGAAAAAACGGAAGCTCCGCGTGGAAAAGAAGCCGGACAAGCGCTCTGATCAGGAGGCCGCCATCACCCGGGTGGAGGAAAAAATCCGGGAAAAGGCAGGTCCCAGAAGCAAATTCTCTGAAATCCTGAATCCAGAGGATGAAAAGCTGATGCGGGAGGTAATCAGGGAATATTTGACTTGAATATGTGTGGCATTTTTGATAAAATTAGAATGTCTTAAAGGTAATATTTTGTGAAAAAATCACACAAAGGAGATAAAAGGAAAATGGGAACAAAAGTGACATTTGATTTTTCAAAAGCAGCAGGTTTTATCCGCGACCATGAGATGCAGGCGTTTGAGGGAATCGCGTCGGCGGCAAAAGAGGTGCTGGTTTCAAGAAGCGGACTGGGCAATGATTTCCTGGGATGGATTGATCTGCCGGTCGACTATGACAAGGAAGAGTTTGACCGCATCAAGAAAGCTGCAGCCAAGATCCAGAGCGATTCCGAAGTCCTGATTGTAATCGGTATTGGCGGCTCTTATCTGGGAGCACGGGCGGCCATTGAATTTCTGCGTCACGGGTTTTACAACAATATCAGCAAAGAACAGAGAAAGACACCGGAGATCTACTATGCCGGAAACAGTATCAGCAGCAGTTATCTGCAGGGGCTGATCGATGTGGTAGGAGACAGGGATTTCTCTGTGAACATTATATCAAAGTCCGGTACAACCACCGAGCCGGCCATTGCTTTCCGCATTTTTAAGGAAATGCTGGAAAAGAAATATGGCAAGAAAGAAGCGGCTGCAAGAATTTATGCCACAACGGACAAGGCCAGGGGCGCTCTGAAGAATCTGGCAGATGAAGAAGGATATGAGACATTCGTCGTACCGGACGATGTTGGTGGACGTTTCTCCGTACTGACTGCTGTTGGTCTGCTGCCCATCGCAGCCAGCGGAGCTGACATAGATCAATTGATGGCTGGCGCAGCTTCCGGCAGAGAGCTGGCGCTGAACAGCCCCTTTGCGGAAAATGACGCCATGCAGTATGCGGCTGTCCGCAATATTCTGCACCGCAAGGGAAAGTCCGTGGAAATCCTGGCCAATTATGAGCCGAGCCTGCACTACGTATCCGAGTGGTGGAAGCAGCTTTACGGCGAGAGTGAGGGCAAGGACCAGAAGGGAATCTATCCCGCATCTGTGGATCTGACTACGGATCTGCATTCCATGGGACAATTCATACAGGACGGTTCCAGAATTATGTTCGAAACCGTGCTGAACGTTGAAAAATCCAAAGTGGAACTGACCATCGGAGAAGAGCCGGCAGATCTGGACGGACTGAATTATCTGGCGGGCAAGACCGTCGATTTCGTCAACAAGAGTGCCATGAACGGTACAATCCTGGCTCATACTGACGGAAATGTTCCCAATCTCCGGGTTGATATTCCGGAGCAGAATGAGTTTTATCTGGGGCAGCTGTTTTATTTCTTTGAATTTGCCTGCGGAATCAGCGGCTATATATCCGGCGTAAATCCGTTCAATCAGCCGGGTGTGGAAAGCTATAAGAGGAATATGTTTGCGCTGCTGGGCAAGCCGGGCTATGAGAAGGAGAGAGAAGAGCTGATGAAGAGGCTGTAGGCATCTGCAGCGGGCCGCTTCTGCCTGTGTCTGGCGCAGAAATGCCTGCGGGAGCGCGCAGTTGAGGACTGCTCCTCTGTGACAGGAAGGTGTAAAATATCCCGTGAGATATGGCGGATATCGTCATACTCACGGGATATTCTGCTCTTAGGGCTATTCTTCAATGATCTGAATCTCCAGAAAGTCGAAGTCAATGGTTTCGATAAAATTATCCTGATAGAACCGCGTTTTTTTGTGGCGCTGAAAATCCTGGATAGTAGAATCCAGCCAGATGGGCTTTCCCAGATCCCAGGCATAGCAGATGTCCTCCAGACCGCGGAAAATTTTATGAGTTCTGGTATCGCTGCTGTCGTCACAGACGGTCATATCCTTTACCATGCGGTTGTCCTTGAACAGTTTTCCCCATAAACGGAACATCGCGTATCCTCCTGTATATAGTGCATTCTAAGGCTTCAACGCTTATTATACATAATTTCTGCCGGGAAAACAGCCCGGATTTAAAAAATCTTAATTTTTTTCCCAGCATCAAATAAAGATTTCTCTGCTATCCTTTTGATAACAGGAAGCAGACAGGGTGGCGTTTCGATTGGGTTTGCGGTATAATAAGGGCGCAAAGCGCAATTACGGACCGATTTCACCGGTTTATCTTCGCGCTGCGGGAAAAGAAGGGAAATGAGGAAAGGGTAGTATGAATATTTTAGTATGTGATGATGATAAAGAGATTGTAGAGGCCATAGAAATTTATCTGTCTCAGGAAGGATATCATATTCTGAAAGCTTACGACGGCATGCAGGCGCTGAAGGTTATGGAGCAGGAAGAGGTTCATTTACTGATTATTGATGTGATGATGCCGAAATTGGACGGAATCCGGGCTACTCTGAAGATTCGTGAAAAGAGCAGCATTCCGATCATTATTCTGTCGGCCAAGTCGGAAGACGTGGATAAGATTCTGGGCCTGAACATCGGAGCGGATGACTATGTAACGAAACCCTTTAATCCGCTGGAGCTGGTTGCCAGAGTAAAATCCCAGCTCCGCCGTTATACCCAGCTGGGCAACATGCAGAGTGAGAGTCAGAATACTTATCAGGTGGGCGGGCTGTCTATCAATGATGATCTGAAAGAAGTGACTGTGGACGGTGAGCCGGTTAAGATGACGCCGATTGAGTACAATATCCTGCTGCTTCTGGTGAAGAATCCCGGAAAAGTATTTTCCATTGAACAGATTTACCAGAATATCTGGAACGAGGAAGCCATCGGAGCGGATAATACAGTGGCCGTACACATCCGGCATATCCGTGAAAAGATCGAGATCAATCCCAAAGAACCCCGCTATCTGAAGGTGGTCTGGGGTGTGGGATATAAAATCGAGAAACAGTAACGGCGGCTTTCCGAAAGGAGAGGAGGAGCACAATGACGGCGGGAAACCGGCAAAAAAAACTGTTTTCAACTCCGGCCAAGGCAGTGGTCACGGTTCTGCTGTTTCTGGGCGTAACACTGTGTTCGGTGTTCGGTCTTCTGTTTCTTCAGCTGATGAATGTAAGCGGCGGAGATCCGATTGCCTATGGCGGCGAAGTCCCATATTATGCCACACCGGGCTGCGGCTGGCGGATGACGTCTGATCTGCTTCAGCTGTCGGAGGTGCTGAATATCAATCGCTATTATGATACGGACGGAAAGTATGATCCGTCCCGGCTGGTGGATATTACTCAGGACTACAGCGGCGGGATGGCTTCGGTGGACGCAGATGAGAACGTATCCTATACGATTGATGATCTGTATCAGATGTACGTCAGCGGCCTGGCGGAGGAATTGTCCAATGCGGCGATAGATTCCGATTATATGGATTCCTATACAATATATACAACGATGTCTGAGGAAGGCAGTATGGAGGGGGCGGCCGGAGCAGATGAATCGGAGTCAGGCGCTGCTGATGAATTTTTCGCACCGGCTTCCAGTGAAGCGTCGGCAGATGTATCAGAATCGGAGGCGGCATCGGGCGGAAACGGCAGTGCGTCTGCTTCCGGACTGGAAGCGCAGGAGAAAATCGCGCTGTCCTATATGGATTCGAATACCTGGGAGCACCTGCTGGAGATAGGGACGGCAGATGCTTACAGTAACCGCTTTCTGTATCTTTACGGACGCGGTTATCCCATGGAAGAGGATTATGGTTTTCTTACGGCGGCTGGCAGCACTCTCGCGGATTATGCCGCGGCAAATCCGGAGGATGTGTCCCTGCGGGATCTGTATACCAATCTGATTTCAGCGGCTGAGAGCGTCTACAATTACGTCTGGAACCGGCAATATCCGACATACGATCTGGGGACAAATACCAATCTGAAGTATTATGTGACGGATGGAGAAGCGGTTTATACAAACGGAACGCAGTGGAACAGTCTGACGGAGGAAGAGGTAGCCGCACTGGTAAGCAACCAGACCATGCATTTTTCCTATGTGCGGGAGAACGGGCGGCTGACAGAGAGTGATTTCCCGGATACGGCGGCAGGCTATCAGCTGGCGAACGCGCTGGCGTCTCAGCAGATGCTGTCTCAAAATGAGAGAGTCTATGTCAGTCTGGATACCAGCTATCCGGTGGAGGATGGCTATCGGGAGGAAGCGCAGTTTTTTGCATATTTTTCACCGTATGCCGCGCTGTTTCTGGTGCTGGCGGTTATCGGACTGGTGACGGCGATTGTAGCGTTTGTGCTTTGTACTATTCAGGCAGGAAGAAACGGACAGGATAAGGCTGTGCAGATGTACGGCTTTGATGCTATTCCCACAGAGGCGGCAGCGGCGCTGGGCATTATTCTGGGCGTTCTGTTCATAGGCGGCTTCGGCGGAGTGATTATAGTGGATTTCAATGCCTTTTCACCCTTCTGGCTGGTGGTGGCAACTGTTTACATCTGCGCCAGTGTCGGGCTGTTCATGATTTTCTATCTGAGCCTGGTGCGCCGGATCAAAGCCCACAACCTTTGGGAAAAAAGTCTCATACGGGCTGTTGTGAATCTGGGAGGAAAGGTTTACGAAGCCAGAAAAGAATCTACCCGTCTGATTGTGGCGGGAATCGGGCTGATGCTGCTGCATTTCATTTTCCTGACATCGCTTGGGTTTTTCGGCATTCTGCTCTGTCTGGTGGTGGATGTTCTGGTGCTGCTGTATATGCTGCGGGAAGCTGCCGGAAAGCAGAACGTTATAGAAGGTATGCGGCAGCTGGGAAGCGGCAATCTGGATTATAAAGTGGAGATGGCTGAGCTGAACGGCAACAACCGGGAGCTGGCAGAGGTGGTCAATTCCATGGGCGACGGACTGAAGGCGGCTGTGAAGGAACGGATGAAAAATGAACGGATGCAGGCGGATCTGATTACCAACGTTTCTCATGATATCAAGACTCCTCTGACATCTATTATCAATTATGTGGATCTGCTGAAACGGGAGAATATTGAAGATCCTAAAATTAAAGGGTATATCGATATTCTGGACCGGAAGTCTCAGCGGCTGAAGCAGCTGGCTGAGGATCTGGTGGAAGCGTCCAAGGTCAGTTCCGGCAATGTAAAGCTGGAATTCGTAGTGCTGAACTTAAACGAACTGATTCAGCAGGTGAACGGTGAATTTGATGAGCGTCTGACAGCCAGAGAGCTGCAGATGATCTGCAGTCTGTCTCCGGAACCGGCTTTGGTTCGGGCCGATAGCCGTTATCTGTGGCGTGTGGTAGAAAATCTCTATGGAAATGTGGCAAAATATGCTATGCCTGGATCCAGAGTCTATGTGGCTGTGGAAAGACAGGAAGGCAGGGTGATATTTACTATTAAAAATATGTCGGAACAGACGTTAAATGTCAGCCCCGATGAATTGATGGAGAGGTTTGTACGCGGCGACAGTTCCCGGACGACAGAGGGAAGCGGACTGGGGTTATCTATTGCCAGAAATCTGGCAAAACTGATGGACGGCACTCTGGAAATCACTGTAGACGGCGATTTGTTTAAGGTGCAGGTGGCGTTCCCTGAAGTAGTGAAGCAGGAGACGCGGCAGGAAGCAGATCCGGAGGGGACACAGCCTCATCAGGCTGTCTGATCTGTCCGTTGACCAGAATGCGAACTGTGATTCTGTAAAAAGCCTGAAGAACTCCGGCAGCGTGGCTGTACGGAGTTCTTCAGGGTGAAGGAGGAAAAGGGGCCTATGGCGGTTCTGAGCTTTGACCATGTGAACAAAATATATCCGGGCGGATTCCAGGCAGTAAGGGATTTTCAGCTGGAAATCGCAGAGCACGAATGTGTTGTTCTGACGGGGCCGTCGGGCTGTGGAAAGTCTACGGTGCTGCGGATGGTGTCGGGACAGGAGCCTGTCACGTCAGGAACGGTGAAGCTGAGCGGACGGGTGATCAATGATATGGATCCCAAAGACAGGGATGTGGCTATTGTATTTCAGAATTCCGGCATTTACCGGCATATGACGGTCTACGACAATATGGCTTTTGAACTGAAGCTCCGGAGGGTTCCGGAAGAACAGATCGACCGTATGGTGAAAGAGGCGGCACGGATTCTGAATCTGGAACATTTGCTGGAACGGAAGCCTGGCGCGCTGTCTGGCGGGCAGGTACAGAGGATGCTGCTGGGGAGAGCGGTCGTCCGTCGGCCGAAGGTGTTTCTGATGGATGAACCGCTGGCTAATCTGGATGAGAAGCTGCGGATACAGATGCGTCTGGATCTGGCGCATATCCATGAAACGCTGGGGACCGCCATGCTCTGCGTAGCCGGAAATCCAGAAGAAGCACAGGTTGCAGACGCGAGGGTTGTGGTAATGAAAGAAGGAGAAATTCAGCGGGGGTGACAGGCCAATCCTCGGACAACTATTTTGTCAATTTTGGTTTTTGGACAAAGTTTCTGCGTATATTGACGCAATTCCCTTGAATTGTCATACTTTAGACAGACAAATATACGGCTTGTTTCAGCCGAAAGGGGGAATTGCAGTGAACTATACAAAAAAGAGATGGCTGATTCTTGCAGCCAGCTGTCTGGCCAATCTCTGTCTGGGGTCTATCTATGCATGGAGCGTATTTGCTTCTTCCATGGCAGAATATCTGAGCGCACTCCATAATACGGTGATCACAACGGGCGATCTGGCTATCGTTTATACGATTGCGAATTCAGTGGGACCGATCACCATGATCTCCGGCGGGTGGTTTAACGACCGGTTCGGGCCCCGAAAGGTCATCCTGATCGGCGGCCTGATGTTTGGCGGCGGTACGCTGCTGTCCGGTTTTGCCGGCAGTATCGGTTTTCTGATCGTTACATACGGCCTGATTGGCGGACTGGGCCTTGGAATGGCGTATGGCTGTACTATCAGCAGCTGCGTGAAATTTTTCCCGGATAAGAGAGGCCTGGTGGGCGGCATTACCACGGCGGCTTACGGCCTGTCGTCGGTTATCCTTCCGCCGGTGATTACTGTGATTGTCGGGCAGTCTGATGCAACGTTCGCATTTAAAATCATTGGAATTGTATTTATGGTGATTATATGCGGATGCGCGTTCCTGACGGAAAAATGTCCGGAAGGCTTTGTGCCGGACGGCTGGACGCCGCCGGTGGAGAGCGTGAAAAAAACGACCGGCAGAGATTACAACTGGAAGGCCATGCTGCAGAGTCCGGTATTTTACTCCATGATCCTGCTTCTGACCTGCGGCGCTTTCTGCGGTATGATGATTATTTCCCAGGCATCGGCAGTGGCGTCGGGCATGATCGGCATGACGGCTGCGGCAGCCGGAATTGCTGTTTCCGTACTGGCGCTGTTCAATGCGGCAGGCCGTCTGGCAGCAGGCTGGCTTTCAGATCGCATCGGGCGGATCAATACGCTGACAGTGGCCTGCGTGATCTCGATTTTCGGACTGCTGTTTCTGTATTTCAGCGGAGCGGGAAGCGTCGTGACCTTCTATGCGGGCATTGCTCTGGTGGGCATCTGCTTTGGCGCATTTATGGGAGTCTTTCCCGGATTTACGGCGGATCAGTTCGGCGCCCGGAACAACAGTGTTAATTACGGCATCATGTTCATCGGATTTGCGCTGGCAGGCTTCTTCGGGCCGACAATTATGAGCAGCGTGTACGCTGCTGACGGCGTGTACCAGAGAGCGTTTCTGATTGCTGTCGGTCTGAATGTGGCGGGAATTGCCCTGACCTTTGTTTACCGTATGCTGTCAGGAAGACAGAGAAGAAAAGAACAGGCAAAAGCCTGAAAAAGAAAAGTGAGAGAAAAGCGGAATTGCAAAAAAACAGGCAATTCCGCTTTTTTAATATAATTATCAGATAACATGGGGAGGGGGTAAAATGGTTTCCAGCATAATCTGCAGCTGGCGCGCCACATATGTCTTTTCGCGCTTTTGCGGAAGCGTATGGTTCCAGACCTGGTCGCAGAACATATACAGAGAATGAATAATAGAGGATTCTGTAGTAGTGAGCAGCAAGGGCTCTTCTTCACTTCTGTATTGTTCTGGTTTGTTAAAAATGCTGATACATGTATTTTTCTTTACAAACATGTTCAGGTTTCTGAGCCGTT
>DVJR01000055.1 GCA_018716575.1 Candidatus Scatomonas merdavium | reverse complement strand
TCCAGCGTCAGGCTGCCGCTGCTGCTTAAGGGATGAGAAGCGGAAGCCGCAAAGTGGCAGGCCACGGGCTCCTCTGCGGCGATGATATAGTTCCGGTCGTAGATATGCTGATCCAGCGTGTAGACCAGGTCGGCCTCGTTCTGATTCAGCATTCGGAACATTTCTTCGGTGCTGGCTGGTGTCACGGTAAAAGAAATATGAGGAAAACGGCTGTGAAAACGGGTAAAATCCTCCTGAAACAGCGTATAAGAGAGGGATTCCGCCATGGCGATGCGGACGTGGCCGCGGAGTGTCTGCGGCTGTTCTGCTTTTTTCTTCATTTCCTCCGCCGTGCGTACGATGTGCTGCGCCAGCTCCAGCATTTCCCGGCCGCTGGAGGTCAGCTTCACGGTATGATTGATCCGTTCAAAGAGCTGCGTGCCGAGCTCGTCCTCCAACTGGCGGATCCGCAGGGAGATAGAGGACTGGGTATATCCCAGCTTTTCAGCGGCCCGGGTAAAGCTGCCCAGTTCGGCCGCCTGAATAAAACTTTCCAGGTTTCTGATTTCCATAAATTCACCATTGAAAAAATTAATGTTGATAATAGATACTATTAATTTTACAGATTCTTATTCACAGTATATACTAACCTCTGTAACCGCGCAAGTGCGGAACAGGTGAGGGAGAGAATATGGACGGTATTATTTCAGCTGTATACAATTTCTTGTGGGGAGACTGGATAGCAATTCCGCTGCCGGGCGGCGGGCATCTGCCGCTGTCGCTGTTGGTGCTGATTCTGATTCCCACGGGTATTTATTTTACAATACGGACCAGATTTCTGCCGGTGCGGCTGTTTCCGCATATGATCCGGTCGCTTTTCGGGAAAAAAGGAGAAAAGGGCAGCGCGCTGTCCGTGCTGCAGACTCTGATCGTATCCACGGCCACCCGTGTCGGCATGGGAAATCTGGTGGGCGTGGTGGCAGCTGTTTCGCTGGGCGGCGCGGGTGCTGTGTTCTGGATGTGGGTCACGGCATTGATCGGAGCCTCCACGGCTTTTGCGGAAGCTGTCCTGGCGCAGAAATATAAGGAAAAGGATCCGCTGTACGGAGGATACCGGGGAGGTCCGGCATATTACATCCACCATTTTGCGGAAAAGCTGCGCGGCGGAAAGCCCAGGAAAAAGGTGCTGCTGGCGGTGCTGTTTGCAGTATCCGGCCTGATCTGCTGGTGCGGCATCAGTCAGGTGGTAAGTAATTCTGTGACTTCGGCATTTCAGAATGCCTTTCACATACCGCCTGTTTATACGACGGTTGTTCTGGTGGTCGCGGCAGCCTTTATCGTGCTGCGGAAAAACGCTACAGTGCGGGTGCTGGACATCATGGTTCCAATCATGGCGGTACTCTATCTGACAATTACGGTTGTGCTGATTATTGCCAATCTGCAGCAGCTTCCGGGCGTGTTCGGCAGGATTTTTTCGGAAGCCTTCGGGCTGCGTCAGGCAGTCGCGGGCGGATTCGGAGCGGTGCTGATGAATGGCGTGAAAAGAGGCCTTTTTTCTAATGAAGCGGGTTCCGGTTCCGCGCCCTGCGCTGCGGCGGCTGCGGAAGCGGATCATCCGGCTAAGGTTGGTTTGGCTCAGGCGCTCGGCGTGCTGATCGATACCGTAGTGATCTGCAGCTGTACGGCGATGATCATGCTGCTGACCCCGGAAAGCCTGACGGCGGGATTGAGCGGTATGAATCTTCTGCAGTGCGCCATGGAATATCATCTGGGAGAGTTTGGCGTGGTATTTATAGCAGTGATCCTGTTTTTGTTCAGCTTTTCCACATTCATCGGCGTCCTGTTCTATGCCCGATCCAATGTGGCCTACCTGTTCGGCGACCGCTGGCTGCCTCAGACGGCATATAAGCTGCTGGCTCTGGTTATGCTGTTCATCGGAGGCCTGGCGGCTTACACCACAGTCTGGGATCTGGGAGATGTGGGAGTGGGACTGATGACGGTGTTCAATGTAATTGTCCTCTGGCCCATGTCCGGCCAGGCGATGGCTTGCCTGAAGGATTATGAGAGGCTGCACAGGAAGCGGAGGGGATGAGATGGATACGCTCCTGAAGATTTTCGGAAAACTGGGATTGAAAATTACAGTTACGCAGGCAAACCCTATACATTGAGTGACTGGAAAGAGACAGTTTCGCAAAGAATCCGGGCTATTTTATAACCCGGATTCTCGGAAACTGTCTCTTTATTTTATTTTACGCGCTCTTCGGCGGATTTTAAAATTTCATCCAGGCGCGCTTTTACATCTGCCGGCAGTTCTGGCGCCCTGTGTTCTGCCAGAAGATGGGCGGTTTTATCATGAATTCTGGTACGCATATCTGTTTTATGGTGCTCCCAGTTGCCATAGATTTCCCGGTTCAGAAGCGTCGGGAACCAGACCTCGTCGCGGAAGTTTTCGAGGGTATGATCGTTGGTCAGGAACTCTCCGCCGGGGCCTACCTCATGAATAACATCCAGAGCCAGAGTTTCTTCGTTGATGGTGATGCCGCGTTCGATACGGCGGGCGTAGCCGACGATTTCATCGGTCAATACGATCTGTTCCAGAGCACCGCTCATGGCTCCGTCGATAAAGCCCACATCGTGGACCAGATGGCCGCCGCTTAACATATTGACCAGAACCTGCATGGAGGTTTCCAGAGCCGCCTGCTCGTCTACCAGTTTGGAATCTGTTACGCCGCCTGTCTGCATGGTGGGGAGATTCAGATAATGGAAAAGATCGGCATTGATAGCCTCACCCAGGCAGTGTTCAGGACTTCCGTACGCAGAATAGGTGGTTCCCATGTCTACGGTCAGCACAACCATACCGCAGGCGATTGTACATCCTTCGTTGATGAGCTGGGAAAGAATGACGCCCATGAGCATTTCGCACATGTTGCTGGCGATGGCTCCCGCGATGGTGACAGGAGATGTGGTTCCTAACTGGATGCCTGACATCCAGATCATCGGAAGTCCGCTTTCGGCGGAATATTTCAGTTTTTTATAAATTTTGCTGTCAATGATCAACGGGGTAATGGGACATCCCGGGAACAGAGCCAGGAACGGTTTTTCCACCAGTTTGTCATGGCCGCCTGCGATAGCATCGGCCATTTCCACCTGATCTTTCAGACCATCGGCATCAACGCCCCATACGATCACCGGTTTGGTGGTATTAGTAAGCATTTCATATCCTTCGTAGACATCGGAAAGTTTCAGATTATAATCCGAGATCTGTGCCAGTCCCATGACGAAATCGATATTCGGACAGGCATCGGCGACGATGGCGCTTTCGGTCACGTCGGAGCGTCTGGAAGCTCTGCGTTCTCCGGTATGGAAATCGTTGAAGTAGGGATTGGTGGGGCCGAGACCGAAATAAGTATTGGTACCGCCGGCACGGATTTTCAGATTGCCGGCACGGTCATAAAGCAGCATTTCTTTTCCGGCGGAATTGATACAGCGGATGACCAGCTCACGGGGAATCTTTACGACGCCGTCCTCTGCTTTGGCACCGGCGTCTGTAAGAAGCTTTACAGCCTCCGCATCCTGAATATCCATGCCGGTATTTTCAAAGATGTCGAAGCATGCGTTCAGAAGCTTTTCACAATCCGCTTCGGAGAGAACCTGATATTTTTTTGTGTTTTTCTGATAATAAGATGTTAATCCTTCGATTGCCATAAGAATGATCCTCCTTAAAAATAATCTCTGCCAGAATAGAACAGCAACTCCGATGCCAATTCAAAAAATGCGTGAAAATACGTTTACAGGGAGAAAACAGTTCTGTATAATAACAATAAAAGAAACAAAAATTTACAAATAAAATATTGTAAACAAAAATTTCGGAAATAAAAATTTACACATGGAGGCGGACGGAATGGATGAAAAAATCCTGACGGAAATACTGGATCATATTCCTTCGGCAGTATACATTGTGGGCGAGGATGAAACGATTGTATATATGAACCGTGCGGCAGAGGAGCTTGATAATCTGAAAGCCAAGAATGCAATCGGCCGGAAGCTGGTGGATGTCTATGATGATATAGTTTTTGATGAACATCTGGATTCGCCCTGCATTCAGGGAATTCGTGATGGCATTATGTTCCATGAAGAGAATCTGGAATGGTTCAGTAAAGGAAGAGTGGTGAATGCTCTGACCAGTACCTATCCCATTATGAAGGATGGAAAACGGCAGGGGCTATATGCGATCTGTGACAGCATAACAGAAATGAAGCAGCGGGTTATCCGCAACAGTCAGTTTCGGGAAAAAAAGACTTATAAGATTCATACCAAGAAACTGAAGAACGGGACACATTACGTTTTTAACGATATTATAGGAAACAGCAGCGTTATGTGGAACGCTATTGAAACGGCAAAGCGGTTTGCTGCCAAAGGTATGCCGGTGATGCTGTACGGAGAAACCGGAACGGGAAAAGAAATGTTTGCCCAGAGTATTCACAATGCCAGCCCGCGTTATAACGGGCCTTTTGTGGCGATCAATTGTGCGGCTATTCCGGAAACATTGTTGGAAAGCACGCTCTTTGGCGTGAAGCGTGGGGCGTTTACAGGTGCGTCAGATACGGTGGGTCTGTTTGAAAAAGCGGACGGAGGAACCATTTTCCTGGATGAGATCAATTCTCTTCCCCTCCAGCTCCAGGCAAAACTGCTGAGAGCGCTGCAGGAAAAAGAAATTCAGCGGGTAGGAGACAATCAGGTGCGGACAGTGAACTGCCGAATCATCAGCGCCACCAATGATATGCCGAACACGCTGATTCTGAGGGGAAAGCTCCGGGAAGATCTCTTTTACCGGCTGTCCAGTGGACTGGTGGTCATACCGCCACTGCGCTCCAGGGGAGACGATCTGGATCTTCTGATTGAGACGACACTGGCCAGATTGAATATGGAATATGATATGTTCATAATAGGCCTTACGCCGGAGCTGAACGCTCTGTTGCACGCCTATACATGGCCGGGAAATGTAAGGGAACTGATCAATGTGCTGGAGAGCGCCTACAACCTCACTTCCGGAAACGAAGGTTATCTGAGCATCGAGCATCTGCCCTCCTATGTGCGGGAGAAAATGAAAAGTGAAGCGAAAGATTCCCGGGAGGCATATTCAGTTACAGTCACTTCAGCCATACAGGATTCCCCCCGGATGACGGTCAATCAGAATATTAATTATATGGTAGATCAGTATGAAAAAAACATTCTGGACCGGGCTCTGCGGGATGCGGAAGGCAGGCTATCCGTCTGCAGCCGTACCCTGGGGATATCCCGGCAGGCGCTGGCTGTTAAAATGAAGAAATATCAGCTGCATGCGGACGATTATAAAAAATAAAATATAAATTTTGTATACCTCCCGGAAGTTGGCGTGGGAATTGCTATATTTCTATAGTAGTAACAAATGAAAATGGGAGGTAATGTTTTATGAAGAAAGGTTCAATTTTCAGAAACCGATGGGTTGTCCTGGTGATTCTGTCAGCGGCGACCGGACTGATCTATCAGCTCCCCTATCTGCGGTATTCGTATTATGACGCGATGCTGAACACGTTTGGCTATACCAACGTGGAACTGGGGAATCTGATGAGTGTGTATGGAATAGGTTCAGTCATTTGTTACATTCTGGGAGGAGTGGTGGCAGACCGTTTTCCGAGCAAGTATCTGCTGTCTCTGGGGCAGGTGCTGACAGGTGCCGCTGGCTTTCTGTTTGCCATGTTTCCGCCGTATCCCGTGGCTCTGGGCATCAGCTTTTTCTGGGCGTTTGCCGGCTCGCTGGTATTCTGGCCCACATTAATCAATTATGTCCGGAATCTGGGAACGGAGAAGGAGCAGGGGCGGATTTATGGATTGCTGGAAGGCCTTCGGGGAATTATTTCCACAGCTGTCGGCCTGGGAATTGTGGCGGCTTTCAATATGGCGGCTACAGAGGCCCTGGGACTTCGCAGCGTGATTATTCTGTTTGCGGTGATTAATATTGCGCTGGGCGTGATCACCTTCCTGATTGTTCCTTATGAAAAGAAGAAACCGGTCAATGAACAGGGAGAAAAGGTTTCGGCCGTGAAGCAGTTTACCGCGGCGCTGAAGCTGCCGCAGGTATGGCTGATTACCATATCCATTTTCTGTACAATGGTATGTTTTATCTGTCTGGGGTACCTGACGCCGTATCTGACCGGGGTGCTGGGAGCCAGCGCGGGCTTCGCGGCTGCCATAGGCACAGTGCGGACCTGGGGCCTGCAGATTGCGGGTGGAACTTCAGGCGGCGTGATTGCGGATAAGATTCATTCCTGCTCTATGACGATGATTTTCGGGTTTCTTCTGACGGCTGTGGGGTTTGGTGTAATGGCGTTTCTGCCGGCATCACCAACCGTTCTGATTCTGGCCACGGTCCTGATGTTTGTGTTCGGGCTGGCCATATATGTGAACAGGGGCGTTTACTTTGCTACTCTTTCTGAGTGCGGTGTGCCGGGAAGTCTGAATGGCGTTGTGGTTGGCTTTGCGTCAGCACTTGGATTTCTTCCGGATGCGTTTATGTATACGATTATCGGAAGCTGGCTGGATACTTATGATGCGGCGACGGGCTATCGGATGGTATTTGTCTGTGCGGCGGTCTGCGCCGTAGTGGGCCTTGTTGCCTGTATTTTGATGTTCCGCATTTCCAGAAAGGTAAAAGAGAGAAAGACGGCAGAGGCGGTGCAGAGCTAAGCAGTACTGCCATGCAAAGGAGGGTTTCTTATGGAGATGGCGTGTGTTCCGGGCCTGAGCTACAGGCAGGTGTTGGGGCAGAAACAGGTGTATTCCCTGAAACTGCTGGCTATGGACAGTTGTGAGCTGGAAAAATTTCTGTATGAGGCGCAGTTGGAAAACCCGTTTATTCAGATGACAGAACAGCCGGAGAATGCGAAAGACTGCCGGATTACCGCACTGGATGATTATGAAAGATCATTCCGCTGCCGCAGGAGTTCCGTCGAGGAGGACTGGGATGGAGAGCCATCCGCAGGACGGAAGGCGCCGGAAGATAAGCAGGAGTTTTTCCGGATGCAGTTGTCCAGGCGTCTGTCGGCGGCAGAAAATCGGATTTTCTGCTATATGATCATGACGATGGACAGCAGGGGGTATATTTCTGCAGAAGATGTGGAAATTGCCGAAAATCTGAGGGTGGAGCCGGAAGAAGTAATCCGGATCCGGGTATTGATCCAGAGCCTGGAGCCGGTTGGTATCGGTGCGCGAAATCTCCAGGAATGCCTTTGCTTGCAATTGGAAAGAAAGGGCGAAAAAAACGGACTATGTGAGTCAATTGTCCGGAATGACCTGCCGGATGTGGCATCCGGAAAATACCAGAAAATTGCTTCCCGATACGGTGTGACAAAACAGACCGTGTTGCGGGAACTTGAGAGAATACGCGCGCTGAATCCGATACCCCTGAACGGGTATGGAGAGGATGAGAGCCAGTATATCGTACCGGATATCATTGTGGAAAGGGAAAAACAGGAGTGGTTCATACGGTTGAATACGGGAAATGAAGGCATCTGTATATCAGAAGAATATAGCAAGCTGATGCGAAAATACCAGGATGAAGATACGGCACGGTACTGCAGAGAAAAATGGCGGGATGCCCGGTTCCTTCAGAAATGTCTGGAACAGAGAAAACAGACACTGCTGAAAATCGCCGGCTGTTTTCTGTCCCGGCAGCAGGACTTCTGCGCCGGCAGAGCACCACTGAAGCCGATGAAGATGAAAGAGCTTGCGGCAGCGGCGGGTATGCATGAATCTACGGTCAGCAGAGCCGTTCGGGACAAATATATGCAGCTTCCTGTCGGCGTTTTCCGCATGAGGGATCTGTTCGAACAGTCTTTCGGAGAAGAAGATGCGGCCGGAGAATCGGAAATTAAAGCGGATATCCGGCGTTGGATTGCCGGAGAAGATCGCAGAAAGCCGATCAGTGACCAACAAATCGCAGAACTTTTCTGTAAAAAAGGAATATCTATTTCCAGAAGAACTGTGGCGAAATACCGTGAAGAACTTCATATTTCATCCAGCAGAGCGCGAAGGTGCGAGAGCTGAAAGGAGAGCTATGAAGCGTAAAGAAAGGAAAGGATTCTGGAAAATTCTGAACGGTCGTGTGTTCTGGATTCCAGCAATTCTTGTTCTGGCGGTCCTGGTCTGGGGCTGCGCTGCGCCGCAGCATTTTGCGGCTACAGCCAATCAGGGCTTAGAGTTTGTTCTGAAATATTTTAACTGGTTTCTGGTGCCGCTGACATTTGCAGCAGTGATTTTCTGCTTTTGGGCGGCATTCAGCAAATTTGGAAAAATACGGCTGGGCGGTGAGGATGCGGTTCCGACCCTGAAAACGGGAACCTGGTTTGCTATTTCTCTATGTTCCGGTATGGGAATCGGGATCACCTATTTTGCGACGTACCAGCCGCTGGAAATGTTTTATAATCCGCCGCCTTTTCTGACAGAAGTAGCGGCGGGAAGTGAGCAGGCTATGACCTATGCCATGCGGTTCAGCTTTTTGCAGTGGGGCCTTCATCCGTATGCTCTTTACACCTGCATCGGCGTTGCGATTGCGTTTATGTTCTATAATGCGAAAAGGAAATACCGGATCAGCGAAGGATTGTATCCGCTGCTGGGTGAAAAGGTAAAGGGACCGGTCGGAGATCTGATTGACTGCTTTGCCATCTTTGTGATTATCGCGGGCCTGGCTGCCTCTACGGGAACGGCGATCATGCAGGTGGGGCAGGGCTGCGAGTATCTGTTCGGTTTTGGAAATGATCTGCAGGGCTGGCTGGTTCTCATTGTAATCGTGGCGTTTATTTACATACTGGGCAGCTCAACAGGACTGCATAAGCTGTTGTCCTGGCTTGGGAATATGAATCTGTGGCTGTATATTATCATTATGGTATTTGCGGTTATTGTTATCAATCCGGCCGGCATCATGGATACGTTTTTTACCAGTATCGGAGATTATATTCAGAATTTTGTCGGCACCTCGTTGTATCTGGAACCGTTGGCGCAGACAGGCTGGGTAGGAAGCAACAATACATTTTTCTTTACATGGTGGATGGTATTTGCGCCGTTTACGGGGCTGTTTCTGATTAAGCTGGCGTATGGCAGAACCATTCGGGAATTTGTTCTCGTCAATATGATTATTCCGGCTATATTTGTCCTGACCTGGTTTACGGTATTTGGCGGAGGAGCCATTCTGCTGGATGCAGAGAGCGGGGGACAGATTTATCAGATGATTCAGGAAATGGGGCCGTCTATGGCCTGGTATGCATTGTTTGAGCAACTGCCACTGTCCCGGATTACGAATTTTGTAGCCTGGATTATCGTAGCAATATCCTTTATCACACTTGCGGAATCCATGACCATGTCGCTGGCATCCATTTCCTGCAGAGGCTATGCGGATACGACAGGTGAGACAAGGCCGCCCAGAGTGCTTTGTGTATTCTGGGGCGCTGTTATCGCAGCGGTGGCGTATATGTTGCTGTATACCGGAGGACGGGATACCATTGAAACAGCGGTAGTGATCTGTGGGCTGCCTACGGGCGTACTGGTGCTGTTTATGATGCTGTCCCATGTAAAAGCGATGAAACATTATGAAATGTATGATAAAAGCGATCATCCGACGGAATTGAAATAAATACGGAAAATCTAAACGTTTTGAATTATATTTTGCCGGAGGGCATTGTAATAATGCCGAGATGAAATATAATAAAGCTGTATATTATGGAACGGTCGGGCTGATTGCCGGCGGAATGCTAAAAAACAGTTGAAAACGGGAGGATTTTGCGATGAAGAGAATCGGACAGGTAATCAAAGTGAAACCGGAGTATCTGGAAAAGTATAAGGCGCTCCATGCCAATCCGTGGCCGGAGGTCAACGAGATGATTAAAAAGTGCAACATTTCCAATTATTCCATCTATTACAGGAACGGCTATCTGTTCGCCTATATGGAGTATACCGGAGACGACTATGAAGCGGATATGAAGAAAATGGCTGACGATCCCATGACGCAGAAATGGTGGAAGGAGACCGATCCCTGCCAGGAGCCGGTGGAGGACGCTAAGCCCGGCGAGTGGTGGGCGGATCTGGAGGAAGTGTATCATCTGGACTGAAACAGCGTTCCGGGCTTTCGGAGAAAGCGGAAGTAGACGGCCAGGAAGGACGCCGTGGAGGCGACAGCGCTGATCCCGTCTGCCAGCGGCTCCGCGTAGAAAGCGCCGGAGGGTGAAAGGAAGAAGGGCAGCAGGCAGACCGCCAGGAGATAGAGCGCCTTCCGGAACAGGGATAATCCCAGAGAAAGCCGGGTCATGCCAAGGGCGGTCAGGGAGTCCACGAAGGTGTACTGAAAGGCCAGCGGAACGACCATCAGGGTAAAGACGCGGATTCCCCAGGCGGACAGGCTGATATATTCCGGGCCGGTGGTAAAGATGCCGGCGAACAGCTCTGCGAACACCCGCGACAGGACAAACATAACAGCGGTGAAACCAATGCACAGAAGCAGGACGCATTTGACAATTTTACAGATGCGGTCCTGCTTTCCTGCGCCCAGATTGTAGGCGGTCAGAGGCTGGCTTCCTCCCGTGATGCCGAGCATGGGAGAGGTGATCAGCAGCATATAGCTCTGAACGATGGTGGCGCAGGTGATCAGCGTATCGCCGTACTCCGGGCCGCCGTGGTACTGGAGGGCGGCGTTCATGGCGATGATAATAATGCTGTCAGTGGCCAGGATCAGGAACGGGGAAAATCCCACCGACAGAATCTGAACGGTCAGCCTTCTGGAGGGGCGGATCGGGTGCAGGCGGACCGGAAGCTTCTCTTTGCGGAACAGCACAAGCAGCACGAATACGCAGGAAGCGAACTGGGAGAGCACCGTCGCGGCGGCGGCTCCCGCGATATTCATGTGAAAGCCAAACATGAAGAGAGGGTCCAGGACGATGTTCAGAACGGCGCCGATCAGCGTGGTGGCCATGCCAAGTCCCGGAAAGCCCTGGGCGGTGATAAAATAATTCATGCCGGCGGAAAGCAGGGCAAAAAAAGTTCCGCAGGTGTAAATAGTCAGATAGGTGTCAGCATAGGGAAATGCAGCCTGGCTGGCACCGAACCAGATCAGAAGCTGATCCTTGGACAGCAGAAACAGAAGGGTCAGAGCTGCGGAAAAGAGCAGCAGGATGCTGAAGCTGTTCCCGAGAATCCTGCCGGCCTGCTGTCTGTCTTTCTGGCCCATCCGCATAGAGAACAAAACGGAGCCGCCGATGCCTACCAGAGTACCGAAGGAGGAAAGCAGCGTGATGATCGGGGCGCAGACCCCGGCTCCCGCCAGAGAGATTTCTCCGATTTCCGGAATATTTCCTATATAAATACGGTCAATGATACTGTACAGAACGTTGACGAACTGTGCAAACATAAAAGGGATGGAGATTCGGAGCACCAGCGAGGGGACCGGATCGTTTCCAAAGTCGTTTACATGTTTTTTCAGATGTTTCATAAGAGCGGTCATCTCCTGAAAGAATGTGTGCCATGCACCAGACCCAGTATAGGCGCATTAAAATAGGAAAGCAAGAGAAAAATTCCGGAGACGGCTCCGCCCGTCTTGACATGCGGAGCCGTGAGTGATATAATTCCGACTGAAATAGTGGGAATTATATTTGCCTGCTATAACCATTTTTCAGGGAGGAAAAAGATATGCTGGATGCGAAAGTAACAGAACTGCTGAACACACAGGTGAACAAAGAATTTTATTCCGCTTACTTATATCTTGATTTTGCCAATTATTATACGGAGCAGGGCCTGGACGGCTTTGCCAACTGGTATAATGTGCAGGCGCAGGAGGAGCGGGATCATGCCATGCTGATGATGAAGTACCTGCAGAACAACGGCTGCAAGGTGACGCTGGAGGCCATTGACAAGCCGGGTCAGACCTATGCTTCCTTCAGCGATCCGCTGAAAGCGGGATACGAGCATGAGCAGTATGTGACGGGACTGATCCATACGATTTATGCGGCCGCCAACGATGTGAAGGATTTCCGTACCATGCAGTTCCTGGACTGGTTTGTGAAGGAACAGGGTGAGGAAGAGACCAATGCGGAAAATCTGATCAAAAAATATGAGCTGTTCGGCTCCGATCCCAGAGCGCTCTATATGCTGGACGGCGAACTGGCAGCCAGGACATACGCGGCGCCTTCGCTGGTACTGTAATAAAAGGTAACGTATGCTGTAAGAATGGAAAATACTTGACAGGAGACCTGCTTCATGCTATAGTTGTATAGCGACATGGAAGTAGGTCTTTTTTTTATGCCTGAAAACAGCGGATGGCATACGCTGAAGGACAGGCTCTTTTAGACGACCGCAAAAACGCAAATACACAGTGGAGGTGGAAGTCGTGCGCGTAAAAATCACATTGGCATGTACAGAATGTAAGCAGCGTAATTACAACATGACAAAAGAGAAAAAGAATCATCCCGACAGAATGGAAACGAGCAAGTACTGCAGATTCTGCAAGAAGCACACGTTACACAAGGAAACCAAGTAACATTGGCGTGAGGTGAAAATATGGCAGACGATGTAGTGAAAACAGCCGAAAAAGCCGGGAAGAAGGACAAGAAGGAAAAGAAAGGCAAGAAAAGCTGGTTCAAAGGGCTGAAAGCCGAGTTTAAGAAAATCATCTGGACTGACAAAAAGACTCTGGGAAAACAGACCATCGCGGTGGTTGTGATCTCGGCAATTATCTGTGTTCTGATTACGCTGGTGGACAGCGTGGCGCTGCAGCTTATTGAGACGATAATCGGGTAAAGGTAAAGGTGAGTCAATGTCAGAAGCAAAATGGTATGTAGTGCATACTTATTCAGGTTATGAAAACAAGGTAAAGGCCAATATTGAAAAAACAATTGAGAACCGGCATCTTGAGGATCAGATCCTGGAAGTGCGCGTGCCCATGGAAGACGTGATTGAGGTCAAGAACGGAACCAAGCGGCAGGTGCAGAAAAAACTGTTTCCCGGATATGTTCTTCTGAACATGGTGATGAATGACGACACCTGGTACGTGGTCAGAAATACCAGAGGCGTAACCGGATTCGTAGGTCCGGGCTCCAAGCCCGTACCGCTGACGCCGGAGGAGATGCTGCCCCTGGGCATCAAGGACGAAGACCGCGTGGTGATTGATCTGGAGGTGGGAGATTCCGTAGTCGTCATCGGCGGCGCCTGGAAGGATACCACCGGAGTGATTCAGAACATCAACAAGACCAAACAGTCTGTCACCATCAATGTCGAGCTGTTCGGCCGCGAAACGCCGGTAGAAATCAGTTTCGCAGAAGTGAAGAAGGTCGGGTAACCGGCCCGTGGGAGGGAAATCCCCGCAAATACCACATTTTATAGGAGGTGCCAAAAATGGCAAAGAAAGTAACAGGCTACATTAAATTACAGATTCCTGCTGGAAAGGCAACCCCGGCTCCCCCGGTAGGTCCTGCGCTGGGCCAGCATGGTGTCAACATCGTACAGTTTACAAAAGAGTTCAATGCCAGAACTGCAGACAAGGGTGATCTGATTATCCCGGTTGTAATTACTGTATACGCAGACAGAAGTTTCAGCTTCATAACCAAAACTCCGCCGGCAGCCGTTCTGCTGAAGAAGGCCTGCAACATCAAATCCGGTTCAGGCGTTCCGAACAAGAACAAGGTTGCTTCCATTTCAAAGGATAAGATCCGCGAGATCGCAGAGATGAAGATGCCGGATCTGAATGCAGCCAGTATTGAGGCGGCTATGAGCATGATCGCCGGAACTGCCAGAAGCATGGGCATTACGGTTGAAGACTGAGAAAAAGAGCTCCGTCAGAAGGAGAATTGTACGTGGGAGGGAACATCCCGCAATTACCACTAGGAGGTTATTGAGATATGAAACATGGTAAGAAATATACAGAAGCTGCGAAAGCAGTAAACCGTGCAAACCTGTATGATCCGGAGGAGGCTATCTCCCTGGTGAAAAAGCTGGCGAGCGCGAAATTTGACGAGACGATTGAAGCACACATCCGTACCGGCTGTGATGGACGTCACGCGGATCAGCAGATCCGTGGCGCCGTAGTTCTGCCTCACGGAACCGGAAAGACCGTTCGTGTCCTGGTATTCGCAAAAGGCGCGAAGGCTGATGAAGCTGCCGCTGCCGGAGCTGATTTCGTAGGAGCGGAAGAGCTGGTTCCGAAGATTCAGAACGAGGGCTGGCTGGATTTTGACGTGGTAGTAGCTACCCCGGATATGATGGGCGTTGTAGGACGTCTGGGCCGTGTGCTGGGTCCCAAGGGCCTGATGCCCAACCCGAAATCCGGTACCGTAACCATGGATGTGACGAAAGCTATTGCCGATATCAAAGCAGGTAAGGTGGAGTACCGTCTCGACAAGACCAACATCATTCATGTGCCAATTGGAAAAGCTTCTTTCACAGAGGAGCAGTTAGCGGACAACTTCCAGACGCTGATGGGTGCGATCAACAAGGCCAAACCGGCTGCTGTAAAAGGGCAGTACTTAAGAAGCGTAACCGTCGCTTCTACAATGGGACCTGGCGTAAAGATTAACCCGTTAAAGCTTGCGTAATTGATAAGTATACGGAGAAGCCCCGGAGTTCCTGAAACGAGCTCCGGGGCTTTTTTGAAAGCACAGCTCTGCTTCGCAGAGCGAGGACAAAATGACGGAGGGAAACTATGTCGGGTGATACAATTAAAATACTGCTGGCCATGATCGGCTATATGGCGGCAGTTATCGGAATCGGGGTGTATTTTGCAAAGCGTGCCCAGGCTAATTCAGAAAACTATTTTCTGGGCGGACGTTCTCTGGGACCGTGGGTCGCGGCCATGAGCGCGGAGGCGTCGGATATGAGCGGCTGGCTTCTGATGGGCCTGCCGGGCGTGGCTTACTGGTGTGGCCTGGCGGACGCCATGTGGACGGCCATTGGCCTGGGTCTTGGAACCTATGTGAACTGGCTTCTGGTGGCCAGACGGCTCCGCCGGTATTCGGCGATCTCCGGCGATGCTATCACGGTGCCGGATTTCCTGAGCAACCGTTTCCATGAAAAGAAAAAAATCATTATGGGCATTTCCGCCGGGCTGATCCTGGTATTTTTCACCGTGTATGCGGGCAGCTGTTTCGTGACCTGCGGAAAGCTCTTTTCTACTCTGTTCGGCGTATCCTATCACACCATGATGATCGTGGGAGCCATTTTTGTGGTTGTTTATACGTTTATCGGAGGATTCCTGGCAGAAAGCGCATCAGATTTCATGCAGGCAGTGGTTATGATTATTGCGTTGCTGACCATTCTGATTCTGGGGACAAGTGCTGCAGGAGGAATTGATGCTGTGATTGAGAACGCGGCGAAGATTCCGGGATATCTGTCGCCGACCGCGCAGGCTGCTCCGGTGGTGGATGCCAACGGCGTACAGCAGGCGGTAAACGGAGCGGCGCAGTTCGGGGAAGCTACCAGCTACGGCCCGCTGACCATTATTTCCACCCTGTCCTGGGGCCTTGGGTACTTTGGCGTTCCCCAGGTTCTGCTCCGGTTCATGGCCATCCGCAAGGAGGGCGAGCTGAAGCGTTCCCGCCGGATTGCGACGGTATGGGTGGCGATCGCGCTGTTTTCCGCAGTGTTCATCGGCATGATCGGCCGGGCGCTGTATCCCACGGAAGCCAGCCTTGCTACCGCCAGCGGCGCGGAGAATGTATTTATCGTGCTGTCCCAGGGACTGCTGCCGGCCGTGCTGGCAGGCATCATCATGGCCGGAATCCTGGCGGCCACCATCAGCTCTTCGGATTCCTATCTGCTGATCGCAGCATCAGCATTTTCCAAGAATATCTATGAGGGAATCATGAAGAAGGGCAAGGCGGACGACAAGAAGGTCATGAAGATTTCCAGGATTGTGCTGGTTGTGATCGCCCTGATCGGCATGATTATTGCATGGGATGAAAACAGCGTGATTTTCTCCATCGTATCCTTCGCATGGTCAGGATTCGGCGCCACCTTTGGCCCGATTATGCTGTTTTCTCTGTTCTGGAAGAGGACGACCCGCCAGGGCGCCATCGCCGGAATGATCGTCGGAGCGGCTACGGTATTTATCTGGAACCTGGGCTTGAGTCCGTTGGGCGGAATTTTCAGCATTTACGAGCTGTTCCCCGGATTTGTGTTCTCCTGCATCACGATTGTAATCGTATCTCTGCTGACGGAAAAACCGTCCAAGGAGATCGAAGAGGAATTCGAGCGGGCAGCCGGAAGAGCATAAGAAGAACCATATAAAATGATCCGGATATGACAGGAGCCGCCGGATATGGCATAATCCCGGAGATTATTGCTGTATCCGGCGGCTTTTTCCGATAAAAAACATCCTCTGCATAAAACTTTTCTGCGTTTTTTCCTGTCTTAATAGTGAAAGGTGGTGAGAACGCTGAAAAGTTTGATTACCTGGTTTGTCCGGCTGCTCAGGAAGGACGAATCGGAATATGAAGTGGATCGGGAGACGAAGCAGAAAATTTACCGTTCGGTAAGGAAAGAGAAGAATCAGGGAAAAAGGAGATGACGTTATGGATTTTACAGAAGCCGTCAGGCTGGCGAAGGCTGGAAATGAGGCTGGCTACCGCTATCTGTATGACGTAACCTACAAAAGCAAATTCTATCTGGCGCTCCAGTATATGAAAAATGAGGACGCCGCTCAGGATGTGGTGCAGGACGCCTATATCAAAGCGTTTGCAAAGCTGGATACGCTGGCCAGCCCGGAAGCCTTTCCGGCGTGGCTGGGAATGATTGTGGCCAATACGGCGAAAAATGAGCTGGCGAAGAAGAATCCCATGCTGTTTTCTGATATGGGAACGGAGGAGCAGGAGGAGGATTTTGAAAATCTGATTGCGGATGAAGACATCGCCAATCAGCCGGAGCTTTCCTACACGAGACAGGAAACGCAGACGCTGGTGCGGGAAATGATCGATTCCCTTTCGGATGAGCAAAGAATCTGCGTTCTGATGTTTCACATCGAAGGCGAATCTATTAAGGACATCGCAGCCGCGTTGGGATGTTCAGAAAACACTGTGAAATCCAGACTGAACTACGGACGGAAGAATCTGAAGCGGAAGGCGGAGGAGCTGCAGAAGAAAGGCTACAAGCTCTTCGGGATCGCGCCGGTCGTACTGCTTGCCATGCTCCTGCAGAGGCAGGAAACGGTTATGGCTGCGGACGGAAGTTTTGCTTCGGCCAGCGCTGTTTCAGAAATGCGGATTTTTCAATATGTCAGATACAAAATCTCCAGTGCGGCGGCGGGAGCTGCGCAGACAGGCATGGCCGGAGGTGCTTCCGCCGGAAT
>DVJR01000054.1 GCA_018716575.1 Candidatus Scatomonas merdavium | reverse complement strand
CAGGTACACATAATATTCCTCCGTTTCTGCAACAGTCTGCCCCTTTTTTCTGATTGTACCACAGGATGTCCCAAATATACACTTTGATCGCTGCTGTCAAATATGATACTATTGAACTGTAAAACCATCGCAAATAAGTCAAAATAATAGAGGAGAAATACAGCTATGAAATATGAAGCCGCTATCTATCAAACAACTGTCGGAAATCACTCTTTCTGGGTAGCAGAGAGCAAAGTGTTAAAGGGCTGCGTCGGTCAGGGCGACACTTACGCATCTGCAAAAAAAGAACTGGAACAAAATGAAATCGAATGGCTTGAAACCGCCGAAGAAATCGGCATTCCTATACCAGCCTCTTCATGCAGATAATAAATAATCACGCAAAACACAGACAGCCATACAGAGCTCCTGCGGTTTGTAATTCCGCATTTCTCTGCAGGCTGTCTGTGTTCTTTTTATCCGGCTGTTATTTCATTTGCCGAAGCTTTGTCTATCCCCTTTTTTTCTTATAGATAACAGTTCCCGCAAGCAGCGCCGCCGCAGCGCCCAGGGTCAGCGCCCACAAACCGATATTTGCAGGATCACCCGTCTGAGCTCCGTCCGGCTTCTGCGTGGTTCCGCCGGAACCGCTGCCGCCTGAAGGCTTATTTCCATTTTGCGTATTCTGCCCATTTCCGGAGTTATTCGTTCCCGAATTTCCATTGTCAGAACCGCCGGGTGTCGGAGTCGGGGTTGTCCGGCCCGGATCGACCGGGTCGTCCGTACCCGGATTGTCGGTTCCGGGATCGGCCGGATCTTCGCCGCCCGGATTATCCGGATCGGCCGGAACCAGTCCGTCAATGGCCTCCTTCAGCGCATTCCAGGCATTCTGGATATCCGATTCTGTCGGATTTTCACCTGCCGCCACGGCTCTCGCCGCTTCCAGCGCATTCCGGAAGGTAAGCGCCGTTTCCTCTGTATACTGATCCAGTTTGTCCTCATATTCAGCCGCCTCCTGAATCAGAGCATTCAACGCCGTCAGATCTGCCGGCTCCTCCGGCGTACCCGCCTCTGCCGTAGTCAGAGTATATACGCCCGGTATGGATTCTTCTCCGGCAGCATCAGCCGCAATAATCCGTATTGCATAGCTTTTTCCTGTTTCCAGCCCCTCCAGCGTTACTGTCGGCTCCTGTACCACATATTTTCTGACGCCGTTTACAAATACCTGATAGGAAACCCCTTCCTGACCTTCCCAGGTCAGAACCGCACTGTTTTCCGTCACATCAGAGGCCTGAATATTGATAGGCTGTTTTACATTTTCTTCTGCCAGAGTACGGACAGCAAGCTCTGCCGCTTCTGATGCATTTCCGTTGATGTCATACGCCGTCACCTGGAATTTGTACTCGGTATCGTTTTCCAGGCCGCTGACGCGGAAATAAAGATCGCTGATTTTTTCTGCTATCACCGTTCCGTCCTGCGTTACCGTATAGCCCGCAAGGCCGATATTATCCGTGGATTCTTCCCAGGTGAGAACGAGAGTATTTTCTTCTACACCGACGGCTTTCAGTCCTGTTACCTGTGCAGGCGCTTCCGTATCTTCTACAGGAATCAGTCCTGCAATGGCCGCTGCCAGAGCTTCTGCCTGCTGATCGACAGTCGTCTGATCTGCTTCCGCATCATTCATCACAGCCGCTGCAGACGTCAGAGCCGTCTCAAACGCTGCCCAGGAGTCCTCTGAATACAGACGGCTGTCGCAGGCTGCCGCAGCTTCCAGTTGGGTCTGCAGCGCCGCCTTGTCCACGGGGGCATCAGCCGGAGCAAATACCCGGAAGGCGTCAAACTCAATCTTGCATCTGTTTTCATCCGCCAGCACCTTCAGTTCGATGATATGAGGCCCGTTTTCCAGCTCTTTATTGGAATAGAATACCGTCTGCGGCGTTCCGATTTCACTGGTCTGGTAGGTACTCACTTCACCGACCACTGCACCGTCAATAGTGACTTCCAGTTTGGATGCCAGATGCGTGGTCATGCCGATCACTTCAATTCCCGTACCATTAAATTCATAAGTAATCGTCTCGTCGGCAGCCTGCGTATAATGCTCTCCGCCATTATAATGCTTTTCATCCGGCCAGGTACTCCATCCTGCAGAATACTGAATGCCGGGATCGGAGTCGTCTACCATGGTTTCTCCTGTCATAATCTTCTGATATACCCGGAAAGCATCCAGCTCCAGATGCGTATTGTCGCCATTCTGCACAACTGTCAGCGTGATCGTATGGGTTCCATCACCCAGTTGCTTATTGGAATACAGAACCTGCTGTGTTTCTCCCGGATATTCCGCATAGGCATCATATATGCCGACATCTTCTTCATCTATGGTTACCTGAACCTGTGCAGACAGATGCGTTTTCGGAACAATCACTTCAATTCCGGTTCCTTCAAATGTATAGCTGACAGAAGCTCCGGCTGTATCCGTATACATGATTGTTCCTTCAAGATGCTTCGTATCCTCCCAGTTTTTCCACTGACCGGAACTGTATGCAATCCCTTCATCCCGGTCATCCACAACCCAGGATTCTTCCGTAACCTCGCCGCCCGGCACCTGAATCGTAATCTCCATGGTATCGGTCGCGCCGGAGCCGTCAGCCGCAGTCGCGGTCACTGTCACCGTGCCGTTTTTGTCTCCGGCGGTCAAAAGGCCGTTGGCGTCAATGGTGGCCAGATCACTGCTGACAGACCAGTTCACCTGTGCGTTGGCCGCATTCTCCGGCAGAACAGCCGTCTGAAGCTGCAGGGTTCCTCCCGCGCGCCCGATAGTGGTGGCCCCCGTCACAGAGGAAATTTCCACACTTTCCGCCTGCACCGTATCCTGAATCACCCGGAAATAGTCAAATTCCACCTTGCTCCGTCCGCTGTCCGGATTGGCCTTTCCATTTCCGACCACCGTAATGGTATGCAGCCCGTTCTTCATACCGGTTTTCTCATAGACCAGATTCTGCGCGGTGCTGGACGCATCATACAGGGACAGATCCGCCTGCACCAGCTCGCCGTCAATATAGATATCCAGATAACCCATCTGGTTATGCTTCGGCGTATAAATCTGAATTCCGGTTCCATAGAATTTCGTCGTGATCGTCTCTTTTCCGGTGCTGTTTTCCACAAAGTGGATGGAACCGCCGTAATGCTTGGACTCGCTCCAGGAGCTCCATCCGCTGTATTGAACCATCGGATTGCTGTCGTCAATGATTGTCAGGCCATTCAGGTTATATGTAGTGGACGGATCGGAATAATTTCCGACGGTGCCCTGGCTGACTGCCGCCACCATATACTGTACGTCTCCCAGAACCGGATCAGCCGTTTCATCCACATATCCGGTCTCCGTTACGCCATCTGCCAGCAGACGGAATTTTCCGTCGTTGATCTGACGGTATACATTGTAGCTCTCCGCGCCTTCTACCGCTTCCCAGCTTACTGCTACAGAAGCATCCGCGGTGCGGTAAGATTCCACATTTTTCGGAGCGCTCAGCTTCCGCCCCTGTACCATGGAAATGGTAAAGCTTTCACCGGCCTCCGTATCAAAGGATACTCTGTCCTGGCTCAGTACTTCCACGTCCACAATGTTTCCGTCCTGATCCAGAATGTTCGCCAGACTGATGTCGTCGCACTGAATGATACACTCTCCGCCATTGTTGGACAGAATCTTCACTTCTGTCGCGCTGCCGTTCTCCCAGGCCATATCTACTTCGAAGTTGCCTCTGGCAACCAGCCCTTCCGCGCTTCCGAAAGCCCATTCCTCCGGCATGGCAGGAAGGATATTGATGTATCCCGCGTTGCTCTGAATCAGCATTTCCGCCACAGCGGCAGTCATACCAAAATTACCGTCGATCTGGAAAGGCGGAGCCGCATCCCAAAGATTCGGATAAATGCCGTTATGGAACAGTGTCTGAAGCATCGAATACGCCTTTTCTCCGTTTCCGGTTCTCGCCCACAGGCAGGCCCGGTGCGCGCAGCCCCAGCCCACGCCGTTTTCACCGCGTGCTTCCAGAGAAACAATCGCCGCATCCATAGCCTCTTCATCGTCCACTGTGATCAGATCACCCGGATAGAGGCCCAACAGATGGGACATATGACGGTGGTTCATCTCGCCGCCCATACTTCCCAGCGTCGTCTCCTCATACCATTCCTTGATCTGTCCGTCGTCTCCGATCTGAAGGGGTTTCAGCTTGGACTGGGTTTCCTTCCATTCTTCCACCTTGTCCGCATCCACACCCAGAATCTCGGCTGCGGTAATGGTATCCTCATAGAGCTGCCAGATCAGCGTCTGCTCATAGGTATTTCCGATGGTTCTCGGGCCGTGCTCCGGAGAGTAGCTGGGAGCCGATACCATTCTGTCCGATTCCGCATCGTATACCAGAATCTGCTCATACAGCGTGACCTCTTCCTTCATCATGGGATAGATGTTCTCCCGCATGAAATCCACGTCGCCGGTGTACTCATAATACTCCCATACATTCTGGAGCATCCACGGCACTGCCGCCGGAGACCAGCCCCAGTTGAAGCCGTAGCCCGGGCAGGTCCAGCCAAAAGGCGTATTCTGCGTATGTGCCATGAATCCGTTCTCCGGATTTTCCTCATCGCTGACCACTCCCGCGTAAACCTCCGCTGTCACCCGGCCGGGCTCCCGCAGAGATTCCATATAGTCGATCATCGGGATCGCGCATTCCGTCATGTTCGTCACGTAAGCAGGCCAGTAATTCATCTGAAGATTTACATTCAGATGGTAGTCAGAGCCCCAGGGCACGGAATTGGAATCACCGATCCGGTTCCGCCACAAGCCCTGCAGGTTGGAGGGCAGCGTTCCCTCTCTGGAGGAAGCGATGGTCAGATACCGTCCGTACTGGAACAGCATCACCTCCAGAAGCCGGTTCTCCGCCTCTGTATTGGAGCCGTCCTTATATCCGGCCAGCAACTGATCCGTCGTCTTATCCGTGCCGGACTGCCCCAGATCCAGAGTCATCCGGTCAAAAATATTCCGGTAATCTGCCATATGATCTGCCTTCAGCGCATCATATCCCTTTTCCACCGCTGCGTCAATGCGTTCCGCCACCTGGGCCGCCACCTCTTCTGTGGTCTCGCCGGTGCGGTATGTCGGATAGTCGTTGGCGTAATCCGTCTGCGCCGCCACATAGACAATGACAGAATCCGCACCGCTGACAATCAGCTCGCCGTTCTCCTGATCCGCTGACAGCTCGCCGCCTGTGTTCACCACTTTCAGCTGCGAACACATCTTCATCTGATTGTCAATAATCTCGCCATTGGTCGTAAGTGTTCCCGCTTCCGGATCTACCACGGTAGTGTCCTCTTTACGCGGCTCCGTACCCAACGCGCTGTCATATTTTGCCGTCGGGAAAGTGATGCCGATATCCAGCAGGCCTTCTCCTTCTGCCGTAAACTGAATCGCCATGACATTGTCCGGATAGCTGATGAAATACTCCCGGTTATAATTCACGCCGTCATAATCAAAATTCACGGACGCGACGGAAGTATTCAGGTTCAGATCCCGCACATAGTTCTCCACCTTCGAACGATCCAGACCGAAATCAAAATAAATGTCGCCCCAGGCCTGATAAGCCCCCAGCGCGTCCATATCCTGTCCGCCGGTGCCCAGCAGCTTGTCGCAGAGAGCGGAGGCTTCCTCATCCTTCCCCTCCAGAAACAGTTGCTGAATCTCCCTGAAATAATCCGCTTTCGTCTTTCCGTCAGCATCCACGCTTGTGTCGTTTCCTCCGTTATAATCCGGCCGGTCCTCGCTGGGTCCGCCCTCCCACAGAGACTTTTCATTGAAGGTCAGATGCTCCGTTCCCACTTCTCCATAAATCGTCGCTCCGATGTAGCTGTTGCCGATAGGAAGCACAAACTGCTGCCACTGATTTTCTTCTGCCGTAGTGCCAAACGCGCCGCCCGAAAGAATCGTCTGTCCTTCGGAAGCCGGCTCGTCATACCAGAGCCTCAGATCATCGGTTGTCCCGGTACTTCCCGTATCGTTTCCGGTTTCCGGATTTTGCAAACTTTCTCATTTTTTTGCCGGAAACCGTAAATTATGCCGTTTTTTACACATCTCCTTTCTTTCATTTCCGATTTTTGTTTATTTTGTATTTCTATAGCGTTTAAAAGTAATTTTAACTGAATATTTTTCACAATCAATAGCTTCCGGAAAATAAAAATCGAATCGTTTAGAAGTGTAAAACTGCATCTATAAATTTCCGATTTTTACACATTCATGACTTCTTTCTGCAATTTAAAAGCCGTAAAAAACGTATACCGACTGCGCGCACTAATTCTCGTCAAGTAGCTGCTCTATGACCCATTTAAAATCATTGTCAAACTTCATATCAACAAATATTGAAATTAAGTTTTGCA
>DVJR01000053.1 GCA_018716575.1 Candidatus Scatomonas merdavium | reverse complement strand
GGCGTAATGATTGAACGTAATCTGACCCGCTTCCGTCTCCATAACCGTGCGGTACGCCACTTCGTTCTCTTCGTCCGCCGTATCGGAGACTGTTATCTGAATGTCCGAAAGGCCGATTCCTTCATAGATGTTCTGATTTCTCGCAATAAAATCCTCCCGGCTCACGACCCTGCGGCTGTTCTCATCCAGCATCTGATACATCTGTTCATAATCGCCCTCCGAAATACATGCCATATATTTCTCCAGAGTCTCCGCCGCCGTCACGCGGCTCTCCGGTGAATCAGAAAGCCAGAGTACCGCACCCACCAGCACTGCCCCCGCGGCCAGCGCAGCAGGCAGAATAATACGCAGCGCTTTTTTTTTCTTTTTCATTTCAGCCATATGATATCCCTTTCTGCAAAATTACTTTTTATCTTTTCCACTGAACGGTACAGCCTGTTTACAGCATCTTTAAATATTACAAGTGTAATATTTAAAACATCGTAACGCAAAATTTTTTCCATGTCAAGAAAAAAGGGGATTCACAAATCAGATTTGTTGTGATATACTATGCAAGTACGGGGCATTAGCGCAGTTGGGAGCGCGCCACAATGGCATTGTGGAGGCCAGGGGTTCGAATCCCCTATGCTCCATTGTGAAAAAACCGCCAAAACTGGCGGTTTTTTCACATTTGATTTGTTTTCAATTTTTTACAACTTTCCCATTCGGTTTTCCTATCGCCTTCTTCTGTTTCCCCACACAACCGCGGCCACGCCGCCCGCGCTCAGCAGCAGGAGCACGTTCCAGGCCGGATAGAGGGGCTCCTTCGGACCCGCCGCTCCCACAGCCATACACAGAACCCACAAAACGCCCATAATGACAAACGCCAGAAGAATCTGGCCCTTTTCTGCTTTCATACCTTCCGCTTCCTTTCAGAATCTCTGATTTCTGCTTTCAGTATAGCAGTCTGACGACCTTCTTCCAGCGTGTTTCCGTTAAGCCTGTGTAAATTTTATGTAAGAAGTTCTTTTTCCCTTACAAACATGCCCGTATGCCTGGGCCTTCCGAAAAGCCTCTGGAACCAGTCGCATTTAATCAGGAAAAGATAATACACATTCAGGCCGCAGCCGTTCAGCGATTCGAAATTTCCCTGGCCCTTTGACAGAATCACATCGGCTCCCTTCAGAAGCCCCGCCGCTTCCTCCGAGATCAGCCGCAGATCGGTGCCTGCCACATCCGAACCGTTGGAAACCACCTCCGCTACTTCGAAAAGCCCCACCTGCTCCGCATCTTCCATGGTCACGTCGTTGCTCACGGGGCAGCCGCGGACAAAAGCCGTCAGCCGCAGCTCCGGAAATCTCCGGCCCAGCTGTTCCAGCACCAGCTTATCCAGCACGATCTCTCCGCAATTATCCAGCAGAAAGACAAGCCTTCTGCTCCGGGAAAGCTCCTCCAGAAAACATTGGTATGTCTCCGGCTGTATCCGGTCCCCGGCAGCCCGGTCCAGAAGCTCCAGCAGTTCTTTCTTGTCCACCTCATGCTGCGAAGCAAAATCAATATAATTTCCGGCCCTGGAATAGGCCAGAGCCATCTCCAGGCTGTCCGGGGCCTGCTGAATTTTCCGGGATATTTCCGGTTCCAGCTCCAGCATCAGCCGGTTGTACTCCCTCTTGATCCCGGAGTATTCCGGCAGCGGGCCGAAGTGTTCTTCGTACAGCCGTTCCAGTTCCCGCACCATCACAGGCGCTGTGCTGTCCGGCCTGCAATCCGCCACCGTCCGCAGCACCTTCCGGAAATAATCTGCCTTGACATTCTCATCCTCTATCTCTGACAGAAGCGCCGCCTGGGCGTCAACCATACACTGCATGCATCTTGCGTTCAGCTTCATACCCTGTCCCCCATTTTCTGAATATATAAAGACTTCCGGGTGCTTTTTTCAGCCGCTGCACCCGACGCGCACCGGACACACCCGGAAATTTCTTTTTTGACCTTATGAAACGGCATAAGCCCTGACCCCGCCCGCAGGACAGGTATTACGATATGCCCCGTGGGTATACCGGTCAGTCATGCAGCGTATAAGGCTGCGAATAATAACAGATAATCGGCATTTCCGTATCAATAATGTTATAAATCTGTTCCGCAATATCATACGGCAGATTAATGCAGCCATGGGAACCGGAATAGATGTACTTGTCACCTCCGAAAGAGGAATTCCAGGTGGCGTCGTGAAGGCCGATTCCTCCGTTAAACGGCATCCAGAAGGATACCGGCTGCTCATATTCGGGCTCCCCGTCCTCCTGAATCTCTCCCTTCAGGACCTTGTCTCTCTGCTTGTAATACATCTGGAAAATGCCCGGCGGCGTATAACGATCTTCAGTCATCGTGCCGGATACAATATCGGATTCCACCATGAGCTGTCCGTTCTGATACAGCCACAGGTGCTGACGGCTCAGGTCGATTTCCACGTAGGAATTGCCGAACCCGTTATTTTCCGTGGAAACCTCACGGCTGCTGTACACCGGCTCACGCTCCGTAACAGTCTGATTTTCCAGCTCCTGGGTCAGCTGCGCCACCTCGCTGTCCTGATCAATCTGCCAGCCGTAGACGCCTCCTCCCACGGTAATAGTGCCCAGGCCTGTGGCACTGAACTGCCGGTCCGTTCCCACCGTGTCCACTGCCGCAGCCAGATTCGCCACGTACTGGGTGATATTCTGATTCCAGACTGTATCATCCTTATAATAATGGCCGTTCTCATCCCTGGAAAGCCATGTCACCAGCGTCTCGCTGTTCAGCACCTGCGACCCTGTGGGCAGAATATAGGTAATGCTGGAGGATATCAGATTGTTCAGCTCCTGCGCCCGCTGCGTCAGCGTTTCGTCCGTCTGTGTCACAGACGGAGCCGCGTAGGCGCCTTCAACCTCCTCCACATTCAGTTCCGTGCGGTTTTCCGAAACTGCCTGCTTCACAGCATTCAGCACTGTCTCCCGATTCAGCGTATTGCCATACGTCTCCGCCACCACCAGGAAGGTACCGTTCTGATAATCCACATAGGCATCCGTAGGCGCTGTCATACTTTCTTCCTGCATCTCCGGCAGTCCGTACAGCTGTTCCTGCAGCAGCGTCTCGTCGTATCCGGTAGTCACTTCCGCACTTGATTCATTTTCCTGAAAATATCCCTGAATCCACAGCCAGGGATTCTGACTGTCCTTAATGGCCTGTACGCTTCCGTCAGACACATACTGATAACCGATCGCATCCCCGGAGAGAGTCTCCGTCTGTCCGTCCCGGAAAGTCAGCTCTATGGCATATCCTTCCACCTGCTCCGCCAGCATGCTTTCTACCTGTTCCACTGTCATGCCGCTGCAGTCCATCTGATTGATAACTGTCCCTTCCAGGAAACGATCCTGATAATAATTTGCCCTGGCCGCATACAGCCCGAAGCCCACAGCGAGCACACCCAGCACTGCAATCAGGCAAATAATTTTCACTTTTTTGTGTTTTCCCGGCTCCTTCTGCTTCCCGGGAGGCATCTCCACCGGCTTGTCACCCGGCTCTCTCCAAACCATCTTACCGGCAGGCGCACTGCTGCCTTTTTTCTCCTCCGGCTGCGTTTTTTTCTGCTTTTCCAGTCCCTCTCCGAACTGTCTGTCATCCATCTGTACTTCTCTCCTCTGATAAATCTCTGTCGTTTCAGCCGCTGTCATTATAGCACAAATCAAAGTTTGCAGATAAAAAAACACAAAAAATTAACAAAATTCTTGCGTTTCCCTTGCAGCTGATTCTCCTTTAGGATGACCAGTTCCGGGAGATTACATACTCTCTCCGCCCCGCTTCTTTTTTTCTTCAATATCGTTTTTTATTCTGTCCCACAGCCGCTCTTTTTCCTCGGCAGTCAGACCTTTTCCTCTGCTCTCTTCAAGCAACCGGTCCGCCTTCTGTTCCAGTCCGGCCAGAAAGTTTTTTTTCACGCTTTCTCCACTCTCCCGGCACATCACGCGCCCTTTTTTCTCACAATCTTCTCTTCCCTCTTCTGCCATCCGGCTTCCTCCGTCAAACCGGGACTTCATCAAAAAAAACAGCCCAAAAGCTGTACAATGCTTTTGAGCCATGTGAAATCATTTTCTGGCGGCCATGCCTTTCAGATAAGCCAGAGCTAATTCCTTCTGATGCTGCGACAGGCAGTCAAATGTTTCCAGAAGTTCCCGCTGCATTTTCGTCAGATCAGGCGGGGTGCCATCTTCTGCGAAAAACTGAGCCATCGTTATTCCAAAACCATCACATATCTTTCTCAGGGATGAAAGAGAAGGCTCGTCTGACTTCTTAAGAATATTATGGATGGTGGAATCCGGCATCCCACATTTTTTGGCCAGCCTGTAATTCGTCCAGCCTCTTTCCTCGCATAACTGCTTTATCTTCGTTTTCACGT
>DVJR01000052.1 GCA_018716575.1 Candidatus Scatomonas merdavium | reverse complement strand
TCCCCGTACATACCCTCGCAGATAAAAAGATCCGCGCCTCTGGCATGCTCCGCAATCGAAGCCGTCGGTCTGCTGTCTGTGCAGTAAGCCAGTTTAATTCCCTTCCGGTTCGCCCCCAGCACCATATCCGGAGTATACCGGACGCCGTCGTATTCTATAATCTGCCCCTTCTGCAGAGGATTCCAGAAGCGCAAGGGGATTCCCTGAGCTTTTGCCCGTTCCACATCAAATTTTCCTGCGCGAAGGATTTCCAGTGTATAGCCGTAACAGATCATATTATGGTTAACACGAAAAGCCGTAATTCGATAACCTTTCCGCTCGATGATTTTTTCCGGCTCCGTAATTTCCATATACTCTATCTCAAAGGGCAGCTCCGCCGCTATGACACGCAGTCCGTTTACCACCCGCGCCAGCCCCCTGGGGCCTATGAGAGTCAGCGGCTCACTGCGCTCCGCATTGGCCATGGCCAGCAGAATTCCCGGAAGCCCGCTGATATGGTCCGCATGATAATGGGTAAAACAAATTGTATCAATAGGCTTAAACGTCCAGCCCCGCTCTTTCATGGCAATCTGCGTTCCTTCGCCGCAGTCAATAAGCAGGCCGCTGCCATTGTATCGTGTCAGCAGCGATGTCAGCCACCTGCCCGGCAGAGGCATCATACCTCCCGTTCCCAACAAACATACATCTAACATAATTTACTCCTTTTTACGGTTTTAAGTGTAGCACAAAACCGAAAAACGGTAAACTGAAAATGCTTTTCTTTTTCCTTTCGATCTGCTATACTTTTTTTACAGCGGCGTTTTGGGCCGGCTGACTTTACAGAAATGATCAGAGGACAGTTATATTGAAGCACGTACTGGATACCATTGACAAGAAAATTATAGAGCTGCTGCAGAAAAACGGGCGCATCCCGCTGAAACGGATCGCCGACGAGGTGTTTTTGTCCCCGCCCACCGTTTCCGCCCGGATCGACCGGCTGGAAAAAGCAGGAATTATTACGGGCTATTCCGTAAGCGTAAACCCGGAGGCCTTTGACTACCATATCAAGGCTTTCATTAACGTGGAAGTAGAGCCCGTCCGAAAGAAAGAATTCTATCCTTATATTGAAAAAATCCCAAATGTCATTGAATGCAACTGCGTAACCGGAGATTACTCCATGCTGATGGAAGTATTTTTCCACACCACCACGGATCTGGACCAGTTCGTAGGCCAGCTCCAGCATTTCGGAAGAACCAAGACGCAGATCGTTTTCTCCACTTCGGTGGAACACCGGGGCATCCCCGTGGAATATTCCGAAGAGGACGACCGATAAATACAGATAAAAGGGCGCTCCGGCGCCGGGAATTTCTCCTCCCGGCCGGAACGCCTTCAGTTTTCCCCGTCAAACAGACTTATCTGCCTGATTTTCAGAGACTTGACATTTCTTTCTGTAATTTTATCCTCCGGCCCCACGCATCCGCACAGCAGCGGCGAGTTCACATCATACTGCTTCAGGGCAGCCCGCAGCCGTTCCATGCCGGAACCGGCATAGCAGTACAGGCACCCGTTCCGGCAGGTATCATATGCGCCCACATCTATGCTCTCCATGCAGCCGCATTCCTTTCTCTGGTTCCGGTCCTTGCCTCCCGCCAGCCTGCAGTCTGTCAGCTTCTCAATCAGCAAACGGTCGATGCAGCTTCCGCGCTTTACGCCGGCTCCAGACAGATCCGTCTGCTCTGCGCAGGCTTCTATGGACATCTGATTCTGTCCCGCAGCTTCCGCCATTTTCCCGGCCAGTTCAGTCATCTCCCGCTCCGTTATGGGGCGAATCCGGAGTTTTTCCGCGTTCTTCTTCATTTTCGCATAGAAATCCACGAAGCTGATCACCACTCTGTCCGTATATCCCGCCAGCCTTTCCGCAATTTCCCGAAATGCCCTCAGGTGATATTCCGGCGTATACCGCTCGCTGAGCAGGATGGGATCGTACCGCCAGATCACCCGCTCATGGCCGATCTGCTCTGAAAGCGCCTGAAAGACTCTGATCATATGCTTTTTGTCCGGAACCCCGGGCTCCACATCCTTTCCATAGCCTGTCAGCGTAAACTGGAACAGGAAATCATAGTCACGCAGTTCGCCGAGGCGCGGCATCATATTTTCCGGGTTTTTCGTCCAGAATATAATACAGTCCACCAGATCAGGCGAAAGCGCAATCCGACTGATCTGGTGGCTGTTGAAAGGATTTCTCACATACAGAAACCCTTCGCGTATTCGGTTGTAAAACCAGGCAGAATACCAGTTAGGAATATCTGTTCTGCGGCTGACGCTTAATATCACTGTACTCACCTTCCCGGTTTCATTATGTACCAGGAAGCCGGAAAAGTCAAAGACAATCGGCAGCGGCCGGCCGCCTTTCTCAAATTCCTGCGACGCTCTCCTTCATCTTCCGCACATAAGCTCCGATATGCTCCGCCGCATGGCCGCCATATTGCTCCGCCAGCCTGACGATGGCGCTGCCCACGATGACGCCGTCGGCGATGCTGGCGATCTCCGCCGCCTGCTCCGGTGTGCTGATGCCGAATCCCACGCAGGCCGGCACATCTGTCACCTTCCGGATATTTTCCAGAATCGCTCCCAGATCGGTGGTGATTTCGCTCCGCACGCCCGTGACGCCCATGGAAGAAACCACATAGAGGAAGCCCTTTGCCTCCGCTGCGATTTTCTGAATCCGTTCTTCGGAAGTGGGAGCGATCATGGAGATCAGATCCACGCCGTGAGCTGCGGCGATGCCGTCCAGCTCCCCTTTTTCCTCAAAGGGCAGATCCGGAATGATGATTCCGTCGATGCCCGCCTCCTGGCAGCGGCTAAAAAACCGCTCATAGCCGTAATGGAACACCGGATTCAGATACGTCATAAATACCAGGGGAATCCGCACCTGCGGCCGGACCTTCGCCACCATATCGAAAATCTTATCCGTAGTCGTTCCGGACGCCAAAGCGCGGATGTCCGCCTCCTGAATGACGATTCCCTCCGCGATGGGATCGGAAAACGGGATACCGATCTCGATCAGATCCGCGCCGGAGCGCTCTATTTCCAGAATAAATTCCTCCGTTTTCTCCAGGTCCGGATCCCCGGCGGTAAGAAAAGGAATAAATGCTTTTCCGTGATTGAATGCCTCTGCTATCTTACTCATTGATATTCACCCCTCTGTATCTCGCTATGGCCGCCACGTCCTTGTCTCCTCTTCCGGACAGGCAGATGATCATGCACTCCTCCGGGCTCATGGACGGAGCCAGCTTTCTGGCATAGGCCACCGCATGAGCGCTTTCAATGGCGCAGATAATG
>DVJR01000051.1 GCA_018716575.1 Candidatus Scatomonas merdavium | reverse complement strand
CATTCCGTCTCCTTCACAGGCTCAAAGCGTGGGAGAGAGCAGACGGCGTGGAGCTTTTGCTGTTCCACGCTGGCGTCAGAAAGAACGACGGGAATGACTGCGCCTCCGATAATTCCGATGGCTGCGGCGCTTCCGCCGGAAGCAGAACCGCCAGAAGCGGGAGAAACAGCTTTCCTTCTTGGCTGATCGCCGTCACTGCAGCCAGCCACAGTGATGCCGTTTTCGGATTCCGGTGAAAGCGTATAGGTCAGGACCGTGTAATGGGGCGGAAACTCAAAAGGATCTTCCAGCTCTTCCAGCCGGGTTTTATCCAGCGTCTCCTGGGAAATATCCCGAACAGTCAGCGTACACTGGCATCCGTCTGCCGGATGGATAAATGAGATAGTGTCTCCGGGAGCAGCCGTAAAGCGCGGGCCGGGAATATCGACCGGATCTGGCTCCATCGAGAGGAGAAGACTGTCAATCTGAGAGAAGCGGCTGCCTTCCCATAGAAAAGCGTGCCGGGATATGCACCATCCGTATGCCGGGTCCAGTCCGTAATGTTTCGCAGCCGGTGCTGCTTCCAGTCCCCAGGCTGCGGCTTCGTCCGGATATTTTTCGGACAGCCAGGGAAGATAATGCACAGCGCAGCTGTGGGAAAGCGTCAGCTTCCGGCCATTTACTTCCAGCTCCGGATGAAATTTCAGGTGGAGAGGGTTGTCCAGTTCAATTTCCATCTGCTGTTCTCTGGTAAAGCGGTCATAGTCAGCATTTTCCGGAGTCAGGTCCCATTTTTCCATAAAGGCATCCATTTCCCGGGGCTCTATGCGCATACAGAGATCGAGCACAAGCCCTTCGCCGCAGGAGTAGACGGCCGGGAGCAGCCAGTGGCGGCCGGCCCACTGGAACGATTCTCCGATTCGAAGCTCTGCGCCGGCCTGATCCTGACCCTGGGAACTCCAGAAGTTTCCGTCAAAATAGACCTTCCATTCCGGCCTGCCCTGGCTGCCCGGGGTTCCGGATGAAAACGTTCTGTTCTCTGACGGGAGAGGAGCGGTATGTTGTTTCTGGGGACTTTGAGAGTTCTGGTTCATGAGTGTCCACCTCCTGATTTGTTTTATGAATTGATTTATTTCGATGGATTTATTTTAAGTGATTTATTTTAATTGATTTATTTCGATGGATTTATTTCGTGAATTCGCCGATCTCTTCCGCTGTAAGCTGAATCTGCTCTTCATTTGTGATTTCCGGTGTGCCGTCGCCCTTCTGCGCGCCATAGCACCCGAAGTAAGCATGGCAGCCGCCGGGAATTATGAATTCTGTAAAATCTGCAGGGAGATTTTCTCTGTATGTTTCATAGGAGTTCCGGTTCATCACTCCATCCTCCGAACCATAGACGGACAGGACGGAAAGGCCGCTGTCTTTCAGGTCCGCTGTAGAGTAGGCAGCCAGAAGAATCAGGCCCTCAAAATCATCGGGATGGCGGCTCAGATAAGAGGCCGCCATGGAGCCGCCCAGAGAGTGGCCGCTCATGTACCAGGACTCGATATGCGGGTATTCTTCCGGAATTCCCTCTGCGGCATTTACGTCCAGCACAGCCAGATTTCCGGGCATATGCAGGAGAACGCAGAGAAGTCCCTGTTCTGCGCAGGCTTCCATCAGCGGCGCGTAGGCCTCATACTGGACTTTGCCGCCCGGATAGAAGATAAGTCCGGCCCGGGGGCTGTCGGGCGTGAAGATAATCCGGTCATCCTCTTCGGAGACGGTGATGCCCTGGCCGGAATAAGCGGCAGCTTCCAGGGCAGATTCCTCTGCATGATAATAGTTTCCTATATATAACACGCAGGCCAGAACGGCGGCGGCCAGGACCGCCGCCGCGGCAGTCAGTATTCTTTTCCAGAACTTTTTTCTTTTCGTTTCTCTCAATGAATGGTTCCCCTTTGTGGTATTATCTGCTATTATAGCATGGCAGGGAAAAAGATGATATGATAAGTTGCGCAGACCGGGGCAGCAGGCGGAAAAGGCCGTGCCTCTGACAGGATTTTATAAGGAGTACAAGACCAATGAGTATCTTAAATGTAGAACACTTAACCCATGGCTTCGGAGACCGGGCCATTTTTCATGATGTGTCCTTCCGGCTGCTGAAGGGAGAGCATATCGGCCTGGTGGGGGCCAACGGAGAGGGAAAATCCACGTTTATGAATATTATCACCGGAAAACTGCAGCCGGATGAGGGAAAGATTGAGTGGGCGAAGAATGTCCGGGTGGGCTATCTGGATCAGCATACGGTTCTGGAAAAGGGAATGACCATCCGGGATGTACTGGCTTCTGCCTTCGGATTTCTGTTTGAGCTGGAAGCGCAGATGAATGAAATGTATGAGAAAATGGCGGAGGCATCCGAGGAGGAGATGGCCTATTATATGGAGGAGACCGGAGTGATTCAGGAGCTCCTGTCCGCCCATGATTTTTATCTGATTGACACGAAGGTGGAAGAGGTGGGGCGCGCCCTGGGGCTTTCGGACATCGGGCTGGACCGGGATGTGACAGAGCTGTCTGGCGGTCAGCGGACCAAGGTGCTTCTGGCAAAGCTTCTTTTGGAGAAGCCGGATATTCTGCTTCTGGACGAGCCCACAAACTATCTGGACACAGTTCACATCGAATGGCTGAAACGGTATCTGAATGACTACGAAAACGCATTTATCCTGATTTCCCATGACATTCCCTTTCTGAACAGCGTCGTCAATCTGATTTATCATATGGACAATCAGGAGCTGAACCGCTACGTGGGAGATTACGACAGGTTCCAGGAGGTCTACGCGGTGAAAAAGGCTCAGCTGGAGGCGGCCTACAACCGCCAGCAGAAGGAGATCGCGGAGCTGAAGGATTTCGTGGCGAGAAACAAGGCCCGCGTGGCCACGCGGAATATGGCCATGTCCCGGCAGAAGAAGCTGGACAAGATGGATGTGATTGAGCTGGCGGCGGAGAAGCCGAAGCCGGAATTTCATTTTCTGGAGGCCCGGGCACCGGGACGCTATCTGGTGGAGACTCACGATCTGGTCATCGGCTACGAAGAGCCGCTGTCTGCCCCTCTGAATTTTCAGATGGAGCGGGGGGAACGGATTGTCCTTACAGGAGCCAACGGCATCGGCAAGACCACACTGCTGAAGAGCATCCTGGGCCTGATTCTGCCTCTTTCGGGAACCGTGGAGCTGGGCGATTATCTGGAAATCGGATATTTTGAGCAGGAAATGAGCCAGGACATCGAAACCACGACGCTTGAAGAGCTGTGGAAGGAATTTCCCGGTTTCAGCCAGTTCGAGGTCCGCTCCGCCCTGGCAAAATGCGGCCTGAC
>DVJR01000050.1 GCA_018716575.1 Candidatus Scatomonas merdavium | reverse complement strand
GCGTCAATAATGGTAGATTTGGAAGTTTACTTCCAAACTTTTTCCTCCTGCTTGTCTGTTTTTTCTGTGTCCGGGATCAGAAATGGATTTCCCGGAAAATATGTCCCATTTTTTCCTGCTTCGTTTTCATATAAAAGCTGTCGTATTTCTGGGGTTCGATCTCGATGGGCACCCGCTCCAGGATGGTCAGGCCGAAGCCGGAGAGGCCGTAGACCTTCTGGGGATTGTTGGTCAGCAGGCGCAGGGATTTCGCGCCCAGATCGGACAGAATCTGCGCTCCGGCCCAGTATTCCCGCAGGTCGGGGGCGAAGCCCAGCTTCAGGTTGGCCTCCACGGTGTCCAGGCCCTGCTCCTGCAGCTCGTAGGCCTTCAGCTTGTTGATAAGCCCGATGCCGCGGCCCTCCTGACGCATGTAGAGAAGGATGCCCCGGCCCTCTGCCTCGATCTGGCGCATGGCGTTCTGGAGCTGGCCTCCGCAGTCGCAGCGCAGGGAGCCGAAGGTGTCGCCGGTCAGGCATTCCGAATGCACCCGGCACAGGATATTTTCGCCGTCCCCGATATCGCCCTTCACCAGCGCCACATGGTGTTCGCCGGTGATGTCGCTGACGTAGCCGTGGATTCGGAAATGGCCGTACCGGGTGGGCAGGTCGGCGCTGGCCTGACGGAACAGGTGCCGGTCGTGGACGCGGCAGTAGTCCTGCAGGTCGCGGATGGTGATGAATTTCAGGCCGTACTTTTCGGCCAGCTTCCAGAGGTTCGGCGTCCGCATCATGGTGCCGTCCTCTTCCATGACCTCGCAGCAGACGCCGCACTGGGTCAGGCCGGCCAGCCGCAGCAGATCCACGGTGGCCTCCGTATGGCCGCTGCGGGCGAGCACGCCGCCCTTTCGGGACACCAGCGGAAAGACGTGGCCGGGACGGCGCAGATCGCCGGGCCTGGTAGCGGGATCGGCGCATTTCATCATGGTTACGGAGCGCTCTGCCGCCGAAATGCCCGTGGTGGTGTCCACGTGGTCTACGGATACGGTGAAAGCGGTGGAATGGTTGTCGGTATTTTCCGATACCATCTGGGGCAGGCCCAGCCTTCCGGCGATTTCCGCGCTCATGGGCGTGCAGATCAGGCCCTTGGCGTGGCAGGCCATAAAGTTGATGTTTTCACGGGTGGCGAACTGGGCGGCGCAGATCATGTCGCCTTCGTTCTCCCGGTCCGGGTCGTCGGTGGCCAGGATGATTTTTCCGGCGCGCAGGTCCTCCAGCGCCTCCGGTATGGTATTGTATTGTCGGTCCATAGTCAGATACCTCCTGCATGTTGTGATATGGGAAAAAGCGTCGGATATGCGCGCTCCGGCAGGGTTCCGGTTCCCTGTCAGAAGCCGCATTCCCGCAGAAAATCCATGGTGATGCCGCCGGACGGAGAGGCACCCCTGCCGGTTCCAGGGGCGCGTTCCGGAGCGTTTCCGGCGGACGCTCCCGCGGCTGCGGCATTTCCTGCCGCGCCGCCTGTTTGGAGAGCAGAGGATGGGGCTTTGCCGTTCCGGTCCGGAGCCGCGCCCAGCAGCTTCTGCACATATTTTCCGATCAGATCCGTCTCCAGATTGACCGGATCGCCGGGCTTTTTCTGAAGCAGCGTGGTTTCGGCCCCCGTATGGGGAATGACGGATACCTGAAATTCCCGCGGGCCGGTGCCTGCCACGGTCAGGCTGACGCCGTCCATGCAGATGGAGCCTTTTTCCACGATCAGTTCCATGAGCTCCGGCGGAGTCTCCACCGTGATCCATACTGCGTTTTCCTCCCGGCGCAGGGAACGGACGGAGCCGGTGCCGTCGATGTGGCCGGAGACGATATGGCCTCCGAAACGGCCGCCGGCCGCCATGGCCCGCTCCAGGTTGACGGGATCTCCGGGCCGGCAGATTTTCAGGCTGCTTCTGCGGACGGTCTCCGCCATCACATCCGCGGTAAAGCTGTCCGGGGTCATGGCGGTGACGGTCAGGCAGATGCCGTTGACCGCGATGCTGTCTCCGATCCGGGTGCCCTCCAGCACCTTCCGCGCCCGTATGATCAGGGAGCCCGAATGCCCGGAGAGGGTCAGTGAGCGGATTCTGCCCAGTTCTTCTATGATTCCTGTGAACATAATGCCTCCTTTCCGGCGCTCCGGCTGCGGATCTGATAGCGCAGCAGCAGGTCGCCGCCGATATTGGAAATGCCGCGCAGCTCCAGCCCCAGAGCTTCCGAAGGCAGGGCCACTCCTTCGCCTTCCACCGGCGATTTCCCGTTCCCTCCGAATATTTTCGGAGCGACAAAGACCTGAAGCTCCTGCACAATACCGCTGCGCAGGGCGCTTTCGTTCAGGGTGCCGCCGCCCTCCAGCAGAATGGCGTCGATGCCCTCCGCGCCCAGCAGGCGCATCAGGGCGTTCAGATCGATGTGCCCGTCCCGGGCGGGCGTCTCCAGAATCCGGAGGCTCCGGCGCTCAAGCTGCTGCCGCCGCCTGGCCATGGCGGGATCGTCTTTTTCCGCTCCGGCGGCGCAGGCCAGGATGGTGGGATACTGCTCCGCGGTCCGGCAGATCCGGCAGTCCGGCGGAATCCGGAGACGGCTGTCGCAGATGATGCGGACCGGGCTCCGGGCGTTTTCCTCCCGGACGGTCAGCAGCGGATCGTCGGCCAGCACCGTGCCGATGCCTGCCATAATGCCCGGGCAGATCCGGCGCAGCTCCTGAACCTTCTGCCGGGCCGCCTCGCCGGTGATCCATTTGGAAGCCCCGGTGCGGGTGGCGATTTTTCCGTCGGCGGTCATGGCGTATTTCATGATTACATAGGGCGTCTGCGTGGTGATGTAATGGAAGAATACGGGGTTTAAGCTGTCGCATTCCTCCCGCAGGAAATCCTCCTCCACCTGTACGCCCGCGGAGCGCAGCAGCGCGGCCCCTTTGCCGGAGACCTTCGGGTTGGGGTCCCGGGAGCCGATGACCACGCGGCCGATCTTCTGTTCCAGGATGGCGTCGGTGCAGGGCGGCGTCCGGCCCCAGTGACAGCAGGGCTCCAGCGTCACATAGAGGGTGGAGCCTTCGGCGGATTCTGTCAGGGAAGCGATGGCGCTCCGCTCCGCGTGAAGGCCGCCGCAGTGATCGTGCCAGCCCTCTCCGATGATTCTGCCGTCCTTTACGATGACGGCGCCTACCAGCGGGTTGGGATTGGTGCGCCCAAGGCCCTTTCGGGCCAGGGCGATGGCGCGTTCCATATAATCCCGGTCAGTCATGTGCATTCCTCTTTTCCGTAAAAAATTTTTGTTCCGGTCAAAAAAACAGACCCCGGCTTCTGAAGCGCCCGTTCCGGAAAGTCCGGACCGGGCCCGAATCCTCAGTAGCCGGGGCCTGCCATAGCTGAAAATAAAAAATCCTGAAATGCGGATGCATTTCAGGACAATATATACGAAAACAAACGTGAGCCTGCCGTATCTTCTTCCATCCAGACTATACTGTCGGCTCCGGAATCACACCGGATCATGCCTTTCGGCTCGCGGGCTGTACCGCCGGTAGGGACTTGCACCCTGCCCTGAAGATTCATGTGAAGCTGGTACTATTATACGACGGTTTTCCGGGATATGCAAGAAAAAATAAACACCTTGTCAGAACGGCGCGATGCGGGTAGAATAGAAGTCGGAAAAAGCCGCGCGGGCGCCGTGCGGAAACGGGCCGGGGAGCGGCGTGTTTTCACAGGCAGGAAGCAGGGGACGGGGCGGAAGGGCGTTCCGGTTCCGAAGCGGGCGGAGCTTTTGGCTCCGCCGGATGTGCAGCGGCAGAAAAATGAGGAGGCGCAGAGGATGAGGCTTGAAAAGGTTCAGAAGAAGCTCAGGGAAAAAGGAATCGCATTCGGCTATACGGAAGAGGATGGCTGCGGGAGCATCGATTTTGAGCACCGGGGGCTGACCTACCATATCTGGGAATTTTCCGACGGCGGCGAGCCCTGCGGGGCGGAGACCAATATCCGGAATGCCGGGCGGACGGAGGAGCTGGAGGGCGATTACGAAGAGGAGCTGCTGCGGGCTCTGGAGACGCTGCAGTAACGGGCGGCGGAAAAACGCGCACAGCAGGCGCGTCCATGCATCTGTTCCGGGATGGAAAAGAAGGGGAATCTATCAGAAAACAGGGGGAACATCATGCAGAAGATTTTGATTGTGGAAGACGATGAGGGAATTTCCAGAATGCTGGAGGCGACGCTCCAGATGGCGAAGTATCAGTGCGGCATCTGCCGGGACGGCAGCTTTGCGCCGGAGGAGATCCGGGAGGGCAGGTACGACCTGGTGCTGCTGGACGTGATGCTGCCGGGTCTGGACGGATTTCAGATTATGGAACAGGTACAGGAGCTGGACACTCCGGTCATTTTCCTGACTGCGAAGGAAAATGTCATGGACAAGGTGAAGGGCCTGCGGATGGGGGCGGAGGATTATATCACAAAGCCCTTTGAGCCCATGGAGCTTCTGGCCAGGATAGAGGTTGTGCTCCGCAGGCGCAACAAGGGACGGACGAAGTTCGTCTACGAGGACATTCAGGTGGATCTGGAGCGCCATCAGGTCCGGAAGGGAGATCAGGAGGTGGCGCTGACGCCGAAGGAGTTCGACGTGCTGGTATTCTTTCTCCAGCACCAGGACATCGCGGTGACCAGAGAGCAGCTGCTGGCATCGGTCTGGGGCTATGAGTTTGAAGGCGAGAGCCGGACCGTGGATATCCATGTGCAGCAGCTCCGACGGAAGATGCAGCTTCAGGGAAAGCTGGTGACGATTCCCAAGCTGGGCTACCGGCTGGAAAGCAGGCAGCCATGAAGCTGTGGCAGAGAATCTTTTTCTGCGCCTTTCTTCTGACGCTGCTGGCCGTGGACGTGACCATGATCGTCACGCTGAACCTGAATTTCCGTACTACGGTGGAGAGGGAGACCGACCGGGCGGCCATTCAGAACGCCTATTACACGGAGACGCTGCGCAGCGAGGTGGTCTACCGCCGTCTGCAGGAGGGACGGCTGCGCCTGCAGGCGGATCAGGTGGAAGAGATCATCGGAGAGATGGTGCAGAATCAGCAGGCCGGGACGGACCGCCTGGTCGTCTGCAGCTCTGACGGAGAGCCGGTGGGCGGAGAAGGGCGGCAGGAGCTGGCGATGCTGCCGGAGGAATTCAGAAGCAGCGTGCAGGCGGCGGACAGCATGCTGTCCATGATCGTGGAGCGGGACGGCAAAAGCTACATGCTCACCGGCAGCCCCACAGAGCTGGAGACAGAGGCATATACGGTCTACACGGTGTCTGATGTCACGGCGATCTACCGGGGGCTGGAGCAGCAGCTCCAGTTCTCCAGAATCGCCAGCCTGGTATTCGCGGGACTGACGGGCGGCGTTCTGATTCTGGTGGTGCTGCGCCTTCTGCGGCCCCTGAATCAGATCAACGCCGGGCTCGGGCGGATCGCGGGCGGCGATTACGGCCTCCGTCTGCCGGACTACCGGAGTCCGGAATTCCACGAGCTCTCCGGAAATATCAACCGGATGAGCGCGTCCATAGAGAAAAATGTGGAAGAGGTGCAGGGGCTGGCGGATGAGCGGCAGCGGTTTGTGGATAATTTCGCCCACGAAATGAAAACGCCGCTGACGTCGGTTATGGGATTCGCCGACCTGATGCGGATTCAGAAGGATATGGACGAGAAGAAGCGCCGGGAATACGCGGGGATTATCCTGGATCAGACCAGGAGGCTGCAGATCCTGTCCGCCAAGATGCTGCAGCTTTCGTCTCTGCATCACGTGTCTCTGGAATTCCGGCGGACGGAGATTAATAAGATGTTTTTCAGCGTCTATAAGACGGTGCTGCCGCTGATGGTGTCCCGGAAGGTGCATCTGAAGGTGGAGCCGGCCCATGGAGGCGCGGTGGATGTCGATCCGGAGCTCTTCGAGCTGCTGCTGTCCAATCTGGTGGACAATGCGGGCAAGGCCTCCGAGGCGGGAAAGACGGTCCGCCTCCGGGCGGAGCGCCGGGAGGAGGCCTGGGTATTCCATGTGGAAGATCAGGGCGTGGGCATGTCGGAGGAAGAGCTGCGCCACGTGCTGGAACCCTTCTATATGGCGGATAAATCCCGGTCCCGAAGAAGCGGCGGCGTGGGGCTTGGGCTTTCCCTGTGCGCCCGCATCGTGGAGCTCCACGGCGGGGAACTGAAGATAGACAGCCGGCCGGGAGAAGGCACCCGGGTGACGGTGGTTCTGAAGGACAGGAAAGGCGGGGATGACGATGAGCAGGAGAAGTAAGGCGGCCGGCTGGGGAATGGCTGCGGTTTTGGCTGCGGCGGCGCTCCTTCTGAGCCTGGCGCTGCCCATGCTGGTCCCGGACTACAGGAACGCCATCCGCGAAGTGGACTACGACGGGGGCGTTATCGCGTCTGCGGCGGCGGATAAAGAGATCGAGCTGTATCCCTGGACGGAGTTCCGGGAGGAGGACTGCCGGACGCTGGCGGAGCTCGCAGGGAATGATCCGGCAATCCGGGAGCAGGCCAGGCTGGATGTCTTTTATTTGCTGGAATCACTGCTGATGGGCGGTTTTCTGAAGGACTATGAATTAGATGTCATTGAACCGGAGCTGGAGCAGGGCGTGCTGTACGATGAAAGCCAGGGGCGGTTGTATGCCCGGGGGCTGACCGTGGAGACCGGGGACGGGGAAGCGGAGCTGAGCTTCGCGTTCAGCGGGCAGGGAATGGAATATGTGAAAATCACGCTGCCCTGGGAGAAAGAGGTGACGCCGGAGGAATCCGGGGAGATCCAGAGGCAGCTCCGGGAGCGGCTGGCCGCGTTTCAGAGGGACTATTACGGGCTGACGGAGGCCGGCGAATATGAGACTTCCGCGGACAGAACCGGGAATGCGGCGGCGGACGGCTACACGGGGGCCGGCGGATATGAGACCCTCGCGGACGGAACCGGGAATGCCTCTGCAGACGGGCCGGCGGCGGAGACGGATACCGCGCCGGTGACGACGGACGGCGGGGAAGAGATGGCTGTGCCGGAAAATGTATTTGAGGAATTTTATCAGGGCATATACGCGCTGGAGGACGGTATGCTGGCAGAAACTATGGGCTGGGGTTTCTCCTGGATGGCGGAAGTGGCCTTTCAGGAGTTTGCCTGCGATATCATACCCTACCAGGGGGAGTTTCTGCTGGTGTTTTCCGATGAAAATGCAGACGCGTCGATGATTCTGATCTACAGCCCGGCCGCGGAGCGGATCAGCGGCTTCAGCCTGCAATTCTGACTTTGCAGTTTTTTTGCATTTTTCTGAGGACTTTATGCATATTCCGGTGCGAGAATGGGACTGACGGGATGAAGAGATTCCGGCAGTCCTTTTTTTCGCGATACGCCCGGAGGGCGACCGCTGTGCTGGCACGAGCGGGCATCCGACGGGCAACGGTCATCGAGCGGCTGTGTCGCGAGATGAGCGAGGTATCGCGGTGATCGGATGGGGAGATGAAATCTCCCCCATCCGATCAGGCGCAGACGGCCCGAGGGCGCCGCTTCGGGGAGTATAGGTAAGACATGCATGGAAAAACTGCTGATACTTGCGGCGGGGCCGCTGCAGAGGAGACGCCGGGACTTCGGATTCCCGTATTTTCGGGAAATCGGAGGCGATGGATATGAGGGAACTGCAGGTATATCTGGAGCTTTTGCAGAAAGAGGGCCTGGCGGTAAAAAGCCGCCTGTACGGCCGGGAAAAAGAACCGGTGAGAAAGCTCTCTTATAAATCCAAAGAAGCGGAGCCGGGCACCCTGTTTATCTGTAAGGGCGCTGCCTTCCGGAGAGAATATCTGGAAGAGGCCGCCGCGGGCGGGGCGGTCTGTTACGTCAGCGAACGGGATTACGGAATAGGGAGAGTTCCTTATATACTGGTGACGGATGTGCGGGCGGCCATGGCGGTGCTGGCGAAGGAATTTTACAGGATTCCCGACGGGGCCCTGCGGTGCGTAGGCATTACCGGAACTAAGGGAAAGACCACTACGGCCTGCTACATAAAGGGAATTTTCGACGAATACAGGCGCAGGGCCGGGCAGCCGGAAATCGCCTGCCTGACGTCGGTGGGAATGTATGACGGAAAGGCATGGGAAAAGGCGGAGCTGACCACGCCGGAGGCGCCGGAGCTGTACCGGCACTTCCGAAACGCCTGGCGCGGGCGGAGCGGCTATCTGGTCATGGAGGTGTCCAGCCAGGCCCTGAAGTATCAGAGGGTGCGGGGCGTGCGCTTCGACACGGGAATTTTTCTGAACATATCCGAGGATCACATAAGCCCGGAGGAGCATGAGAATTTCGAGGATTATTTCGCGTCCAAGCTCGGGATGTTCCGTCAGACGGATACGGCGGTGGTGAATCTGGATTCCCCGGAAAGCGAAAGGGTGCTGGAAGCCGCTTCTGCGGCCCGGCGCGTTCTCACCTTCGGCACGTCTCCGCAGGCTGATATCTGCGGCCACGATATCTGGCTGAAGGACGGGAAAATCTGTTTTTCCGTGAGCTGCGACCGGTTCGAACAGGATTTTGAGCTGGCCATGCACGGGGTATTCAATGTAGAAAATGCGCTTGCGGCCATTGCGGCGGCGTATCTGGAGGGGATCCCGCCGGAGGACATGCGGGAGGGGCTTCGCAGGGTCACGGTCAGCGGCCGGATGGAGGAATTCAGCGGCCGGGGCGGGAAGGTGCGGGCTATTGTGGATTACGCCCACAATGCCCTGAGCTTTCGAAAGATCTTCGACGCGGTGCGGATGGAGTATCCGGGCTACGACCTGATCTCCGTATTCGGATGTCCCGGCGGCAAGGCGCTGAACCGCCGGAAAGAGCTGGGGCTGATCGCGGGCAGGAACTGCCGGAAGATCTATCTGTCCACGGACGATCCGGGACCGGAGCGGACAGGGGATATCATGAAGAAGGTGGGGTATTATGTGCAGAAAACCGGATGTCCCTATGAATGCATTCCCGACCGGGAAGAGGCCATCCGGAAAGCTCTTGAGGAAGCGGAGGACTACACCGTGGTGCTGGTGCTGGGCAAGGGAAACGAAACTACCCAGCGGATCGGTCGGTTCCGCCAGCTCTGCAGGGCGGATTCAGAGATTGTCCGGGAGTGCTTAAAGCAGAGCGCCAATGCGGTCTGAAAGGTCCGTTCCGAAGAGAAAGAACAGGAGCAGAATCCAGAGAATCAGAAGGAGAGGCATGCCGATGCGGAAGCTGGCGTGCCTTGTTTTATGGTGAAAAAAACGCATGCCCAGCAGACATCCGGCGGCCCCGCCGAGAAAGGCGGCGAGAAAGAGCCGGGCCTCCGGTATGCGGTACTGCTTCCGGGCGGCTTTCCGCTTGTCCGCTCCGAAGAGCAGAAAGCCGGTCAGGTTGATGAACAGCAGATAGATGATGACGATCCATGTGAAAAGTTCCATGATGAGATTCCTCCTTGCCGGCGGGCGATACGGCTTCCCTGATCCCGCGGGCGTCCCGGACTTCCGGCGTCCGGAAAAAGTACGGGGCCAACCGGGGAAAGCAGAGAAAGGCGTCCGTCTGTCAGGGCTTGTATTGCGGCAGGCCCTGGGTTATAATAGCTGTGGTAGTTTTCGACAACTGTGTTTTCCGGCAGGTAAGGCCGGATACCCCTATTATAGGACAGCAGGGCACAGGCTGCAATATGTGATGTAATTGGAGGAAGAAACATGGGAGAAGATATTGTGATCTTAAGCGATGAGAACGGAGAAGAGACGGAATTCGAGCTTCTGGATGTGATCGAGTACAGGGGCGAGGAGTATGCGGTGCTTTACCCGGCGGAAGGCGGGGACGACGAGCTGGTGCATATCCTGCGGGTGGCGGCCGAGGATCTGGACGAGGAAGAAGTCAGATATGAGGGGCTGGACGATGAAGAACTGATCGAGACGATTTACCGGCTTTTCCGGAAGCGGAACGGACTGTGAAAACGGGACGGAAGGAGAACGAAACATGAATACAGAGATGCCGGAAAAGGTGTGGCCCCGGGCGGTGATTTTCGATATGGACGGGCTGATGTTCGGAACGGAGCAGCAGATACAGAGATCCTGGGACGCCGTGGGACCGGAATTCGCAGGCGAACCCATGGGCTATCATATCTATCAGACCATGGGCATGAACCGGGCGTCGCGGATTCTGTATTTCCGGGAGCAGTACGGGGAGGAGTTTCCCTATGAGGCGTTTGAGCAGGCCTACAGGAGCCGTGTGAGGGAATTCAGCCGCGCGGAGGGCGTGCCGGTGAAGCCGGGGCTTCCGGAGCTGCTGGCGTATCTGAGGGAAATGGAGATCCCGGCGGCAGTGGCCACCGGCTCCAGCCGGACTCATGCCCTGGATAACCTGGAGCGGACAAAGGTGCTGGAGTATTTTCAGTTTGTGATCGCGGGCGATATGGTGAAACGGGCCAAGCCGGATCCACAGATCTATCTTATCACCTGTGAAAAGCTGGGGCTGCGGCCGGAGGAGACGCTGGTGCTGGAGGATTCCTGGAACGGCGTCCGGGCGGCGCATGCGGCGGGCACGCCGGTGATTCTGGTTCCGGATCTGCAGAAGGATACCGCCCCCGTGGACGGGATGTACTATAAAAAGATGGGATCGCTGCTGGAAGTGACGGACTGGCTGCGGCAGAGGCTTTCCGGCGGAGCCGCGGATCAGAAGCGGCGGGCGTAAAAAGCCGGGAGCGGAGCGGCGGCGCTGTCCGGGAAAAGAAGAGCCGGAGCCGCAGCACGGCCGGAAGGGAAGGCGGCGGAACGGCAGTACCGGCCTGAAATACGGGAAGAATAACAGGAGGCAGAAAAGATGGGACTGAAGATATACGGAACGAAGCCGGAGAATCTGGAAGAGCGCCAGCCGCGGGAGCGGGCGGTCTACGAGCTTCTGGAGCGGCTGGATATCCCCTATGAGCGGGCGGATCATCCGGCGGCTATGACAATGGAGGACTGCCAGGCGGTGGACGAGGCCCTGGGCGTGGAGATGTGCAAGAATCTGTTTCTGTGCAACGCCCAGAAAACCAGCTTTTATCTGCTGCTGATGCCTGGCAGCAAGAAATTCAAGACAAAGGATCTGTCGAAGCAGATTCAGTCGGCCCGCCTGTCCTTCGCGGGCGGCGAGTATATGGAGCAGTATCTGGATATCCTGCCGGGAGCGGTGAGCGTGATGGGGCTTATGAATGACAGGGAAAATCATGTGCGCCTGCTGATCGACAGGGAAATTCTCGAAGAGGAATATCTGGGGTGCCACCCCTGCGTCAACACCAGCAGCCTGAAGATCAGGACGGCGGATATTCTGGAAAAATTCCTGCCCTTTGTGAAGCATGAATATACGGCGGTGGAGCTGCCCCGGGAAGAGGAAGTGTGACGCATTTACATTTCCGGGCGGCGGAACTGCCTGGAAAACAGAAGCGTAACGCATTGCATTTCTGAGCGGCGGAGCTGTTTCGGGAAAAGAAAGCGCATTGCATTTTCACGACTGTGGGCAGAAAAAGCCGTAGAACAGTCTGAAACTGCTCTACGGCTGCACGATCCGTTCTGAAGGCTGCCCGGATTTCCGGACGGCTTTTTTTGATCCTGAAACGGTTATTCTCTGACAGAAAGTCCGTGCGCCTCCCTTCGAGCCGACACCGCAGACGTTACTTTTACAGTTAACTCGGCCCAGGCTCCCTCACGGCACACGAAAGGTTCCACTTAGTGCTGCTACATTCCTGTCCTGACACGGTTCATGGATTTCCGTTGCGTAAGACCCAGACGTCAGCGCCACTTATAAAAGGCAGCTAAGCAGTGAAAAAACCCTCGGTTCGGCATCACCCCTGCTGTAGCGGATTGCAGGTACAGGGCACCGCTATCTCCCCGGCTGCACGGACCAGAAAAGTATAACCTGTTTGAAGAGAAAAGTCAACCGGTACGGCGATTTTGCGGCCAAAAGATCAGCAAAAGATCAGTAAAAAGATCAGAGACTGTAAAGGAAGGGAATATGAAGCATTCTGTAGAGAAAATAAAAATCCGCGGCGCGCGGGTGCATAATCTGAAGAATATCGATGTGGATGTGCCTCTGCATCAGATTGTGGGCATCGCCGGATTGTCCGGCTCGGGAAAGTCGTCGCTGGCCCTGGGCGTACTGTACGCCGAGGGATCCAGACGGTATCTGGAGGCGCTTTCCACCTATACCAGGCGACGGATGACCCAGGCCGCAAAGGCCCAGGTGGATGAGGTGCTGTACGTGCCGGCGGCCCTGGCGCTGCACCAGCGGCCGGGCGTTCCGGGAATCCGGAGCACCTTCGGTACGGGGACGGAGCTTCTGAACAGCCTGCGCCTGATGTTTTCCAGGCTGTCCCATCACAGATGCCCCAACGGCCATTACCTGGAGCCTACTCTGGCCGTGGCGGCGGGGCAGGAACTGAGCTGTCCCGAATGCGGCGCCGTGTTCTACGCGCCGTCGGCGGAGGAACTGGCCTTCAACAGCCAGGGCGCCTGCCGCACCTGCGACGGCACGGGCATTGTGCGGACGGTGGATCGAAGCACCCTGGTGCCGGACGATTCCCTGACCATAGACGAGGGCGCGGTGGCGCCCTGGAATTCCCTGATGTGGTCGCTGATGACGGACGTATGCCGGGAAATGGGCGTTCGCACGGATGTGCCCTTCCGGGAGCTGACGGAGAAAGAAAAGGATATCGTCTACAACGGGCCTGCAGAGAAAAAACACATCCTGTATCAGGCGAAGAATTCCAACCAGGCCGGAGAGCTGGATTTCACCTATTTCAACGCGGTCTATACGGTGGAAAACGCGCTGGCTAAGGTCAAGGATGAAAAAGGCATGAAGCGGGTGGAGAAGTTCCTGAAGCAGGATATCTGCCCGGACTGCGGCGGCACCCGCCTGTCGGAAGCGGCCAGGGCACCCAGGCTGCGGGGCATTTCTCTGGACGAAGCCTGCAGGATGTCCCTGTCGGAGCTGGTTGCGTGGGTAGAGGGCGTGCCGGCGTCTCTGCCGGAGGAGATGCGCCCCATGGCGGAGAGCATCTGCGCCTCCTTCCGTTCTGCGGCCGGGCGGCTTCTGGATCTGGGTCTGGGCTATCTGGCCCTGGACCGGGCCTCGTCCACCCTTTCCACCGGAGAGCGCCAGCGGATGCAGCTTGCCAGGGCTGTCCGAAACCGGACCACGGGCGTGCTGTACGTGCTGGACGAGCCCTCTATCGGCCTGCATCCCTCTAATATCGAAGGGCTGACGGGTGTCATGGAGGATCTGGCTGCGGACGGCAATTCGGTGGTGCTGGTGGATCATGATACGCAGATCCTGGCGAAGGCGGACTGGCTGATCGAGATGGGGCCGGGAGCCGGAGCCGACGGCGGCCGGGTGATCGCGGAGGGCACGCCGGAAGAGCTGGGGCGGAATCCGGATTCGAAGATCGGCCCCTTCCTGTCCGGCGATGCAGAGGTGCAGATGAGAAGCCGGGCCTCTGCGGAAGAGATGTTTGAGCTGGGGAAAATTCACATCTCCACCTCTGCCATCCATACTGTAAAAGCGCTGGAAGCGGATATTCCCAAAGAGCGTCTGACTGTGGTGACGGGCGTCTCCGGTTCGGGAAAGACCACGCTGATTCTGGAAAGCCTGGTGCCGGCCCTGGCGTCCCTGACGGGCGGCAGGCGGCTGCCGGAGCATGTGCGGGCGGTAGACGCGCCCGGCATCCGGCAGGTAAAGCTTATCGACGCGACGCCCATCGGCATCAATGTCCGTTCTACGGTGGCCACCTATGCCAACGTCCACGACGAGCTGCGGAAAATCTTTGCCAGGACGCCGGACGCGAAGGAGCGGGGCCGCCGGGCCGGCGATTTTTCTTACAATACGGGTAAGCTGCGCTGTCCGGTCTGCGACGGAACAGGCGTGATCAGCCTGGACGTGCAGTTCCTGCCGGATGTGGAAATCACCTGTCCCGAATGCCGGGGATCCCGGTACGGAAAGGAAGCGGGAAAAATACGGTACAGAAAGGCGGAGGGAGAGGCATGGTCGCTTCCGGAGCTGATGGCTATGGATGTGAATTCGGCTCTGAAGGCCTGTGAGGACATGAAGCTGGTGCGCCAGAGGCTGCAGGTGCTGCAGGAGCTGGGGCTTGGCTATCTGACTCTGGGCGAAGAGACGCCCAGCCTGTCCGGCGGCGAGGCCCAGCGGCTGAAGCTGGCCAGCGAGATGGGAAAAGCACAGTCGGAATCGGTGTTTGTATTTGACGAGCCCACCATCGGCCTGCATCCGCTGGACGTGCAGACACTTCTCCGGGTATTCCAGACCCTGATCGAACACGGGGCCACGGTGATCGTCATCGAACACGATCTGGACGTGATACGGAATGCCGATTATGTGATTGATATGGGGCCGGGCGGCGGAGAAGAGGGCGGCCGGATCGTGGCCGAGGGAACGCCGGAAGAGATCAGACAGGCGCCCGGGAGCCGGACGGGGAGGTATCTGTGAAGCCCTGCCGGCCCTCTGAGGCGGTATTTCAGGAATTTCCGGCGGGATCTTCCCAGCAGGTACACTGGGTGGATTCCAGCCTGGAATGGGGCGGTAGGATCAGAAAGCGCTCCGGATCCCATCGGCCTGCGAGCAGATCCTTAAGATAGCCGATGGTGCCGGGAAGCTGGACATAGGACAGGTTCAGTTTTCCGGCAATCTGTTTTGTCTCTTCGGCTGCGGCGGTTATATCAAAGCAGCCGGTGTCGATCAGTGCCAGGTTGCGGTAATTCTGAAACATGGTGTCAAAGATTTCCTGGCCCAGCTCCGGGCCGTATTTATTAATGGCATATTCATATTCCTTCCAGATATTTCGCTCGCCCTGGAGCCAGCCCTCGGTCATGAAATAGGTGCATCCGCCTGCGGACTGCCTGCGGCGGCTCGTGACGGAGCCCAGGAGCAGAGAAATGCAGTCGTCTACCCGCGGGATCACCAGCTGAAAATCATGAGTCTCTATATCGGCCACGGAATTACCGCAGTATCCCATGACCAGCAGTACGGTATCGAAGCCGTCGCACTGATCCAGGTGTTCCTGAAGGGTGGCGTGCAGTTTTTTCGGGACGTTGTGAAGGCCCGACTCGATCCAGCGGACCTCGCAGGAAAAATTGCAGGCGGCCATGGCCGCTTCCAGCTCGTTCTGCAGAGTCTGGCAGGCGATGATGACAGTGTTCATAAGCAGAACCCCCTTTTGGCGCTTTTATGGCGCGGTCTGTTTTTTCTGATTATAGCGGATTTTGCCCGAAATCACAAACGGCCGGCTGCAGGCGGCATGCAGCGGATGATCGCGGATGATCGCCGGCGGCAGTCACAGGCGGAAAATGAAAGCCGGGCGTCTTGCCTTGTCCCCCGGGAAATGATAAAATAAACCGGACAGGCACCATAAGAATGACAGGGGAAATACGAAGGAGACAACAGATGCCCATAGACATGAAAAAAATGATCGCGGAGGCGGCCTGGCGCCTTCTGACGGAGAAAAAAGTCAGAAAACTGACGGTAAAGGATATAGTGGAGGAATGCCATATTACAAGGCAGTCTTTTTACTATCATTTTGAGGATATTCCGGATCTGCTGCGGTGGGTACTGGAGCAGGGGCTGGAGCGGATGATGGAAAAAAACCGGGCGAAGGGAAACGGCGAGGAAAGCATTCGGTATTTTTTCCTGATGGCCATCAATGCCATGCCTTATGTGCGGAAAACCATGGAGTCCAATTACGGCGAGGAGATTGAACGCCTTCTGCGGCAGCAGATATACCGTCTTTTCGAAAGGGCTGTGGAAGAAAATCAGCTGTACAGAAGCTGCAGCCAGTCGGAGCTGAAGCTGATTCTGCGGTATCACAGCAGCGCCGTCATCGGCCTGCTCCAGGAATGGACGGAGGAGGATACCCGGAACCTGGATCAGATCGCCCACGAGGTCTATCTTCTGATGGCGGGCGGCATTTCACCCTTTCCTCAATAAGAGTCTGCGACATTTTTGCCGGAGTGTAAAAGAGCTTTACACTTCGGCTTTTTTGTATATACACGGGGGAAATTGTGACAATTGTAAGATGGGCGGAGGGCGGATAAAATAGAGAATGCAGGGAAGAGCTGCTCTTATAAAATGCAGAAGGGAGAATCTCAGGAATGGCACAGGAAATTTTAACTGCAAAGCTGAACGAGCTGGACAGGCAGCTCCGGAAGCTACACCGTCAGATACAGAAGAGCAGTCCGGCAAATCCGATACGTCTCCGGAAGGAGCTGGAGCAGGTTCGAAAAGAGTGCGCGGAAAATGAGAAAACGCTGCGGGGCCGGCTCCGCTTTTCCAGGGCCGGGGTGGTGACGGGCCTGGCCGTATCCTATAACCAGGTGGAACAGATCATTCAGGAGACAATAGATACGATAGAAGCGCCCGGCGTCAGCCAGGAAACGGCAAAAGAAGAGAAAATACTGCTGGCGGAATACGCCCTGGATTTTGCCATGCAGGCTGCGGGACGGGCGCTGCTGCTTTCGCTGGAAGCCATGGAAGCGCAGGTGGAACAACAGGAAAAAAAGGAGGAAACGGCACAATGAAAGAGGTAAAAAGTCCCAGAAAACCGCTGATTTACTATTATGGAATCGTTCTTCTGGTGCTGCTGCTTTTCAATCTGCTGGTGACGCCGCTGCTCTCGCGGCAGCAGGTGCAGGAAGTGGATTACGGAACGTTTATGAGCATGATTGAAGAAAATAATATCGGAGAGGTGGAGGTCAGCGATTCCCGGATCGTGTTTACCGACAAAGATGGGACGACGATTTATGAGACGGGAGCTATGGAGGATCCTGGCCTGACGGAACGGCTGTATGCGTCCGACGCGGTTTTTGCGAAGAATATTGAACAGACCATGTCGCCTTTGCTCAGCTTTCTGCTGACATTTGTGCTGCCGATGGTGATTTTTATCGGACTGGGGCAGTATATGAGCAAAAAACTGGTGCAGCAGATGGGCGGCAAAAATTCCATGTCCTTCGGTATGGGGAAGAGCAATGCCAAAGTTTATGTGCAGTCTACAGAAGGCATCCGGTTTGACGATGTGGCCGGAGAGGACGAGGCGAAGGAGAGCCTGGCGGAAATCGTGGACTATCTGCATAACCCGAAGAAATATACGGATGTGGGCG
>DVJR01000005.1 GCA_018716575.1 Candidatus Scatomonas merdavium | reverse complement strand
CAGACGCAGCCGCTGATTGATTATTATCAGAAGGCGGGCGTAATGAAGGAAGTGGACGGCACACAGGATATTGATGTAGTATTTCAGGATATTGTCAGAATTTTAGGAGCATAAAAAATGTCCGTAACAATTAAAACTGCCAGAGAAATTGAACTGATGAGACATGCGGGAAAGCTTCTGGAGCAGGTTCATGACGAGCTCGCGAAGATTATCCGTCCCGGTATTTCCACCTGGGAAATCGACCATGAGGGTGAAAGGATGATCCGGGCCCTGGGCTGTGTTCCGAATTTCCTGCACTATAATGGATATCCGGCTTCTATCTGCGTATCTGTCAATGATGAAGTGGTGCATGGGATCCCTACGAAGGAGAGAATTCTGAAAGAGGGAGATATTGTCAGTCTGGATGCGGGGCTGATTTATGAGGGCTATCATTCGGATGCGGCCAGAACCTACGGCGTAGGAAAAATCAGCGAGGAAGCCCAGAAGCTGATTGATGTGACGCGGCAGGCTTTTTTCGAAGGTATCAAATACGCGAAGGCCGGCCACCATCTCCATGAGATTTCTGCTGCTATCGGAAATTATGCGGAGAGTTTCGGATACGGCGTCGTCCGGGATCTGGTAGGCCATGGGATCGGCACGCATCTGCATGAGGATCCGCAGATCCCCAATTTCGTCTGCAAGAGCCGCGGCATTCGGCTTCAGCCCGGGATGACGCTTGCCATTGAACCCATGATTGACATGGGTACGGCGGAGGTCTGCTGGCTGGATGATGACTGGACGGTAGTGACAGAGGACGGCTCCCTGTCAGCCCATTATGAAAATACGGTGCTGATTACCGACGGCGAGCCTGAGCTGCTTACGTTGTCCCGATAGAGGAGGCGAAATGAAGCAGCTGGAAAAAGGAATGTTCGCCAGAAGCCTGGCCGGGCATGACAAGGGAAAACTGTATATTATTATTGAAGCGGACGAAGAGTTTGTGTCCGTATCTGACGGCCGGCTTCGGCCGCTGGAGAAGCTGAAGCGCAAACGGCGCAGGCATGTCCAGCCCGGTTATGAAATTTCCGGAGTGCTGGCCGCCCGAATGCGCGAGGGACTGCCGCTCAGAAACGAAGATATCCGAAAAGCAATTCAAGTCAAGGAGGTTTAATGTATGTCGAAGGCAGATGTGATCGAAGTGGAGGGAACCGTGCTGGAAAAGCTGCCCAACGCCATGTTCAAGGTAGAACTGGAGAATAAGCATGTGGTGCTGGCGCATATCAGCGGCAAACTCCGGATGAATTTTATCCGGATTCTTCCGGGAGACAAAGTGACGATCGAACTCTCGCCCTACGATCTGGACAAGGGACGTATTATCTGGAGAGACAAATAATCAGCCGGTAATACCGGAAAATGAATGTGAGATGCGCCTGCACAAGCCGGTTTGCCGTTCTGTGCAGACGCATTTTTGCAGGAAAACTGTTGTGACAGCGGGAGGACTGCCATGACTATTCAACATATAAAATATTTTATTTTAACAGCCGAATGTCTGAGCTTTTCCAAAGCGGCCGAATTGCTCTATGTCACCCAGCCGGTTCTCAGCCGGGCCGTGACGGCGATGGAGAAAGAGTGGAACGTGCTTCTCTTTAATCGCTACAGCAATCACACGGTTGATCTGACACCCGCAGGGCGTCTTCTTCTTATCGAATTGAAAAAAATATACGGGGCATATGTCGAAGCGGTGGAGAAAGCGCAAAAATTGGCGTATAGTATTGACAGGCATTTTCGAATCGGCGTGATTCAGAATGTAACAGTGGGTGACTTTATGCCGGAGATCCTGGGACAGATTTTTCAGAAATATCCCAATGTAGACGTTGATTTGAGGTATTTCGGATTCAATCAGCTTTCGCGCATGCTCTGCAACCGGGAACTGGATCTGATTTTGACATTATATTTTACTATCGACCAGCTGGATAATGTTTCGTTTCAGGTAATCAGCAAATCCGTGGATTATCTTGCGATGAACCGGAGCCATCCCCTGGCCGCCAGAAAGCGGGTGACGCTGGAGGATGTGAAAGATGAGCGCTTTATCATGCTTTCCCGGGAAGACTGCGACAACTCGGCGGATCTGATTATTGCCGAATTACAGAAATATAATTTCTGCCCAGACATTATCTACGCTCGTGATTATCAGACGCTGTCGCTCTGGGTCGAGGCTGGGTATGGCATTGCGGTGGTGGACAGCAGAAATATTATACGGCGTCTGCCAAATATCGTTTCGCATCCCTTTACCGGCTCGTGGGACCCGTCTCTGACGGCGGCTTGGCTGCCGGACAATCCCAATCCCATGATTGAAGTGTTCTTAAGGGAAATAAAAGCGATTCATATGGAGATATAAAAAAAACGGGCTTCTGCCGCAGAGGACAGAAGCCCGTTTTCAAAGCTGGCAGAAAAGACGGAATTACTGGATTTTGCTGTAATCCTCCACGGCTTTCTGCATCTGGCGAACATTGTCAAAGTCGGCGTTATACGGAACATCGCAGCCGGAACACATGATATATCCGGCGGGGCCGATTTCACGGATCAACCGCATGCAATAATCGTATACATCCTGCGTTTTTCCGAAAGCCAGCATGGAGGCGGGGACGTCTCCCATGATACAGGAATGATTTCCGATTACTTCCCTGGCTTTGAAGATATCTGTCTGCCCGTCCAGAGCAAGAATCATTTTATGAGACGGCAGCTCCCTGAAGTAATGCATCCCCAGGGTCCAGTCAGAATCCAGATGACAGACAGGAATAACGTCGTACTGGATACAGAGGTCAATGTATTCTCTCATGTATTTCCAGGAAAAACGTTCGAACATAGCGGGAGAGAGCATACCGGGCGTTCCGCGCCAGCCGCCGACCCATACGCCCCGGGGTTTCACCGGACTGTCTCTGAACAGTGCCTCGAAAGCGGCCATATTGCGTTTGTGTACAAGATCAAGGGTTTCTTCTACCTCTTCCGGCTCTTCAATCAGGTCATCTAGGAAAGCTGCCAGAGATCTGGCGCCGCACAGCATTTCGAAGGGAGAGGCCAGGATACTGTCGCAGAAACTGGGGATGCCTGCTTCTTCAAACCGGCGGATTGCCGTGGGATAGTAGGAAAAATACGGGGCGGCGTCTTCCAGAATATTGCCGTACTGTGTGTGGATAAACTGATCCGCCCATGCGTCAAACCCCATATCGCGGATGCGGGCATAATCCTCAAATTTCATGCGCTCGGCTTCCTCAATTTGCCAGAGATCATTGTCCGGGACCACTCCGGCTCCGGGCAGGCGGACCTCGGCAAACCACAAATTGATAAGAACCCGGGGATTGAAAATGGCGGCCTGCGTGCCGTCCACGTTGAAATCCTTGCAGAATTCCAGATTTGTCGTGCAGTTCAGCTCCATATCATTGCAGTAATCCTTCAGCAGAACCTTTTCGTAGGCTGCCATGGCGGCAGGACCGCCGGACAGAAACGGGATTTTGTCTACCGGTTCCAGGCGGATGGCGGCATTGACACGATCAATACGTTCTTGTAATTTAGACATAATATCCTCCTTATATTATCTGGCATAAATGAACAGAATTTGCAATAAGTTACCTGAGCGTTCCGGAACTGCAAGAACTAATTGTCTGTCTTGATATTAATAGTAGCAGGAATCAGTGAAAAAGGATAATGCCTAAAGTGGTATAACATATTCACGTAGTAAAGAGAAATACATCTGACAGGAGAGCGCTCCGCTTATGACGGGAGCCAATGAGAGAACATGATGAAAGGGAAGGAGTTCTGGCTCGAAATTATGCCGGCAGGAAATGACGGACTCGCGAAATGAAAAGCGGCGAATGGACAAAAACTCCCGAAAATAAAAAGTTTTTCTTGCATTCCGTCCCTCTGAGTGCTATACTATAAAACGAACTTTTGTGCGCGGGTTTTTGACTAACCCACAAAAAACCGCGTAAATTCAAGCAAAATCAGGCTTTGGACTGAAGAAAGGAGGATTCACATGAAGGTAAGATCATCTGTGAAACCGATGTGCGAGAAGTGCAAGGTTATCAAGAGAAAAGGAAGCATCCGTATCATTTGTGAGAATCCAAAACATAAACAGCGCCAGGGCTGATCCCTCAACACCCTGCATGTTTATGCACCGTTAATATTATAAAGTGAGACCTGACTGGCTGCGTCAGGATACCTCCGGCGGATGTGCGCCGAGGCGTATATCCCTTATAATATTGCTTAATACTCCCGTTCTTCTTATCCATGGAAGCGGCGGGGGAAAGGCCGCCGTCACTTGCGGCTGGATGCGTCATACCGGCATCCCAATTAGGAAAATATTAAATCAGTAAATGGAGGAAACGTACATGGCTCGTATAGCTGGTGTAGATTTACCAAGAGACAAACGCGTAGAGATCGGTCTGACCTATATCTACGGCATTGGAAGAGCGTCTTCCAATCGTATCCTTGCGCAGGCAGGTGTAAACCCGGATACCCGAGTGAGAGATCTGACGGACGATGAAGTGAAGAAGATCGCCGCTGTGATCGATGAGACTCAGATGGTAGAAGGTGATCTGAGACGTGAGATCGCTATGAATATCAAGCGTCTGCAGGAGATCGGCTGCTACAGAGGCATCCGGCATAGAAAAGGACTTCCTGTCCGCGGACAGAAGACCAAGACCAATGCCAGAACGCGCAAAGGTCCGAAGAGAACCGTTGCTAACAAGAAGAAATGACCCGAGGCGGCTTAGCGAGGCCGTGCCTTGAGGCGTGATTTAAGTCCGCCTGAAGGATGATACAGTAAACTATAGTATAGGAAAGTGTAGGTTAGTTTTTATTATGGCGAAAGTGACGAAGAAAACGACGAAACGTCGTGTCAAGAAAAACGTTGAACGTGGACAGGCACATATTCAGTCATCCTTTAACAACACGATTGTTACCCTGACTGACGCCGAAGGAAACGCTCTGTCATGGGCGAGCGCCGGCGGCCTGGGCTTCAGAGGTTCAAGGAAATCTACTCCTTATGCAGCGCAGATGGCTGCAGAGACTGCTACGAAAGCAGCGCTGGTTCATGGTCTGAAGACCGTAGACGTATTTGTAAAAGGCCCCGGTTCGGGACGTGAGGCGGCGATCCGCGCTCTGTCCGCATGCGGACTGGAGGTTACCAGTATCTGTGATGTGACGCCGGTACCCCACAACGGTTGCCGTCCGCCCAAACGTAGAAGAGTCTGATAAAACAGGAGGTCATAGAAAATGGCAGTAAATAGAGTACCGGTTCTGAAGAGATGCAGATCCCTGGGTCTGGATCCCGTATATCTGGGAATTGATAAGAAGTCCACACGTCAGCTGAAACGGTCCAGCAGAAAGATTTCTGAGTACGGCCTGCAGCTGAGAGAAAAACAGAAAGCAAAATTCATCTACGGTGTTCTGGAGAAACCGTTCCGCAATTACTACAAGAAAGCGGACCGTATGCCGGGCCAGACCGGTGAAAATCTGATGGCTATGCTGGAGCTGCGTCTGGATAACGTAATCTTCCGCATGGGCTTTGCCAGAACCAGAAGAGAGGCAAGACAGATTGTAGACCACAAGCATGTGCTGGTGAATGGAAAGCAGGTGAACATTCCGTCCTACCTGACCAGACCGGGCGATGTGATTGAAATTAAAGAAAGCAAGAAAGGATCTCAGCGTTACAAAGACATTCTGGAAGTAACAGGCGGACGTCTGACTCCCGAATGGATTGATGCAAATCAGGAAACGCTGCAGGGAACTGTGAAGGAAGTTCCGTCCCGCGAAGTGATCGATGTTCCTGTAAATGAGATGCTTATCGTCGAGCTGTACTCCAAGTAATCGTCGGCCGGCGTAACCCTCGGTATTATTATTTCCCAAAAGGAGGGGCTTAGGTGTTTGATTTTAACAAACCGAAAATAGAGATTACGGAGATTTCTGAAGATAAGAAATTCGGCAGATTCGTGGTTGAACCGCTGGAGCGTGGATACGGAACGACTTTGGGAAATTCCCTCCGCAGAATTATGCTTTCTTCCCTTCCGGGCGCGGCTGTAAGCCAGGTCAAGATCGAAGGCGTGCTGCATGAGTTCAGCTCCATTCCCGGAGTGAAGGAAGACGTTACGGAAATCATTATGAATCTGAAAAGCCTTGCCATCAAGAACAACAGCGAGACCAATGAGGCCAAGATCGCATATGTTGAGTTCGAGGGCGAGGGCGTTGTAAAAGCATCTGATATTCAGGTGGATCAGGATATTGAAATTATGAATCCTGACCAGGTGATCGCAACGCTTAACGGCGGTCCCGACAGCAAGCTCTATATGGAGCTGACGATTACGAAGGGCCGCGGATATGTGAGCGCGGATAAAGGAAAGACAGAAGATATGCCGATCGGCGTAATCGCCGTGGACGCTATCTATACGCCGGTAGAGCGCGTAAACCTGACGGTGGAAAACACCCGTGTGGGTCAGATTACCGATTTCGATAAGCTGACGCTGGATGTTTACACCAAGGGCACTCTTGATCCGGATGAAGCTGTCAGCCTGGCGGCCAAGGTATTGAGCGAGCATCTGAAGCTGTTCATTGACCTTTCTGAGAACGCCAAGACAGCGGAAGTGATGATTGAGAAGGAGGACAACGAGAAAGAGAAGGTTCTGGAGATGAATATCGACGAGCTGGAGCTTTCCGTACGTTCCTACAACTGCCTGAAACGTGCCGGTATCAATACGGTGGAAGAGCTGTGCAACAAAACTTCCGAGGATATGATGAAGGTTCGGAACCTGGGCCGGAAATCCCTGGAAGAGGTGCTTGCGAAGCTGAAAGAGCTGGGACTGCAGCTGCGTCCCGGAGATGAGCAGTAAAGAATATTTGTAGAAGAAAGCGGGTTGTCAGTAAGACCGAAGAAGCGTGGCCTCCCGTTCCACAAATGGAGGAAGAAAAATGGCAGGATATAGAAAGCTGGGCAGAACTGCTGACCAGAGAAAAGCATTACTTAGAAACCAGGTGACAAGTCTGTTATACCATGGTAAAATCCGTACCACGGAGACCAGAGCAAAGGAAATCCGCAAGATTGCGGAGGGCCTGATCGCTATGGCTGTTCGTGAAAAAGACAACTATGAGACAGTGACCGTAACCGCCAAAGCTCCGAGAAAGGACGCGGACGGAAAACGTGTCAAAGAAGTTAAAGATGGAAAGAAAGTTACTGTATATGATGAAGTGCAGAAGGAGATCAAGAAAGACAGTCCCTCCCGTCTGCATGCAAGACGCCAGATGATGAAGGTGTTCTATCCGGTAACAGAAGTTCCGACTTCTAATAAAGGCAAAAAGAAAAACACCAAATCGGTGGATATGGCAACGAAAATGTTCGAGGAGATCGCCCCCAAATATGAGGGACGCAACGGCGGTTACACCCGCATCATCAAAATCGGACCCCGTAAGGGCGATGCCGCTATGGAAGTTATCATCGAGCTGGTATAAGCAGAAAACTGAAAAATAAATCGAAAATATGCATGTGTGGAGTTTAGCTTTGCACATGCATATTTTATGCTGCAAAAGCGGTGATGACAGAGAATTTCCGAACCGGACGGAAAAGCGGAACTCTGTTTTCTTCTCTGAACCATAATTCTGCGCCGCCATCACTTATTATGGAGTTTTGCGGGGATCGGGTGCAGGGGGAGGAATAAAACAGGCCAGAAGATGGTGCTGCAGGCGGATGCCTTTGCAAGGATGCTAACCATCTTGCGGCTCCGGATTTTTGCGTTGGCATTGGAAGGGGAGACTGTCTGAGCGGTAGCGAGTTTCTCCCCTTCCGATGCCGCTTTTAGCAAAAGTCCGGAACCGCTTAGATGGTCTTGCATCCTGAAACAGCATCCGCCTGCAGCACCATCTTCTGGCCGTTCGGTTTTTCCTTTCTGCCCTCCCCGTCAAACCGGAATTCTCACAGCCACCCTCCATCCATAGTAATCACCTGACCCGTCAGATAAGGGTGATGCAGAGCCAGGTCCATCAGCAGCCCTGCGGCTTCCTCCGCGCTGCCAAAGCGCCCTTCCGGAATTTCATCTGTAAGAGACTGCCGTTCGTCAGGAGAAAGAAAGCTGTTCATTTCCGTATCAATAACGCCGAAGGCGGCCGCGTTGACGCGAATATGGCTGGGGGCCAGTTCTTTGGCCAGGGCTCTGGTAAAAGTGTTGACGGCGCCTTTGGAGGCGGAATAGGCGGTTTCGCAGGATGCGCCGGACAGGCCCCAGACGGAGGAAACGTTGACGATGGAGCCCTCTCCCCTGGCCAGGAAAAGCGGGATCGCCGCCCGGCAGGTCAGGAACATGGAAGTGATATTGGTGCGGAACAGGTTTTCCCACTGCCCCAGCGTCATATCCTGGAGAAGACCTATGTGTGAAATACCGGCATTATTGATCAGGGCTTTCAGGCCTCCGTGGCTGGACAGAAAAGAAAACAGTTTGTCTGTAAAGGATTCGGAGCCGATATCTCCGGCCAGAGTCAGGCATTCCGTGTCTGTTTCCGCAGCAATTATTTTGCGCAGGGTGTCCAGTCCGCCGTCCGTATTACGGGCCGTGGCCAGCACAGGATAGCCGGCGCGGGCGAAGGAAAGAGCCGCGGCGCGTCCGATGCCGCGGGAAGCGCCGGTAATTAAAACATATTCTTTCATAATAAGTTCCTCCGAATTCGGTATATAGGATTCTGATTTGAAAAGCGCGGAGCGCTGTAATTTCAGTATAAACAGTTTTATCGGAAAAACCAACAGGAAAAAGCGAGATTTTTGCGGGACAGTTGGGGATATACACCGCCGGGAAAATGGTGTACAATATTTCCGATAATCTCTGCATCAGCGGCGGACATGAGGTGAAGGAAATGAAAAAAAAGATATTATTTATAGTGAATCCCAGGTCGGGAAAGGGACAGATACGCGGTAAACTGCTGGATATCATTGACATTTTCCAGAAAGGCGGCTATGAGGTAGTGGTGCATCCCACGCAGGGGTCCGGCGACGCGGGAAAGGTTGCCCGGGAAAATGCAGGAGAGGTAGATCTGCTGGTATGCAGCGGAGGAGACGGCACGCTGGACGAGGTAGTATCCGGACTGATGCAGGCAGAGACAGCCGTACCGCTGGGATATATACCTTCCGGCAGCACGAATGATTTTGCCAACAGCCTGCGCATATCCAAAAACATGATTCAGGCGGCCCGGGACATTATGGAAGGAAGCGTGTTCGCGTGCGATGTGGGAGAGTTTAACAGTGATTATTTTGTCTATATTGCGGCGTTTGGACTCTTTACGGACGTGTCCTATGAGACAGATCAGCATATGAAGAATCTGCTGGGGCACCTGGCGTATCTGCTGGAGGCAGGCAAGCGGATCTTTAATGTCCCCACATACTGGCTCAAGGTAGACGGGGGCGACCGGAAATTTCAGGGCGAATTTATCTACGGAATGGTAACGAATACCCGTTTTGTAGGCGGTATGAAGAATATCGCCGGCAAAGAAGTGGAATTAAATGACGGTCTGTTTGAGGTGACGTTAATTCATCCGCCGAAAAATCCGCTGGAATTGAATGACGTGATCACCTCTCTGCTTTCGGGAGAAAGCAAGTCGAAGCTGATTGAGAATTTTAAGACGAACAGAATCTGCTTTGAATCTATGGAAGAAATTGCATGGACTCTGGATGGTGAGTGCGGCGGTTCGCACACCTATGTAAGGATTGAAAGCCGGAAGCAGGCGTTACAGATGGTAGTTGGGCCGGAGAAAGAATAGAGTCTTCACAGGAAAAAAGGTATTTTGTACGGTTTGTTTAAATAAAAAGTTTTTTGGGTAAACTTTTATGAAAAAACACGAAATACCGGAAATTTTAAAAATCTGCTTGCTTTTTTTTCGGAATTGCGCTATGGTAATAACGGTTAAAATAATTCCATATTGATATGCGTATGTTAGACAAGGGCGTTCTACAGAATGGTGTGGAATGCCCTTTATTCCTTATACGGGGAGCGGAAGAGCCGGTGATTGGGACGTGCGCCGATCAAGAGCCGCAGCCGCAGGCCGCAGAAATGCTTCGGCCGAAGGCGATGCGGGGAATGGAAAAGAAAGGAAGAGAAATATGGGAGATTATGTGAATGTAGCGAAGATCTTTGGAGAGAACGTATTCAATGACACTGTCATGCAGGAACGGCTTCCAAAGAAGGTTTACAGCAAACTGAAATCGATCATTGAAGAAGGAGGAGAACTGGATCTCGCGACGGCAGACGTAATCGCCCACGAGATGAAGGAGTGGGCCATTGAAAAAGGCGCAACCCACTATACGCACTGGTTCCAGCCTCTGACGGGCGTGACAGCGGAAAAACACGATGCATTTCTGACAGCTCCGCTGCCCAGCGGCAAAGTCCTGATGAGTTTTTCGGGAAAAGAACTGATCAAAGGAGAGCCCGATGCTTCTTCATTCCCTTCAGGCGGACTGCGTGCTACCTTTGAGGCCAGAGGCTATACGGCCTGGGACTGCACTTCTCCGGCTTTCGTGCGTCAGGATGCCGCAGGCGCTACCCTGTGTATTCCCACGGCGTTCTGTTCCTATACCGGAGAGGCCCTGGATCAGAAAACGCCGCTTCTGCGCTCCATGGAAGCAATCAATAAACAGTCTTTGCGTTTGCTGAAGCTGTTCGGCAATACCACCTCCCGGAAGGTGACGCCCTCTGTAGGGCCCGAGCAGGAATATTTCCTGGTGGATGAAGAAAAATTCCTGCAGAGGAAAGACCTGATCTACGCGGGACGTACGCTTTTCGGCGCCATGCCACCCAAAGGCCAGGAGATGGATGATCATTACTTTGGAACCATTCCCCAGAGAATTGCAGCCTTTATGAAGGATGTGAATACAGAACTCTGGAAGCTGGGCGTTACGGCCAAGACACAGCATAACGAGGTGGCTCCCGCACAGCATGAGCTGGCGCCGATTTATGCAGAAGCTAACGTGGCTGTGGATCACAACCAGGTCATCATGCAGACATTGAAGAGAGTAGCCTGCCAGCATGGCATGAAATGCCTGCTCCATGAGAAGCCTTTTGCCGGGGTAAATGGTTCCGGAAAGCACAATAACTGGTCTATTACCACGGATGACGGCATTAATCTGCTGGATCCGGGCAAGACGCCTCATGAGAATGTCCAGTTCCTGCTGGTACTGTCCTGCATTATTAAGGCAGTGGATAAGCATGCGGGACTGCTTCGGGAGTCGGCGGCGGATCCCGGAAATGACCACAGACTGGGAGCCAACGAAGCGCCGCCGGCTATTATTTCCATTTTCCTGGGCGAGCAGCTGGAGGATGTGGTAGAGCAGCTGGTCAATACCGGCGTAGCGGCAAGCAGCATCAGGGGCGGCAAGCTGTCCACAGGTGTTAAGAGCCTTCCGACGCTGAACAAGGACGCGACGGACCGGAACAGAACTTCGCCGTTTGCATTTACAGGAAACAAATTTGAGTTCCGTATGGTGGGTTCCAGAGATTCCATCGCAGCTCCGAATATTGTGCTGAACACTATTGTGGCGGAAGCCTTCAGCGACGCGTGCGATGTGCTGGAAAGCGCTGAAGATTTCCAGGAAGCCGTTCACGATCTGATTAAGAAGAATTTCAGCGATCATCAAAGAGTGATCTTCAACGGAAACGGTTATTCTGAGGAATGGGTGGAAGAGGCTGTCAGAAGAGGTCTGCCGAATATCCGCTCCATGGTGGACGCGATTCCGGAGCTTGTGAAGGAAGAAAGCGTCAGCATGTTTGAGAAATACGGCGTGTTTACGAAAACGGAACTGGAATCCCGGGTGGAAGTCAAGTATGAGAACTATACCAAGACCATCAATATCGAGGCAAAGACCATGATCGATATGGCCAGCAAGCAGATCGTCCCGGCGGTGATCAAGTATGAGAAGAGCCTGGCGGATGCCATTATCTCCCTGAAAGCGGCCGGTCTGGAGGAAGTATCGGTCCAGAGAGAGCTGCTTGACGAAGTCTGTGTTCTGCTGAAAGAAACCCAGGAAGCGCTGGATGCTCTGGTTGAGATCGAAGCGGAGGCCAATGCCATGGAAGAAGGAAGAGAGCAGGCGGTGTTCTATCATGACAGAGTCATGACCGCCATGGAAGCTCTGCGAGCTCCGGTTGACAAGCTGGAAATGATCGTGGATAAAGAAATGTGGCCGATGCCGTCCTATGGCGACCTGATCTTTGAAGTATAAAAAAATGATGTATTCCCCCTACGGGCCTGCTGCGGCAGGCCCGTTTTTTCGAAGGTTGCATTTTTGTGGATAGTCTGGTATACTAATCCCATTAATACCTTCAGCGGGCGGGGAAAACGGATAGAAGCTTTGTCTGCTGGAGGTATTGTGATTGCTGGAGGCGGAGATAAGAGCATGAATGAGAAAATAAATGTTCTGGGGGTTCTGGTGGATTGCATGAATGTGGATTCTGAGATGGAACAGATCGAAGAATTCATGCAGAATGACCACCTGAATACGGTTGGCATCATCACGATGAATACGCTTCTGATGGCCCGGGAGGTGCCGCGCTGGAAGGAATATATGGAGAATCTGGATATGGGAGTTCCCGGCGAAAAGGAAGTGCTGGAAGCGGCGGGAATCACCGGCGGGCAGATTTATGAAGAGGTGGAGGAAAATGAATTTTTTGCCAGGCTCTTCTGGTATCTGATCAGTCACGACCGGAAGATTTTTCTGCTGGGCGAGAGCCCGGAGGAAGTGGAGGCCCTGAAGGGGTATCTGCTGGAGACTTATCCTGGCATTGCAATTGCCGGGGAGACGGCGGATGTGGTAGACGGCGACGTTTCTACGGACCGGCTGGTCAATGAGATCAACAGCGTGTCGCCGGATGTGATTGTCAGCGGCCTGCAGGGGTTTCGCCAGGATGAGTTTCTGCTGGATAACCGGCAGAAAATTAATGGAAAAATCTGGCTGGGGCTGGGAGAGCATACGGAAATCCGCAATGAAGCGGGATTAAAAGTCAGCTGGTGGAGCACACTATTGAAGAAGAATACTTTTCGCCGTCTGGCGGCGAAGTATAAGGAAGGGAAGAACGAATAAAAAGTGTGCGGCATGGAGAAGAAGCGGGTGGCAGTCAGGGAATATGTACAGATTGCAGCCGGTACGGTGCTGATGGCGGGAGCCGTCAATTGCGCTTTTGCATCGGCAGGTCTGGTGACCGGAGGTTTTTCGGGCGTGGCGATTATCGTCCGTCATTTTACAGAATTACCGGTCTGGCTGATTTCCGCGCTTCTGAATGTGCCGCTGTTTCTTTTTGCCGCAAAGCGGCGTGGCGGCCCTTTTCTCCGGAAGGCGCTGACAGGCGGGATTTTTCTGCCTTTTTTCCTGGCGCTGGTGCCGGAAATTCCGCTGACAGGTCAGGATGTGTTCCTGGCCGCTTTATTCGGCGGCGCTTTGCAGGGCGTTGGCCTGGGGCTGGTATTTGCCGCTGGCGGAACTACAGGCGGAACAGATCTGACGGCCACGCTTCTGCGGGATTTCTTTCCCGGACGTTCTGCGGCCTGGATACTGCAGCTGCTGGACGGCGCTGTTGTGCTGCTCGGAGCGGGGACCTTCGGAATCCAGAAAGCGCTGTATGCGGTTGTGGCAGTTGTGGTTACTTCCCGTGTTATTGATATGATGGCGGAAGGGCTGAATTTTGCAAAGGCAGCATATATTATCAGTGAACATGCCGAAGAGCTGGCCCGGGTTCTCATGAAAAGGCTGAATCGGGGAGCGACAGGTATTCCTGTCCGGGGAATGTATTCAGGACGGCAGAAAAATATGCTGTTCTGCACAGTGGCCAGAAAGCAGCTGCATGTCCTGAAACGGATGGTGGCCGAGCTGGATCCTTCGGCTTTCCTGATTATTCTGGATGCCAGAGAGGTTTTAGGAGAGGGATTTTCCGGCAGAAATAAAGTATGATGTGAAAAAAAGCAGAAAGTTCACAGAATTTTCGCTTCCCTTTTTGTGCATTTTGTATTAAAATGAGGATGGACTTTTATAGAATTATCGAAATCTATATACTGAGGAAGGGATGTTAGCATGATATCAAACCAGATTCTGCAGAGTACAATTGAGGGACTGAAAAATATATCCAGACTGGATATGGGGGTTTTGGACGTGGAAGGAAAGGTGCTGGTATCCACCTTCCCTGAGATAGAGATCAACAGGACAGAGATCCTGAATTTCGCTCAGTCCCAGGCGGATTCACAGACCATGAAGGATTATCAGTTCTTCAAGGTCTATGACGAACACCAGCTGGAGTACATACTGATTACAAAAGGAGACAGCGACGAGACGCTGCTGGTTGGGAGGATGGTTACCTTTCAGCTCCAGGGGCTTCTGACAGCCTATAAGGAGCGGTTTGACAAAGACAACTTTATCAAGAACCTGCTGCTGGATAATTTGCTGCTGGTGGATATTTACAACAGGGCGAAGAAGCTGCATATAGAAGTGGATGTCCGTCGGGTTGTCTTTATTCTGGAAGCCAGCCCGGACAGAGATCAGGGAACGCTGGAGAATATTAAAAACCTGTTCGGCACGAAATCCGGTGATTTTATTACGGCCGTAGATGAGAAGAGTATTATTATCGTTAAGGAGCTGGCTCCGGGTGACGATTATGCCCAGGCCAACAAGATCGCTGCGTCTGTTCTGGATGCTGTGGGACGGGAAGGCGAGGAACGCACCCACATTGCGTATGGCACGATTGTGCGGGAACTGAAAGAGGTGTCCCGTTCCTACAAGGAAGCGAGAATGGCTCTGGATGTGGGCAAAATCTTTTTCGATGACAGAGATATTATCGCATACAGCTCTCTGGGCATCGGCCGGCTGATTTATCAGCTCCCGATTCCGCTGTGTAAGATGTTCATTAAGGAAATTTTTGCAAATAAATCTCCGGATGATTTTGATGAGGAGACTCTGACAACGATCAATAAGTTCTTTGAGAACAACCTGAATGTATCTGAAACATCCAGACAGCTCTACATTCACAGAAATACGCTCGTATATCGGCTGGATAAGCTCCAGAAGAGCACCGGCCTGGACCTCCGGGTATTTGAGGATGCCATCACCTTCAAGATCGCCCTGATGGTCGTAAGATATATGAAATATATGGAAACCCTGGATTATTGATCCGGGGCTTCCCAAAATGCTACAGGAGGAAAATAATGATAACTTTAGACAGTGTTAGTAAGAGTTATGATAAGGGCCATCCGGCCATCAGCAACATGACCTTACACATTGACAAAGGGGAATTTGTGTTTGTGGTTGGCGACAGCGGCTCCGGCAAGTCGACGCTGATTAAGCTGCTTCTGAAGGAGCTTGATCCGACTTCCGGAACGATTACCGTCAACAAAAAAGTCCTGAATAAGCTGCCCAGGCGTAAGATTTCCAAATATCGCCGGGGAGTGGGCGTCGTATTCCAGGACTTCCGTCTTCTGAAGGACAGAAATGTTTATGAAAATGTGGCCTTCGCCCAGCGGGTGATTGAAAAGCCAAATCGGGTAATCAAGAAGAGAGTGCCGGAGGTGCTGACGCTGGTGGGACTGGCGGATAAATATCGTTCCCGTCCCAAAGAGCTGTCCGGCGGCGAGCAGCAGCGGGTGGCGCTTGCCAGAGCGCTTGTGAATCGTCCGGATATTCTGCTGGCCGATGAGCCCACCGGAAATCTGGATCCGAAAAACTCTACGGAGATCATGAAACTGCTGGATGAGATTAATGCGCGGGGAACTACGGTTCTGGTGGTTACGCATAATAAAGAGATTGTAAATGCCATGAGAAAACGGGTGATCCGTCTGCGGAAAGGCGTCATCGTAAGCGACGAAAAAGAAGGTGTCTACGTTGAGGATTAGTACAATTGGATACAGTGCAAAGCAGGGTGTGAAGAGCATCTGGAGAAACAAAATGTTTTCTCTGGCTTCTATCGCGACCATGGGCGCCTGTATTTTCCTTTTCGGGCTCTTCTTTGCAATTATTATCAACTTTACCTATATTCTCCAGAATGTGGAGAGCAACGTGGGTATTACGGTATTTTTTAACGAAGATCTGGATCAGGCAGGAATAGACGCCATCGGTCAGCAGATCCGCAATCGCACAGACGTTGTGCTGGCCTGCAATTATGTATCTGCGGACGAGGCCTGGGAGTCTTTTGCCGTGCAGTATTTCGAAGGCAATATGGAATATGCGGAGGGCTTCCGGAACGATAACGACAACCCGCTGGCCAATTCCGCGCATTATGAAGTCTATGTTAATGAGATTGAGAATCAGGATGAGCTGGTTTCCTACATACAGGAACTGGACGGCGTCCGGGAGGTGAACCAGTCGCAGCAGGCGTCCATTACCCTGTCTACGGTGAACCGTCTGATCGCGACGGTATCTGTGGTTATTATTATCATACTTCTGGCCGTATCCATTTTCCTGATTAACAATACGGTTACGGTGGGTATCTCCGTCCGGAAGGAGGAGATCGCCATTATGAAGCTGATCGGGGCGACCAATACGTTTGTCCGGCTGCCGTTTATTCTGGAGGGTATCATCATCGGACTGATCGGCGCGGCGATTCCGCTGACGCTGCTGTACTTCCTGTATAATTCGGCAGTGCAGTATATTCTGACGCGGTTTAATGTGCTCCAGAGCTTTATGAACGGGCTTCTTCCGGTGAACCAGGTGTTCCGCCTGCTTCTTCCGGTGGGTCTCATACTGGGTATGGGCATCGGACTGGTGGGAAGTCTCTTTACCATAAGAAAACACCTGAAAGTCTGAGAGAAATGTTCTGGGGTTGTCGCAAAAGCTAATCAGAAATGGCAAAGATCACCAGATATAGAATAATCCCAGGGATTATTACTATGTCTGGTGATCGCTTTCATTCGAGAAAATTTTTTGCGACAGCCCCGGCTTCTTTCTTTGTCCGGAAGGATCAGCGGTAAAACAGTCAGGCCGTGATACGGTGCCAGTAAAGGAGTTGTTGGAATGGAAGAACAGAACAGGCGGGGGAAAAACATCAAGTGGTTTCTGGGAGGTGTCGTTGCCTGCGGGGCCGTTATGGCGCTGCTGTATTTTCTGGCGCTGCTGCTGCCTCTTGGCAGTGCGCCTTCAGAGCCTGACAGCCTGCAGGCGCTGAAGAAGATTCATGAGATAGAAAAGCTGGTGGAAGACTACTATCTGGGGGATGTGGATGAACAGCAGATGACTGACTATATGTTCCTGGGTCTGGTGGCGGGCCTGGGGGACAGATATTCCACGTATTATACAGAAGAGGAATATGAACAGATTCAGCGTTCTCAGAACGGCGAATATGAGGGAATCGGCATTACCCTGGCGCAGAGGACAGAGGATGGAAAATTGCAGGTGGTCGAATGCACGGAGGATTCTCCTGCCGATCGGGCGGGCGTGCAGGCCGGCGACCTCATCGAGAGCATTAATGGTACAGATACGGAAGGCATGACCAGCAGCCAGGCTGTAGAGCTTATTTCGCAGTCGGAATCCGATGAAATTACCATGAGCCTGTATCGTGAGGAGACGGAAGAAACCCTGGAAGTGTCAATTGTAAAGGAAACGGTGGAAATGCAGTCTGTAAACAGCAGAATGCTGGAAAACCAGGTGGGCTATATTCAGATTACAGAATTTACCGGGGTGACCGCATCGCAGTTTCAGCCGGCATATGAGGAGCTGACTGCCCAGGGAATGCAGAAGCTGGTCATTGATCTGCGGGGAAATCCGGGCGGGCTGGTGGACAGCGTCTGTGATACGCTGAGTCAGATTCTGCCGGAGGGCGTCATCGTGTATACGGAGGATAAAAACGGCAACCGCAGCGAGCGGGACTGTGCCGGAGAATCCCCCATCGATATTCCGCTGGCGGTGCTGGTCAATGAGGAGAGTGCCAGCGCGTCAGAGATTTTTGCCGGAGCCGTAAAGGATTATGAAATCGGGACAATTGTAGGTACAACCACTTACGGAAAAGGAGTGGTGCAGAATACGTTCCGCCTGTCGGATGGAAGCGTGATCCGGCTGACCATAGCCCATTATTATACGCCGGAAGGAAATGACATCAACGGGGTGGGAATCACTCCCGACGTGGAAGTGGAGCAGTCGGAGGACAGTGAAACGGATGTGCAGCTGGAAAAAGCCCTGGAGGTGCTGGCGGCTCAGGAGTAGGGGGGAGAAGTTCAATTGCCGCAGCATAGCGCGTGAAGAAGACGGTGATCCCGGGAAAGAGAAGGAGAACGTATGAAAATACAGGTGTTGATAGA
>DVJR01000049.1 GCA_018716575.1 Candidatus Scatomonas merdavium | reverse complement strand
AGGGTAGCCAAGTCCGGAAGGGATAAACGCTGAAGGCATCTAAGCGTGAAGCCCCCCTCAAGATGAGATATCCCATCCGAAAGGAGTAAGACCCCTTGAAGACGACGAGGTAGATAGGGCAGAGGTGGAAGCGCAGCAATGCGTGGAGCTGACTGCTACTAATCGGTCGAGGGCTTGACCAAAAGCATAGGAAGCGGCAGACGGGAGAGGGAAGTGAAGAGCGGAGCTTGCTCTGCGAAGCACGGAAGGAGCCCGTCGGGCATTTGCGAAGCAAAGGACACGAAGCGGAACGGAGTTCTGCGAGTGACCGCTTACGGCAGAGTGCTTCCGAAAGTGAAGGCCAGTCATGAAGAGAGATCTGGAGAGAGATGAAAAATGTATATGCGGTTTTGAAGGTATGTCCTTCAACAAAATAGAAAGCTGTAGCTGTGAGAGCAGCGGCGGCAGAAAATGTTCCTCGATAGCTCAATGGTAGAGCATTCGGCTGTTAACCGAAGGGTTGTTGGTTCGAGCCCAACTCGGGGAGCTTTTTTAAGGCTCCGTGGTCAAGCGGTTAAGACATCGCCCTTTCACGGCGGTAACACGGGTTCGATTCCCGTCGGAGTCATTACGGCGTCGTAGCCAAGTGGTAAGGCAATGGTCTGCAACACCAGTATCCACCGGTTCAAATCCGGTCGACGCCTCTTTAAGAAGTGCTTCAAGTCCTTATTATATAGGGGTTTGGAGCATTTTTTTTGAAAAATTTGAAATGCGCAGAAAAATATAGTAGACTGTTAGAAAAGTATCTCAATTAAGGATCGGGGGATCAGGTATGCAGAAATATATCATGGCGCTGGATTCGGGAACGACAAGCAGCCGTTGCATTCTTTTTAATGAGAAGGGGGAGATGTGCAGCGTCGCACAGAAGGAATTCAGGCAGTATTTTCCGAAGCCTGGCTGGGTGGAGCAGGATGCGAACGAGATCTGGGCTTCACAGTTGGCGGTGGCTGTGGAGGCGATGCAGAAAATCAATGTGTCGGCAGAAGAAATTGCGGCCATAGGAATTACGAATCAGAGGGAGACAACGCTGGTCTGGGACCGCAGGACAGGCGAGCCGGTGTACCGCGCCATTGTGTGGCAGTGCCGGAGGACAGCCGGTTATTGCGATCAACTGAAGCAGCGCGGGTTTACAGAACAGTTTCGCCAGAAAACGGGCCTGGTGATCGACGCCTATTTTTCCGGTACGAAGGTGCGGTGGATTCTGGAACATGTGCCGGGAGCCAGAGAAAGAGCAGAAAACGGTGAGCTGCTGTTTGGAACGGTGGAGACGTGGCTTATCTGGAAGCTGACGAAGGGGCGCGTCCATGTGACGGATTATTCCAACGCTTCCCGGACTCTGATGTTTAATATTAATACTCTGGACTGGGATCGGGATATTCTGCGCATCATGGAGATTCCGGAATCCATGCTGCCGGAAGTAAAATCTTCCAGCTGCGTATACGGAGAGACAGATGCGTCGTACTTTGGCGCGCCGATTCCCATTGGCGGAGCAGCCGGCGACCAGCAGGCGGCCCTGTTCGGGCAGACGTGCTTTGAAGCGGGAGAGGTGAAAAATACCTATGGAACCGGCGGCTTTCTGCTGATGAACACGGGCGGCGTTCCGGTATTTTCACGAAACGGCCTGGTGACTACGGTGGCCTGGGGGCTGAACGGAAAGATTACCTATGCGCTGGAGGGTTCTGTATTTGTGGCCGGAGCGGTGATCCAGTGGCTGCGGGATGAGCTTCGGCTGATTGATTCTTCAGAAGATTCGGAGTATATGGCCATGAAGGTGCCGGATACTAACGGCTGCTACGTGGTGCCGGCGTTTACAGGCCTGGGCGCTCCCTACTGGGATCAGTATGCCAGGGGAATCATTACCGGATTGACCAGAGGCGTGAATAAATATCACATTATCCGGGCGGCGCTGGAGTCAATCGCCTATCAGGTCAACGATGTGCTGAAGGCTATGGAAGCGGATTCCGGAATCCGACTGTCCGCGCTTCGGGTGGACGGCGGCGCCTGTGCCAATAATTTTCTGCTGCAGGCTCAGGCGGACATCAGCGGCGCGCCGGTTCACAGGCCGAAATGTGTGGAGACGACGGCGCTCGGCGCGGCTTATCTGGCCGGACTGGCTGTGGGGTACTGGAAAGACAGGAACTCAATCAGGGAGAACTGGCAGATGGATCGGAGATTTGAGCCGCAGCTGTGTGAGGAGGAAAGAAAAAAGCGGATTTCTGGCTGGAAAAAGGCAGTGAAATGCTCATTTGGATGGGCGGAAGAAGAATAAAAAAGGATTCAGTGCGCAGGGCCGACCTGCCGTCTTTTGGACGGACAGGCCGGCCCTGCAGCCGTTCAGAGCATGGATTGCAGTTTGTCCAGAATATGATTCATGATATACCAGAGCGTTTCATAATGCAGGTATTGAAAGGTATTCCGGTCCCACAGAAAGCGGATGCTGGGAGGAAACTCGTCGTCTCCGTCCCAGAACTGAAACCAGACGGGAAAGAAGTCGAATACGGGAAGGATGAAGCTGACATCTCCGGAAGAAGCGGGCCTTCCGCCCAGGGACAGGCAGGCTTTTGAAAGCTGTTCTGTTTTGCCGGAGAACGGAAGGCCGCGCCGGCTCAGCATGGTACTGCTGCTGTGGCCTGCTCCGATGATGCCGCCCAGGCTGCTGATGGATTCCCAGATGCCGCTCAGGGAAGGCGATTCCGTCGGACAGCAGAGCATATCGTAGATGGAAAGGGCTTCGTTAAACCCCGCTTTTCGGGCAGAGCTGCCGTCCAGGCAGTAAATGGCGCCGTCGGAGCGTGAGATCCGGTAAGGGCTGCCGGAAAAAGACAGGTAGATGGATTCCGAATCGCTGCGGAGCTGAAATTTCCGGATGATGGGCTGCTGATCAAAGGTCAGAAACCGTTCCTGCGCCTGCCGGGCCATGATATCGTAGTTGGATTCTGTATTTTCCATAAAAGACCTCCCGCAAATTTTCTGAAACAATTATAGCAGCCGGGACGGCGGGTGTCAAAGCGAGTTCCTTCCTTGACTGCCCTTCCCTCCCTGTGCTACAATAGCGAATTGGAACAATTCAGTGAGTAAGAATTAGAACAAACAGGGAGGCTTTTTGTGGCTGATTATACGAAGGAAATAGAAAAACGGCGGACATTTGCAATTATCTCGCACCCGGATGCGGGGAAAACGACGCTGACGGAGAAATTTCTGCTGTACGGAGGAGCGATCAATCTGGCCGGTTCGGTAAAGGGAAAGGCGACGGCCCGCCATGCGGTGTCTGACTGGATGGAGATTGAAAAAGAGAGAGGAATTTCAGTAACGTCGTCGGTGCTTCAGTTCAACTACGGCGGATACTGCATTAATATTCTGGATACGCCGGGGCATCAGGACTTTTCCGAGGACACCTACCGGACGCTGATGGCGGCGGATTCCGCCGTCATGGTGATCGACGGCAGCAAGGGCGTGGAGGCCCAGACCCGGAAGCTGTTCAAGGTCTGTGTCATGCGCCACATTCCGATATTTACCTTCATTAATAAAATGGACCGGGATGCCAACGACACCTTCGACCTGCTGGACGAGATCGAAAAGGAGCTGGGCATCGCCACCTGTCCGGTAAACTGGCCCATCGGGTCGGGCAAGAATTTCAAGGGTGTTTACGACCGTAATACGAGAAAGGTGCTGGTCTTTTCTGATACTCAGAAGGGAACGAAGGAGGGAACGGAAGAGGAGATCGATGTGGAGGATCCCCATCTGTTGGACGTGGTGAGCCAGGAACAGAAGGAGACACTGGAGGAGGAGATCGAGCTGCTGGACGGAGCGGCTGCCGAATTTGATCAGGAAAAGGTCAGCAAAGGAGAGCTGTCGCCGGTATTTTTCGGTTCGGCGCTGACCAACTTCGGCGTGGAGACATTTCTGAAGCATTTTCTGCAGATGACCACATCACCGCTGCCGCGGAAGGCGGACTGCGGGATGATCGATCCCATGACAGAGGATTTTTCCGCCTTTGTGTTCAAGATTCAGGCCAATATGAACAAAAACCACAGAGACAGAATCGCTTTTATGCGGATCTGCTCCGGCCGCTTTGACGCGGGTATGGAAATCTATCATGTGCAGGGAGACAAGAAGATGCGTCTGCTGCAGCCTCAGCAGATGATGGCGGACGACCGCCACGTGGTGGACGAGGCGTTTGCCGGAGATATTATCGGCGTGTTCGATCCGGGAATCTTTTCCATCGGAGATACCATCTGCATGCCGGGAAAAAAATTCGCATATGAAGGTATCCCTACCTTTGCGCCGGAGCATTTCGCACGGGTGAGCCAGGTGGATACCATGAAACGGAAGCAGTTTGTGAAGGGCATTAATCAGATTGCCCAGGAAGGAGCGATTCAGATATTCCAGGAAGCCAAGGGCGGAATGGAAGAAATCATTGTGGGCGTGGTAGGCGTCCTGCAGTTTGATGTGCTGAAATACCGGCTGGAAAATGAATATAATGTAGAGATCCGTCTGGATATGCTTCCTTATGAATATATCCGGTGGATCGGCAACCGGGACGAAGTGGATGTAGATAAGATCGTGGGAACTTCGGATATGAAGAAGGTTATGGATCTGAAAGGGCGGCCGCTGCTGCTGTTCGTCAATTCCTGGAGCGTGGGTATGACCCTGGACCGGAACGAAGGGCTGGTGCTGGAGGAATTCAGCCGGAACTGAGCGTCCGGAGGAGCGAAGAAAAAAACGAAAAACGCATATGCGGACCGGATAAAAGCGTCCCCGGCTCAGGAATCCGGGGATCGGGAGCCGGACGGAGAAGGAGAAACATGGAAAATATTCAGGCGACACAGCTCTGCAGGGAATTTATACGCCGGCAGGTGAAACGGGGGGATCTTTGCATTGACGGAACGGCAGGCAATGGTTACGATACGCTGCTGCTGAGCCGGCTGGCCGGAGAGGACGGCCTGGTTCTGGCTTTCGATGTGCAGGAGAAGGCGCTGGATGCGACCGCCAGACGGCTGAAGGAGGCAGGGCAGGCAGGGAGAAGCCCGGTGCGCCTGATCTGCGACGGACATGAACGTATGGCGGAGTATGCGGCTACTGAAACTGTTTCCTGTATTGTGTTTAATTTCGGATATCTGCCGGGCGGAGACCATTCTGTAGCCACCCGGCCTGAAACCAGCGCGGCCGCGGTGCAGGCCGCTCTTTCTCTGCTGAAAAAGGGCGGGCTCTTAAGCCTGTGCATTTACAGCGGCGGCGATACGGGGTTTCGGGAAAGAGAAAGGCTCCTGGAGCTGCTGCAGGGGCTGGACAGCCGGAAGTACCTGGTGATCTGCTGCGAGTATTATAATAGAGAGAATTTTCCGCCCCTGCCGGTACAGGTGGCGCGGCTGGCATAGAACGGCAGCGGCGCCGGGAGCATGAATAAAGGCAGAAAAATGACGAAAAAGCGTGCGGAGAAGCGAACAGAATGGCGGAAATGACGGACGTATCTCTTGACAAATACTTTTCAGGCTAATAGAATGTAAGAAAGACGGCCCACGGCAGACAAGTACGCGTGCCGGAGCCGGGAAGGAAGGAATATGGGGAAAGAGATACCTGAGCTGAAAATATATATGCTGGGCAGATTTGCCGTTACGTGCGGGGACCAGCCCATCTCTTTCAGGCAGAATCCGGGGACCAAGGCCATGAAGCTGCTTCAGCTTCTGCTGCACAGTACATATGCCGCGAATAACGGAGAAGGATACCGGGGAATTTCCCGTACGCGCCTCCTGGAAGATCTCTTCGGAAGAGAAGAGCTGTCCAATGCGGCCAATAATCTGAGAGTAACCGCGCACCGGCTGAGGAGGATTCTGACAGAAGCCGGTCTGCCGGATTATGATTATATCAAGATCGAGGACGGCTTTTACCGCTGGGAAAGCCCGATGCCTGTATGGCTGGATGTGGCCGAGCTGCAGGAAAAGCTGGAAAGCGCCGCCGGTGAGAAGGATGAGAAAAAGCAGGCGGAACTGCTTCTGGCGGCATGCCGGCTTTACCGGGGCGAGCTGCTCCCGGCCCTGTCCGGCGAGGACTGGGTGATTGTCAGCAGCGTCCGGTATAAAGATATGTACTCCCGCGGGCTGTCAAAGCTCTGCGAGTATCTGAAGGCGCAGCGGGACTACGAGACGATTCTGGAACTGACTGCGGCAGCGGCGGAGATCTATCCCTTTGATGAGTGGCAGGCGTTTCAGATCGACGCCCTGATGGGCATGAACAGGTATAAGGAAGCGTACCGCTGCTATGAAGAGACGGCAAAGCTGTTTTTTGAGGAACTGGGCATCAGTCCCTCTGAAAAAATGCTGAACCAGTTTAAGGAAATGAGCGGCAAGATGGAGGGGAATTTCCAGGCTGCAGGCGAGATCCGGGACGGGCTGAAGGAGCCCGGCTATGAGTCGGGAGCCTTTTACTGTACCCTGCCAAGCTTCCGGGACGGCTACCGGCTGATCCGCAGGATCATCGAGCGAAACGGCCAGTCGGTATTTCTGATGATCTGTTCCCTGACAGACGGCATGGGACGGCCCATGGAGAGCAGCGAAAAACTGGAGGTCTATTCTCAGAAGCTGCATCAGGCGATCAAAGGAAGCCTGCGTCGGGGCGATTCCTTTACAAAATACAATCCTGCACAGTTTCTGATCCTGCTGGTGGGTACCAGCCGGGAAAACTGCGACCTGATATTCCGCAGAATTGCGGACAGGTTTTCCGCAGAGCACAGGTCCTGGAGACAGAGGCTGGAATACTATGTCTCATCCGTGGCGGATGTGGAAAGCGACAATTCCAGAATCCATTTCCGGGGGAATGAATTTCAGTGGAACTGACAGGAGTGTGAAAAGATGGGAAAACTTCAGATGAGCGGCGGAATCGCGGCGCCGAACCTTCTGAATATCTGCGTGGACGCGGGAACAGAAGGAGAGATCAGCGGCCGGGTATACAGCTGTTATTCCCGGGAGCCCATGGTCTTCGGCAATGTGGTGCAGCTGCTCCGGTATATGGAAAGCTTTTACAACCGGATCCAGTTCCCGGAAGCGGCGGTCCTGCTGCGCAGCTTTGAAAATGTTTCGCAGGTTCGCCGGGAAGCTGTTCCGGAGCAGAAAGTGAACAGAGAATATATCATGGCGCAGAAGGGAACTCTGGCGTCCTTCTGCGTGTATGTGCAGTACCGGCAGAACGCCACCTGGCAGGGAATTATCTGCTGGGAAGAGCAGAACAGGGACGTGGAGTTCCGAAGCGCGCTGGAAATGATCGCGCTGATCGACAACGCACTGCTTCTGCTGAAAGAAAAAAGCGCGGAGCAGGCCGGAAAGTAACCGTATGGAAATAGAATATGGAAAACAGGCGACGCCGTTTCCGAAATATGTCTGAGACATGTTTCGGAAACGGCTTTCTTTATGCCGTCCGGACAGTTATCCCGGACAGGGCAGGAGAACAAAGCATTACATAATTACAAATAAAAATAAAAAAACTAAAAATTTTTAATGAACGTAATGCTTTTTGTAACGGGCGGTTTTATAGAATACAGGTAACACAAGGCAAACAGGGGGAGTAAATGATGGCAGATAACTCCGTTACGAAAAACAGAGGTACATTTCTGATTGACATATATAACCGTCAGAACGCCACATGGCAGGGGACGGTGACCTGGATCAACCGGGATGAGAAGCAGCACTTCCGCAGTGCTCTGGAATTGATAAAGATGATCGACAACGCTTTGGAGGAAGCAGAAGGAGGAAGCCATGAAGAGTAATTTGAAAAAGAGATTATTGGCCATGGTGCTTTGTGTGGTAATGGTGCTGGGACTCAGCATTTCCGTTATGGCGGAAGCAGAGCCCGCGCCGGAAGGGGCAGGAACAGAAGCGCTGATGCTTTCAGAGGGAGAGACTTCTCAGACAGAAGGGGCGGCGGATAATTCTTCGGAGACGCCGGTCACGACTGCAGCGGAACCTGCGCCGGAAGCTGCTCCCGAGCCGACACCGGAGGCCACGCCTGCGCCGGAGGCCACTCCAGAGCCGACACCGGAAGCAACGCCTGCGCCGGAGGTCAGTCCGGAGCCCACGCCGGAGACAACGCCCGCGCCGACCGTGACCGGGGAACCCGCGCCGGAGACAGAATCCGCGGGAACGGAGAATGTAACGGAGAGCACAGAGCCGGTACAGGAAACGGAAGAGTCTCAGAAAGAACCGGCGCTCACGGAAGAGAGCGGGACAGAGAAAAATCAGGATACTGAAGAAGCGGAAAAGATGATTACGCTGGAGAGCCGGCTGGATGACATGACGGTCGTCCTTTCCGGACCCGAGTCCAGCTTCCCGGAAGGCACGGAGCTTTCCATCTCCGTCAGCGAGCCTGCAAAGGAAGCGGAGGAGCTGATCGAAGAGGCCGTCCAGAAACAGGCGGAAGAACAGCAGATGGCAGTCCGGGACTATACCGCTCTGGATATCCGGCTGCTGAGCGACGGCGAAGAGATCCAGCCGCTGGGCCCGGTCCAGGTGGTTTTTGAGAAACCGGAAACGGAGACAGCGGTACAGAGCGAAGAGCAGGTCGAGACGAAGGTCTTCCATGTGGATGAGCAGACCGGCGACGCCGAGGA
>DVJR01000048.1 GCA_018716575.1 Candidatus Scatomonas merdavium | reverse complement strand
CGGCGATGATGGTCTGGCCGGTCTCCTGATTGGTATGAGCGCGGAAGGTCGGATCCTCCTCTGCCAGCTTGGCAAGAGCCTCGCCCAGCTTGCCCTGTCCCGCTTTCGTCTTGGGCTCGATAGCCAGCTCGATAACCGGCTCCGGGAACTCCATGGACTCAAGGATTACCGGGTGCTGCTCATCACAGATTGTATCTCCGGTTGTGGAGAATTTGAATCCGATTGCCGCAGCGATATCTCCCGAATAAACTTTATCCAGCTCCATACGCTTGTTGGCGTGCATCTGCAGGATACGTCCCACACGTTCTTTTTTGCCCTTGGTAGCATTCAGCACATAGGAACCGGAATTCATGGTTCCGGAATACACACGGAAATATGCCAGCTTTCCTACGAACGGGTCAGTCATGATCTTGAATACCAGCGCGGAGAACGGCTCTTCATCTGAAGAATGTCTTACGACCTCGTTGCCGTCCATATCCGTTCCGTCGATAGGCGGAATGTCGGTGGGCGCCGGCATATATTCCAGAATCGCGTCCAGCAGCTTCTGAACGCCTTTATTTCTGTAAGCAGAACCACAGCATACCGGAACGGCCGCACACTCGCAGGTAGCTTTCCGAAGCACTGCCTTCATCTCGTCTACAGACGGGATGTCGTCCTCCAGATAACGCATCATCAGATCGTCATCCAGCTCGCAGATCTTCTCGATCAGTTCAGTATGATACAGCTCGGCATCATCCTGCATGCTGTCCGGAATATCTACGATAGAAATGTCCTCGCCCTTGTCATCGTTATAGATGTAGGCTTTCATCTCAAACAGGTCGATAATTCCCTGGAACTCATCTTCTTTTCCGATAGGAAGCTGCAGAACGATAGCGTTCTTGCCCAGTCTGGTACGGATCTGATCAACGGCTCCGTAGAAGTTTGCTCCCAGGATATCCATCTTGTTGATAAACGCCATACGCGGTACGTTGTAGGTGTCCGCCTGACGCCATACGTTTTCCGACTGAGGCTCAACTCCGCCTTTGGCACAGAACACACCTACGGCGCCGTCCAGCACACGCAGGGAACGCTCAACTTCTACAGTGAAGTCCACGTGTCCCGGAGTATCAATGATATTGATACGATGCTCCAGTGCGCCCGGTTTCGGCTTGCAGTTCTCCTGCAGCGTCCAGTGACAGGTGGTAGCCGCGGAGGTGATGGTGATACCACGCTCCTGCTCCTGCTCCATCCAGTCCATGGTGGCGGTTCCTTCATGAGTATCTCCAATTTTGTAATTAACACCGGTATAGTACAGGATACGCTCGGTCAGAGTGGTCTTGCCGGCATCAATGTGAGCCATAATACCAATGTTTCTGGTTCTCTCTAATGGATATTCTCTTCCAGCCAACGGATTTTCCTCCTTTAGAATCTATAATGCGCAAATGCCTTATTGGCCTCTGCCATCTTATGCATGTCTTCTTTCCTCTTCACGGATGCGCCGGTATTGTTCATGGCATCCAGAAGCTCGTTAGCCAGGCGGTCCTCCATGGTTTTCTCGCCCCTCTTGCGGGCAAACAGAGTGATCCAGCGAAGAGCCAGAGCCTGACGTCTTTCCGGACGCACCTCGATGGGAACCTGGTAGGTAGCACCGCCGATACGTCTTGCTTTCACTTCCAGAACAGGCATAATGTTGTTCATTGCTTCTTCAAATACTTCCAGTGCCGGCTTTCCGGCTTTCTCTTCAACTTTAGCAAAAGCTCCGTATACAATCTTCTGGGCAACGCCCTTTTTGCCGTCCAGCATGATGTTATTGATCAGCTTGGTCACGACCTTGTTGTTGTAGATCGGATCTGCTAAAACATCTCTTTTCTGAGTATGTCCTTTACGTGGCACGTTACTTCCCTCCTTAATCATAATGTGATTAGATCTTAGGTACTCACACTGATATGGTACACAAATGTGTCTGCACCGGTAAATTCTCTATCAACCCACAGCCGCGGAGGTTGGAATAACCGTCTAACATTAACCATACCTTGCAATACAGATAATTTCTAATCGTTATCAATACGGCATGCGCCGGATTATTTTTTCGGTCTCTTGGCGCCGTATTTGGAACGGGCCTGTTTCCGGTTGGCAACACCAGCCGTATCAAGAGTACCACGGATGATGTGGTATCTGGTACCGGGCAGGTCCCTTACCCTTCCTCCACGGATCAGCACTACGCTGTGCTCCTGAAGGTTGTGTCCTTCTCCCGGAATATAGCTGGTAACCTCGATGCCATTGGAAAGACGAACCCTGGCGATCTTTCTCAGAGCTGAGTTCGGCTTTTTAGGAGTCGCGGTCTTTACTGCGGTGCATACGCCTCTCTTCTGCGGAGAGGACATATTGGTTGATTTCTTCTTCAGAGAGTTAAAGCTCTTCTGGAGAGCCGGGGCGGTGGACTTTTTCACAGAAGTCTCACGGCCTTTTCTAACTAACTGGTTAAATGTTGGCATTCCTTTCACCTCCTGATAAATTTGGTGCGGCTGTTTTCTTTCTGATTTTACGCATCACAAAAGAACTGCATCCTTTATGCACGCCTGCTTATTATATCCTCTGCCATGTAAAAAGTCAAGGGAAAATGTGTGAAATGCATGTTAGACGCGGGTCTTCCCGCCGACACAGCTGGAAATACGGCAGCCGGCCCAAACCATTACGGGACAGGCACTCCCGCCCTGCATTTTCCGCCCAAAACGACAAAAAAACTCAGGAACATTATTTTTTAATATTCCTGAGCCTTTCTTTGCGTCGAAGCGACGGGATTCGAACCCACGACCTCTGCGTCCCGAACGCAGCGCTCTACCAAACTGAGCCACGCTTCGATTGCTGCCGTATCAGCACAAATTATTATATTCGAATTCATTCAAAAAGTCAACACTTATTTTAAATCTTTTTTACGCCTTTCCCTACCGGCTTTTGAGCCAATGAGGGCCGCCTTCCGGCAGCCCTCTCATTCTTCTGTTCTTTATTTTACCTGATATACGTCTGCATACTGCAGGCCGAATGCCAGTGCCTCTGCATGGCTGGAAAAATAAATATCCACATGGCCATAAGCTGTGCCGCGATCCTGAACGGTATATACATGTCCATTAATGGAAAGTTTCGTGCCAAAGGGTACGCCTCCCATAGCAACGGTCACGCCCGGCTGAGCATACGCGCCGCTGGCGGTAATGCCGGGATTGGCTGCCCACTGTCCGCAGCAGATCGAGCAGGAACAGTACGCTGTCAGCTTAAATCTCCCCAGATATGTTCCCGAAGAAGAGCTGTCGTTCTCCGTGCTGCCACTTTCTGTTGAATTTGACGGCTGGGACGCCCCGCTCCCGGATGAATTCGAAGAGCCTGACCCCGCACTCTGAGACGTGTTTTCAGACACCTTCTGTGCTTCCTCCGCCAGCCGCTCCGCCTCCCGGGCAGCTATTTCTTCCTTTTTTGCCTGAACCAGAAGCTGATTCAGCGAATCCTCCTGCTGCTGAATCTGAGCAAGCAGAGCGTTCTGCTCCCCTTCCGCCCCTTCCAGCTCCTGGGCATAATTCTGTATTTCATTATATGTAGCTTCATAAAGCTCCTGGATCTGCTCTTGCTGCTCTGTACTCTGATCCTGCAGCTTCAGGATCACAGCACGTTCATCCTGTACCTGCTGTTCTTTTTCCTCTACCTGTTTTTTGGTATTCGCATACTCTTCGAGCATCTCCCGGTCATATCTGGTAATCTCAGACATGTTATCCGCCCGATTCAGAAAATCCGTAAAGCTCTCCGCCGAAAACAGAGTTTCCAGAACTCCCGTGCTGGTAGAATGCTCATACATGTACTGGATTCGCAGCTTCATATCTTCATACTGCTGTTCTTCTCTGGCTTTTGCCTCTTCCAGTTCGCTCTGCACCTGCTCCAGCTCTGCCTGCTTGTCTTCATAATCAAGCTGAAGCTGCGCAAGACTTGATGTCAAATCGGACAACTGTTGGTTCAGTTCTGATAAATACGCTTCCGATTCACCTTTCTTGGATTCCAGCGCCGCTATTCTCTCCTGTGTCGTCTGCAGCTCCGTCTCCGTCTCCTGCTTCTCCTGCTGTGCCGCATCAATCTGTTCCTGAGTCGTTGCACCGTAACAGGGAATGACATTGGCGGTAATCAGCACTGCGGCCAGAATCCCGTAGAATCTCTTCTTATTTTTCATCTCTTACACCTCATGTTACCCCTCGCCCTCTCCGGAAGCCTGTCCGGAAAAGACTCGCACCGACCTCCAAAACAGGACGCCGCTCCCCGTGCTTTTTTGATTATAACATAGTCTCAGGCAAAATGAAAGCATTTTTTAAAATTTTGTAACATAGGCGTAATATTTTGTCGATTTTTCGTATCACTTTTGCATCATTTTATACAATATATAGCTTAGTTTTTCCTCCAGCCACACAAATACTTGTTTTTCAGCAGCCCGTTTGATATTTTTCCCCAGCCCAGAGAAAAATTGCCGACGCAGACCAGATTCCACCCATTTTCAGCCTTTTCCCGCTGCAGATCCACAGGTACGGATTCTCCCCTCAGATACTTCTCCACCCGCTCGTCGTCGGGCTCCCAGGAAATATAACGCCGAAAGTTTTTTGGGCTCAGAGCCATTGCAAAGGGCTGCGAGGGCTCAAATCTCCCTTTCTTAAACTCCCCCAGCAGAAGTCCGCTGCGCAGGAAACGGATTCCCTTAAGATTTTCCGGAAGCTCCGGCGCCGCATAGGCTTTCCCGCCTCTGCAATCCAGGCGCCTGCTCTCCGGCGCCAGACTGCAGCCATCCAGAAAATCCTCCAGAAGCCTTGCCTGCTCCGCGTCCGGCTGTCCGCAAATACCCATTCCGTTTTTCCCGGCTCCGCCTTTTTTCCGGTTTTTCCTCCGGCTGTTTCTCTCTTCTCCGTATAATGTCCTGTCCTCCGTCCGGTCAGCCGCCGGCTCTCCCGCCGCAGCCGAACCGTCTTTTCCCCGGATGCTTTCCTCCCTGCCGCCTTCCCTCTTACGAAACAGCGCCAGAAAATGGCCTTCCCCCGGCATTTTATGAGGCCATATCCGTACACAGCGCTCCAGCGCGGCGCAGCCGCCGCCCCATTCCGGTCTTCCGCTTTCAAATCCCTCATAGCCTTCCATGGGAATCAGCTCCAGTTCCGGAAAGCGTTCCAGCGTTTCTGCAACAGTCCCCTCGTTTTCTTCCGCAGAAAAAGTGCAGGTGGAATACAGCATCATTCCGCCGGGCCGCAGCATCCGGACTGCGCTTTCCACAATTGTCTTCTGCTGCTTTGCAAAAAATCTCACCCGTTCCAGACTCCAGGCAGATATTGCCTCCTGAGATTTCCGGAACATCCCCTCACCAGAGCATGGAGCATCCACCAGAATTTTGTCAAAATAGCCCTCGAACACCTCCGCCAGACGCGCAGGCACTTCATTCGTCACCAGGATGTTGGAGGCCCCGAACAGTTCCAGGTTGTGCAGAAGGGCTCTGGCCCTGGAAGCGCTGATGTCGTTTGCCACCAGCACTCCCCTGCCCCGGAGCCTGGCCGCCAGCTCTGTGGCCTTTCCGCCCGGAGCCGCGCAGAGATCCAGCACCCGCTCACCTGGTTCCACCGGCAGGCGGCTGGCCGGCGTCATGGCGCTGGGCTCCTGCAGATAATAGAGGCCGGCCGCATAGTAGGGATGACGGGCCGGAAAAGTTCCTTCTTTATAATAATAACCGTTGGGAATCCAGGGAATCTTTTCTATTTCAAAGGGCGCGATTTTTTCAAATTCTTCCGGCAACAGCTTCAGCGTATTCACCCGCAGCCCGTATTTTCTTGTCTGCTCATAGCCGGTTATAAAATCTTCATATTCAGCTCCCAGCATTTCTTTCATTCTTTTCTGAAATTCTTCCGGTAATGCCATAATAACCTCCTGTCTGTGCTCATGAGCTTCATTATAGCTCCGTAGCCCCGACGGAGCAACACCTCTTTTTCCGGCCATATATGAAGAGCGCCGGCAAAACAAGATCCGTTCTGCCAGCGCTCCCAAAACCTTCTCCTCAGATATTCAAATTTCAGATGGCCTAGATTGCCTCTTCTACTTCCTCAGCCATCGCCTGCTCATATTTGTCCAGAATAATATTCTGTATTCTTTCACGGGTCGCGGAGTTGATCGGATGGGCAATGTCCCTGTACTCTCCATCTGTAGCCTTCCGGCTCGGCATGGCGATGAACATCCCTTTTTCTCCTTCTATCACTTTAATATCGTGGACCACAAATTCGTCGTCTATCGTGATGGATACCACTGCTTTCATCTTTCCTTCTTTTGCCACTTTTCGTACTCTGACATCTGTAATCTGCATGAAACTATCCCCTTTCGCCTCATAAACTAGATAGCATATCTTTCGTTTTTCTCTACTACTATCTTAATGCCATCCTCACCACAATAGTAAGAATTTGCTCTTATGGTGTCACGGCTCTCAACAATACAGTTTTCTATATGTGTATTGTCGCCCAGATAGACGTTATTCAGGACAATCGAGTTCTTAATTACGCAGTTATTTCCCACATATACGTCTTTGAATATTACGGAATTTTCTATCTCGCCGTTAATGATACATCCGCTGGCGATCAGACTGTTCTTCACGCAGCTGCCCGGATTGTATTTTGCCGGGGGCAGATCATCCACTTTGGAATAGATTCCCGGATACTGGCCGAAGAAATAATCCCTTACCTCCGGTTTCAGAAAATCCATATTCGTTTTGTAATAAGAATCAACCGTAGCGATATTGCTCCAGTAAGTATCGATCTTATAACCGTAGATCCTCTTCAGATTCTTATAGCGGATAAAGATATCCTTGACCAGATCGTATCTGTCCTCCTGCGCGCAGCGCTCCACCAGTTCAATCAGCTGACGTCTGCGGAGCACATAGATACCGGTGGAAATCAGATTAGAGCTGGAAACCATGGGCTTCTCCTCAAATTCTTCAATTCTGAAATCCTCGTTCATCTTCAGCACGCCGAATCTGCTGGGATCATCGTCCCTGCACTCCGTGCAGACGATGGTCACATCCGCCCGTTTTGCAATATGATATTCCAGCACTTTGTTGTAATCCATCTTATACACACAGTCGCCGGATGCGATAATTACATACGGCTCATGACTGTCCTTCAGCCACTTCAGATTCTGATTGATGGCGTCCGCCGTACCTCTGTACCACCAGCTGCTGTCCGCCGTCACCACAGGCGTAAATACATAGAGACCGCCCTGTTTTCTTCCGAAATCCCACCATTTGGAGGACATCAGATGCTCATTCAGCGACCTGGCATTGTACTGCGTCAGCACCGCCACCTTCTGCACATGCGAATTCGACATATTGCTCAGTGTAAAATCAATGCTGCGGAAGCTGCCTGCTACGGGCATGGCCGCAATGGCCCGTTTGTTGGATAATTCTCTCATCTTGCTGCTGTTGCCGCCAGCCAGTATAATTCCCAATGCTCTCATATCTACTCACCGTCCCTTTTCAGAAGTGCTCCGCCGCTCGGCAGTTCTCCGTCCGGATAGTCCTCCGGCGCAGTTACACCGGATATCGCCGTATTCTTGCCGATACTGACGCCGTCCGGAATCACGGAATTCTCTCCGACAGTTACAAGACCCCAGCTGTAGATATTCGGCTTGAACACATTGGGCGCTTCTTCACCGACGCCCATATGGACATTTTTGCCTATTCTGACATTCTCGGCAATAATGCTCTTATTCACTTCCGTGCCCTCGTCCACCACGCTGCTCTTCATGATGATGGAATCCCGGACCACCGCGCCTTTTTCGATCCGTACATCGGCTCCGATCACGGAATTATGTACCTCTCCGTAGATTTCAGCGCCGTCGCCCACGATACAGCGGTCAACTACCGCTTCCGAGGCCACATACTGGGGACGGATCACATCAGCTTTCGTATAGATCTTCCAGAATTCCTCATACAGATTGAATTCCGGAATAATATCGATCAGTTCCATATTGGCTTCCCAATAAGACCCCAGAGTTCCAACGTCTTTCCAATAGCCGTTGAATTCATAGGCAAACAGCCGCATACCGTTATCACGGCAGTAGGGAAGAATATGCTTTCCGAAATCGCAGCCCGGCTGATCCTTCAGGGCTGTCAGGGACTCCTTCAGCGCTTTCCAGCTGAAAATATAAATACCCATGGAAGCCAGATTACTCCTCGGATGCTCCGGCTTCTCCTCAAATTCCGTAATGCGCCCGTTACCGTCGGTAATCATAACGCCAAAGCGGCTTGCTTCCTCGATAGGAACAGGCATACAGGCAATCGTCACGTCCGCTTTGTTGGCCTTGTGATAGTCCAGCATCACTTCATAATCCATCTTATAGATATGGTCGCCTGACAGAATCAGGACATAATCCGGATTATAGCTTTCCATGTAGGCCATATTCTGATAGATGGCATTGGCCGTACCAGTGTACCATTCACTGTTCGTACTCTTTTCGTAAGGCGGGAGAATCGATACGCCTCCCACGTTTCTGTCCAGATCCCACGGGATACCGATCCCGATATGGGCATTCAGCCGCAGCGGCTGGTACTGTGTCAGAACTCCGACAGTGTCCACCCCTGAGTTAATACAGTTACTGAGCGGAAAGTCGATAATCCTGTATTTTCCGCCAAAGGCCACAGCCGGCTTCGCAACCTTCTCTGTCAGCACGCCGAGCCTGCTCCCCTGGCCGCCCGCAAGCAACATAGCAATCATCTCTTTTTTTATCATGCGATCACCTCTTGTTGTATATGATATTCGATTATAGCATAGTTTTGAAAAATTGTGAACATTTTAAATATTTTTTATTAAAAAATTTCTCGGATTTTATAACTTTTGCCCTACACTTTTCCCCATTTATCTGTATATGGCAAAATATCGCACAATATATTATATGTTTTTTCGTCATTTTTTCTATTATTTAATCTTTTTTTAACAGAATTCGACAGTTTCATAGTGGCCGTATGAATCCTCTGATTCTGTTCTTTCCTATTATTATTCGTACTGAAGCCTTTTTCGGATTTACTTTTGCGGGGGAAAAGGTTATAATCTCTTTGAAAAAGAAAGCAGTGAAAATTTACCATTACAAGGACGGAACTATGTATACGATTGATTTTGACAAACCCATACACATTCATTTTATCGGAATTGGCGGTATCAGCATGAGCGGCCTGGCCGAAATTCTGCTGGAGGAAGGCTTTTCCATCAGCGGCTCGGACGCGCGGGAAAGCGCCCTGACAGAACATCTTTCTTCTCTGGGCGCACGCATCGTCTATGGGCAGAAGGCCGAAAACATTACGGATGATATCGACGTGGTGGTGTACACCGCTGCTATTCATCCGGATAATCCGGAATTTGCCTGTGCGGCAGAAAAAGGGCTCCCGATGCTGACCCGTGCCCAGCTTCTGGGACAGATTATGCAGAATTACGGAACCCCCATCGCCATAGCCGGAACCCACGGCAAGACCACCACCACTTCCATGGCAGCCCAGATTCTGATGGCGGCCGGATCTGATCCCACCGTTTCCGTAGGCGGCATCCTTCCGTCCATCGGCGGCAATATCCGGGTGGGCCATTCTGAGACCTTTATTACGGAAGCCTGTGAATATACCAACAGCTTCCTGAGCTTTTTCCCGAAGATCAGTGTGATCCTAAACATGGACGCAGATCATCTGGATTTTTTCAAGGATATTGACGATATCCGCCGGTCCTTCCGGAAATTCGCAGAGCTGCTGCCTCCGGACGGCACTCTGATCATCAACGCGGATACGCCTTCCTACGAAACCGTCGCCGAAGGGCTTCCCTGCCGCGTGGTCACCTATGCTCTGGAGCACGACGCGGATTTTACAGCCAGCCATATTACCTATGACCAGTCTGGTCATCCGACGTTCACAGCCCTTTTCCGGGGTAAGCCGGCCGGTACTTATTCTCTGAAGGTTCCGGGGATTCACAATGTCTCCAACGCTCTGGCCGCCATCGCTCTTGCCAGCACTCTGCGCCTCAGTCCGGAGGCTGTTCAGGAGGGCTTTTCCTCCTTTTCCGGCACAGACCGCCGTTTTCAGTACAAGGGAACCATCGGGGATGTGACGATCATTGACGATTACGCCCATCACCCCACGGAGATCCGCGCCACACTGACTGCAGCCCGGAACTATCCCCACAAGACTCTCTGGTGCGTATTCCAGCCTCATACCTATACCAGAACGAAAGCGCTTCTGGATGACTTTGCGCAGGCCCTCACTCTGGCGGACAAGGTAGTGCTGGCAGATATCTACGCTGCCAGGGAACAAAATACTATCGGAATATCGTCTGCAGACCTTCAGAAGAAAATCCTGAAATTGGGAACGGAATGCCACTACTTTCCTTCCTTCGATGAGATTGAAAATTTTTTGTTAAAAAATTGTTCCCCCGGCGATTTGTTGATAACTATGGGAGCCGGAAACGTTGTAAATATCGGGGAAACGCTGCTTGGAAAATAAATTATCCACATTATCCACATGCTTATTCACATTTTTCTCCTGAAAAGCATGTGGATTTTTTTGTGAATATCCGCTTTACATAATACCCGGCGCGCATTTTGTTAAATTCCCGTAAAATCCTATGTTTTACGACATTTTTCTTCGACATAATATGAACGGCCAAATTATTTTTCCACATTATCCACATTTTTCACAAAATCCCCCTTTCCGGGGCCCCCGAAAAATTGCTATTCTCTTTCCGAAAACTCTGTGCTATACTGGGATTGCAACAGATTTCTCTGTTTCGAATCGTAAACGGAAGGTGTTTTTTCATGAGTGCGATTACGCTTCAGGACGGCCGGACAGCGGCTGCTTCGCTGGTTCCGGACGCCTTTGTTGATTTCTATATGCCCCAGGCGAACGGGGAGTTTGTAAAAATATATCTGTATCTTCTGCGTCTGGCTCACAGCCCCAATACGCAGCCCACCTTATCTTCCCTGGCTGACGTTCTCTCCTGTACGGAGAAAGACGTGCTGCGGGCGCTGCGATACTGGGAAAAAACCGGTCTGCTTTCTCTCACTTTCGACGGGAAAGTTCTGTGCGGCATCAGCCTGCGCCCGCTTCCGGAAACCGTTTACTCCGAAAATACGGCGGCATCGGAAGATACGGCGGCTCAGAAAGATGCGGATACCAGGAGGGCTTCCCTCCGGGAAGCCGGTTCGGAACCTGTTTCGGCAGGCAGCAGCAAAGCCGCCGTTCCCGACAGGCCGGCGCGTCTGTCGGACAGCCGCGTGCGGCAGCTCCGGAAGGATAACAGCGAAGTTCAGCAGCTTCTTTTCCTGGCCGAACAGTATCTGGGACGGACTTTAAGTCCCACAGATATCAGCCGTATTCTCTATTTTTATGATGAACTGCGCTTTCCCATGGATTTGCTGGAATATCTGATCGAATACTGCGTTTCCAGAGGGAATACAAGCCTTCACTATATCGAAAAGGTCGGGCTGGAGTGGCACCGGGACGGAATTCAGACAGTCAAAATGGCAAAGACGCGGACCAGCACCTGGAACAAATCCTATTTTTCCATTCTCAAAGCCTTTGGCATCAGAAACCGGAATCCGATTCCCTCCGAGACAGAATTCATGGATCGCTGGCTGAAGGAATACGGCTTCTCACAGGATATTATCGCGGAAGCCTGTGCACGCACCATCACCCAGACCGGGCAGCCCAGCTTCCAGTACGCAGAGGGCATTCTGTCTAACTGGAAGCAGGAAGGGGTTCGGACAGCAGCGGATATCACCTCTCTGGACACAAAGCACAGGGAATTGCGGCAGCAGAAGCCGTCCCCGGCCAAATCCGGCCGGACGCAGTCGGCCAACCGCTTCAATAATTTCCACCAGAGAGAATACGACTACAGCCAGCTTGAGAAGCAGCTTCTGGAAAAGCAATTGATGGACCACTAAAGGAGACGCCATGGCACTTACCAATTCACAATATGACGCCGTTATGCGGATTTACAGCCAGCGCCAGCTTCGCAACCGGCGGGAGCAGGATGCCCGCATCCGGGAAGCATATGCGGCCGTTCCCCGTCTGCCCGAGATAGACGGAGAGGTCGCCGCCTTAAGTCTGAAGAAAGCACGCGTCCTGTTGGGCAACAGGTCGGAACAGGATTTCGATCTGACAGCTGCACTGGAAGAGCTGGCAGAAGAACGCCGGGCGCTGCTCCTGTCCAATGGCTACCCGGCTGACTATCTGGAACTCCACTACGACTGCCCTATGTGCAGGGATACGGGTTTTTCCGATGGCAGAAAATGCGCCTGCTTCCGGCGTACGGAGACAGAGCTTCTCTATGAACAGTCCAATCTTCGGGAAGTTCTCAAAGAGGATAATTTCGAACATTTTTCCCTGGATTATTATTCTGATGAGATCGTCAGCGAAAGCAGCGGGCTAACCGCCCGCCAGACGGCAGCTTTCGCGCTGAAATGTGCCCGGGATTTCGTAGCAGGATTTTCCGAAGACTTTTCCAATCTCTGCCTGTACGGGGATACCGGGGTAGGCAAAACCTTTCTCTCCCACTGTATTGCCAGAGACCTGATCGAAGCCGGCTTCAGCGTGCTGTATCTCACCTCCTTCGAGCTGTTTGAGCAGCTGGAGCAGCACAAATTTTCCAACAGTGAGGAGGCGGAGGAAGCATACCGCCACCTGTTCGAATGCGATCTGCTGATCATCGATGACCTGGGTACGGAACTGACCAATTCTTTTGTTTCCTCCCAGCTTTTTCTGTGCGTCAACGAACGCATTCTGCGAAAGAAATCCACGATTATCTCCACGAATCTTTCGCTGGAGCAGTTTGCAGAAACCTATTCCGAGCGGACCTTTTCCCGTATTTTCAGCCACTATCAGATGATACGGCTGTTCGGAAATGATATACGAATCCAAAAACAACTAGCAGGAGGAAAATAAGCATGTCGCAGACGAATGAGAATTATTTTGAGTCCCTTCCCGTAGGACGCCTTGGAATCATCCCTCTGGAGAGCTGCAAAGCCCTGGGCCGCAAGGTTGACGACTACCTGGTAAAATGGCGCCGGGACAGGGAACACAGCCGCCAGGACAGCCTGATTTTAGACGGCTATGAGCGGGACACCTATATCATCCCTTCCCGTGTTCCCCGTTTCGGTTCCGGAGAAGCCAAGGGCTTTATCCACGAATCTGTCCGCGGAGACGATATCTACATCCTGGTGGATGTCTGCAACTATTCGCTGACCTATTCGCTCTGTGGTCATGAAAACCATATGTCGCCCGACGACCACTATCAGGATCTGAAACGTGTTATCGCAGCCATTGGCGGAAAGGCCCGGAGGATCAACGTGATCATGCCTTTCCTCTATGAGAGCCGCCAGCACAAGCGCTCCGGACGGGAATCTCTGGACTGCGCCATCGCTTTGCAGGAGCTGGTGAACATGGGGGTGGAAAATATCATCACCTTCGACGCTCACGACCCCCGTGTGCAGAATTCTATTCCGCTCCACGGGTTCGAGTCCATCCAGCCCGCCTATCAGTTCATCAAGAATATCCTCCGGAACGCACCGGATATGAAAATCGACTCTGACCATCTGATGGTCATCAGCCCCGATGAGGGCGGTATGAACCGCGCCATCTATATGGCCAACAACCTGGGGGTGGATATGGGAATGTTTTACAAGAGACGCGATTATTCCACAATCATCGACGGCCGTAATCCCATCGTAGCCCACGAATTCCTGGGTGCCAACGTATCCGGCAAGGACATGATCATCGTGGACGACATGATCTCCTCCGGCGACAGCATGCTGGAAGTGGCCAAGCTTTTAAAGGAACGGAACGCGCGCAATATCTACATGTGCTCCACCTTCGGCCTGTTTACCAATGGTATGGCGAAATTTGACCAGGCATTTCAGAAGGGATATTTCACCCGGCTGGTCACCACCAACCTGATTTATCAGACGCCTGAGCTTTTGAGAAAGCCGTACTATATCAGCTGCGACATGAGCAAATACATAGCTCTGATCATCGACACCCTGAATCACGATACCTCGATCAGCAGTCTTCTGGATCCGGTAGACCGCATTCAGAAGGTACTGAAGAAGTTCCACAATCATGAGAAAATCTGAAGCACCTGACATAAGGCAGGGGAACGGCCCGATTATTTCGGACAAGCCGTTCCCCTGCCTTATGTTTTGAAATGTATCCACAGTTTTCTTCCTGCGCTTCTACCTGGAAGCCGATGCCGCATCTCCGGAAGCGGCTTCTTCCCGGACGGTAATGATTACGCCGATGGCGATCACCAGCAGCAGGCCCAGCAGAATTTTTTTCACGCACTTCATACCATGCACTCCTTTATCTTTTTGATACTGGTAGTATGCCTGATTCCGCCGGGTTTATACCTGCGCGCCCGCGTCAGCCTATCACATCACTCATATCGTACATGCCCGCAGGCTTACCTGCCAGAAACTTGGCTGCTTCCACAGCTCCCTTTCCGAACACAGCCTTGGAATATGCCGTATGGTTGAATTCCACCACTTCGTCCGGCCCGGCAAAGATAACCTCGTGATTTCCCACGATCGTGCCGCCTCTCACCGCGGAGATGCCAATTTCCTTCGGATCTCTCTGCTCATGGCGCTGGCTGCGGTCGAACACAAAATGATACTGCCCGTCCATGGCTTCGTTGAGGCTTTCGCCCAGAGCGATGGCTGTGCCGCTGGGCGCGTCGCATTTCAGCTTGTGATGGCGCTCTACGATCTCCATATCGAAACCTGCCGCAGCCAGGGTTTTCGCCGCCTCCTGAATCAGCTTCAGCAAAAGGTTAATACCCAGGGACATATTGGCGGAACGGAGGATCGCCACTTCCTTTCCCGCTTCCCGCACCCGCTCCAGCTGCTCCGGCGTCAGGCCGGTAGTACACAGTACCAGGGGAATCTTTCTGGTGCGGCAGTATTCCACGATTCCGTCTACCGCCTTATAGGATGAAAAATCCACTACTACATCCGCTTCCACGTCACACGCCTCCGGGCTTGTGAATACCGGATAGCCGTTCTCCCGATTATCAGCAATGTCGATTCCCGCTACAATCTCCGCCCCGTCATCGGCGGCGACCAGCCCGGAAATTACCTGTCCCATATGGCCGTTACAGCCGTTCATAATGATTTTTACCATTTTTCTCTCCTATTCGCATGCAATGCCCATGTCCAGCATGGCCTTCTTCAGCTTCTCCTGATTGGCCGGCTCCATCTCATACAGCGGCGGACGCAATGGCCCCGCTTCCAGCCCCATCAGATTCAGAGCAGCCTTTACCGGAATCGGATTCACCTCGCAGAACAGAGCCTCCACCAGCGGCAGGGCCTTCAGCTGCATTTCACAGCTTCCTTTCACATCCCCGGCCAGATACTTCCAGGCCATCTCATGTGTAAACTTCGGCGCAACATTTGCCAGCACGGAAATCACACCAAGCCCTCCCAGAGACATAATCGGAACAACCTGGTCGTCATTTCCGGAATACAGCTCCACATCATCCCCGGCCAGTTGTTTTACCCTGGCGATCTGGGAGATATTTCCGCTGGCTTCCTTGACGCCCACGATATTTTTCACATTTTTTACCAGGTGCGCGACAGTCTCCGGCAGGATGTTACAGCCCGTCCGGCTCGGCACGTTATACAGGATGATCGGCAGCGTCACCGAATCCGCGATGGCAGTGTAGTGACGGATCAGGCCCTTCTGAGTAGCCTTATTGTAATAGGGCGATACCAGCAGCAGCGCGTCCGCTCCACACTTTTCCGCTTCCTGAGACAGATAGATGGCTGTCTCCGTGGAATTGGAGCCGGTTCCCGCAATAACGGGCACCCGCTTTGCCACCTTCTCCACACAGTACCGTATCACGTCAATGTGCTCCTCATGGCTCAGGGTTGACGATTCCCCTGTAGTACCGCAGATTACGATAGCATCTGTCTCCCCCGCAATCTGCATCTCAATCAGCTCGCCGAGCTTTTCGTAATTCACTTCCCCGTTTGCCTTCATGGGGGTTACAATGGCAACTGCTGATCCTTTAAAAACCGGCATACTTTTCCTCCTTCCGAAAGCAGAAAAGAGGCTGCCAAAAAATGGCGCCTCTCATATCGTATACATATGCTGTGCATACTCCATCAGATAGCTCTCCATCTTCCGATGACAGTCGTAAACTTCTTCAGCTTACGCCCAAGGACCAGACCGCAGGACTCTGCTCCTTTCGGCGTATTCCCCTTTCAGCAGCCTTCTTCTGCGCCTGCCGCATCTCTGCTGCCTACTGTTGAAACACGCAACCTCTATCCACTTTTCTGTTTATTTAGTTAACCCAAATATAGCACCGATATTCTGCATTGTCAAGGATTCTAATCGATATATTCCAGTTTGCTGACGGACACTTCGTAGGCGGTGCGTTTCTCCGTCTCCGTCTCGCTGAGCTTTTTCACATAATCACGGCTCTGGATACGGCCCCAGATCAGCACATGGCCGCCCACCGCGAAGGCAGAGGCGTATCTGGCGTTCCTGCCCCAGCAGATGCAGGGAATATAATCTGATTTTCCATAGGGCCGGTTGACGGCGATCAGCAGGTCGGCAATCTCCCGCCCCAGCGGCGTTTTCCGATAGACCGGCGGCTTGCATATGTACCCGTCCAGGAAAATCTGATTGGATTTCACCGAGTCATCCTCATCCTCCACAAAGCTGACCTCCCGGGCAAATACCGAGAGTACCAGCCGGTTTTTCTTCTCTTCGTGTCTGTTATAGGAGCGAAACTGGCCGTAGACCTGTATATACTCCCCCTCGTAATCCTGCGTCACGTCGATGAGCCGCTCCGAAATCATTACCGGAATCCGGTCCTCGGAGTCGCTTAAACGCTTTACCAGCACATCAATCAGGTAGAAGCCCTCCCCAAATACCTGATGGCTGAACGTGAACTGTGAAATGATCTGTCCCATAATGGACACCTGGTTGTTTTCGATAATCTTATCTGCCATGAATGATAGTTCCCCTTTCCTCTGGTTGGTATTTTGTCTATATCATATGTATGAGCCGCTCCTGAAAAATAGAACCGGAAATTCTTGCAATTCAAAAATCTCTGTTATAGACTGATAAATAGGAAAATGAAATCCCACAGGGTGATATTTCTCTGGCCCTGCGGCCAAAGCGATGGAAAGGAGTCCCGGATTATGTCCCGAACAGTTTTCAGCATTAAAACCAACGCAGACCCCAACGTGGTCATGCAGTTTCTCTCCATTGAGCTTCCGCGGATCGGATACGCCAACAAAAGCACAGCTTATGAGCCCGTGTGGAAACGGGGAGACGGCGTTATGATCAAAGCTCAGTGCATCAGCGTAAGCTTCCTTCCGGGCGAAGTGGTCCTTTCCGCCTGGCTCTACGACGCGATCCTCGGTGAATCCAACCTGGAGGGCTTTGTCGGAAAACCGCTGAAAAACAAGCTGCGCAGAGTCCTGGATGAGCTGGCTCCGAAGATTGCCGCCCTGCCTTCCGCGCCGGCCGGAAATCAGCCGCAGAACCCGGGAATTCCTCAGAGCTTCCAGGCCGGGGCTGGCTCTGCCGCCGCTTCCGCGGGCACCACTTACTGCCCGAACTGCGGCGTACCCTGCCAGACGGGCCACGCCTTCTGTACCAAATGCGGCGCCCGCCTGTAATTTATCATTCGCAGCAGTCCCTCACTTTCCCCTACACAAACGAAAGAAACTGTGCTATACTTCTGGAGGAATTTGCGATTTGAAAGGATAGAGATAGGTCATGAAAATCAAAAGAGAAGATGTGAGAAATGTCGCCATTATCGCCCATGTCGACCACGGCAAAACCACGCTGGTGGACGAGCTTCTGAAACAGAGCGGCGTTTTCCGTGAGAATCAGGAGGTTCAGGAGCGTGTCATGGACTCCAACGACATCGAACGGGAACGCGGCATTACCATACTTTCCAAAAACACCGCTGTTTTCTATAAAGGAACCAAAATCAATATTATCGATACCCCGGGCCACGCCGATTTTGGCGGAGAGGTAGAACGGGTACTGAAGATGGTCAACGGCGTTATTCTGCTGGTGGACGCCTTCGAAGGCGCCATGCCTCAGACAAAATTCGTGCTGAAAAAAGCCCTGGAGCTGGATCTGAAGGTCATCGTCTGCATTAACAAAATGGACCGGCCTGAAGCGAGGCCCGACGAGGTTGTGGACGAGGTTCTGGAGCTTCTGATGGATCTGGACGCTTCCGACGAACAGCTGGACTGCCCGTTCCTCTATGCTTCCGCCAAGCTGGGCCACGCCGTGCTGGATCTGAACGATACGCCCCACGACATGACGCCTCTGTTTGACGCGATTCTCAGATACATTCCGGCGCCGGAGGGCGATCCGGATGCAGGGACGCAGCTGCTGATCAGCACCATCGATTACAACGAGTACGTGGGCCGCATCGGCATCGGCAAGGTGGATAACGGCAAAATCGCCGTCAACCAGGAAGTTCTGCTGATGAACCACCACGATCCCGATAAGAAGAAAAAAGTAAAGGTCAGCAAGCTCTATGAATTTGACGGGCTGAACAAGGTAGAGGTAAGGGAAGCCACTGTAGGCGCCATCGTAGCGGTATCCGGAATTCCGGATATTCATATCGGCGACACCCTCTGCGATCTGGATAATCCGGAACCTATTCCATTCCAGAAAATTTCGGAACCGACTATTTCCATGAACTTTATGGTCAACGACTCTCCGCTGGCCGGGCAGGAGGGCAAATACGTCACCTCCCGCCACATTCGTGACCGCCTGTTCCGGGAGCTGAATACCGACGTCAGCCTCCGGGTGGAGGAGACGGATTCGGCGGACTGCTTCAAGGTCTCCGGCCGCGGTGAGCTGCATCTGTCTGTTCTGATCGAAAACATGCGTCGGGAAGGTTATGAATTTGCCGTCAGCAAGGCAGAGGTCATCTATCATCAGGACGAGCGCGGCAAGCTGATGGAGCCCATGGAGCTGGCTTATGTAGACGTGCCGGAGGAATTTTCCGGAACCGTTATCCAGAAGCTCAGTGAGAGAAAAGGAGAGCTTCAGGGCATGAGCCTGGGCAGCGACGGTTCTTCCCGTCTGGAGTTTTCCATTCCGGCCAGAGGTCTCATCGGCTTCCGGGGAAATTTCCTGACCATGACCAAAGGCACCGGAATTCTGAACACCATTTTCGACGGCTATGCGCCGTATAAGGGGGATATTCAGTTCCGGAAGCAGGGTTCTCTGATTGCCTTCGAATCCGGAGAAGCCGTTACCTACGGACTGTTTTCCGCTCAGCAGAGGGGTACTCTCTTCATCGGCCCCGGCGAAAAAGTCTACGGCGGCATGGTGATCGGCCAAAACGGCAAGGCAGAAGACATCGAACTGAACGTCTGCAAGACTAAACACCTGACCAACACCCGTTCCTCTTCGGCAGACGAAGCGCTGACCCTGACGCCTCCCAAGATTCTTTCTCTGGAGGAAGCCCTGGAGTTTATTGACCGCGACGAGCTTCTGGAGGTCACGCCCAAAAGTCTGCGGATTCGGAAACGGATCCTGGATCCGAAGCTGCGAAAACGAGAAGCGATGAAATAGAAACCGCGCAGCTGCGCTCAGAAAAACGGAGATGCTGATTCGCACAACACGAACGAGCATCTCCGTTTCTTTTACGCATTTTCTTCCAAATCTGTTTTTCTGTGCAGCTCCCGCTACGCGTTTTTTTCCATTCTCAGCTTCTTCCGAAAACGCAGCAGAATCACAGCCGCCATCACGCCGCACAGCAGCGAGGTCAGCGGAAAATTCAGCCAGATGCCATCCAGTCCAATGCTCTCCAGCGCAACCAGCAGGATCACCGGAAACACCAGAGCTGTGGAAACAGACAGCAGCGTGGCGTAGCCCGGCTTTTCCACCGCGGACATAAAGCTCTGGGTGGCAAAGGACAGCCATCGCGTCACATAAGTAAACGCAAACAGCAGCAGCGCATGTATCGTCATCTGCATCAGCTCCGTATCTGAAGCCTGTACAAACAGCCTGGCAATTCCGCCCCGAGCCAGCAGAATCACCGCGGCCATAGCTACAGACACTGCTGCGGCCATGGAAAAGCAGCGTTTCTCAATAGCCTTTACCCTGGCTGTGTTGCGCGCGCCCCAGTTATATCCCACCGCCGGCTGCAGAGAGTCGCACATACCGTAAAGCAGCGGCTGCACAAACCCGTCCACATACATCAGCACGCCATAGACAGATACCGCCGCCGCACCGCCCAGCCGCAGCAGGAAAATATTCATTACGATAGAGGTAATCCTTCCGGCCAGATTGTTCAGAAAGCTGGGGCATCCATTTGTAAGGATGCTTTTCAGTACAGCGCCGGACATCTTCGGCCTTCCGAAGCGAAGCTGCATCCGGCCTTTTGCAAAAGGAGCAAAGGCCAGCACAGCGCAGACGCTCATGCCCAGGCAGGTGCCCAGAGCCGCTCCCCAGATTCCGAACCGGAACACATACAGGAAAAGAAATTCCAGGCCTGCGCTCAGGCCGGACATCAGGATATTCAGCACCATGCTGTACCGGATCCGTCCGCAGATCCGCAGGTAGTTGTCCATGGCGAAAACAATAGTCGTCACCGGGGAGCAGAGCGCGTATACCCGGATGTACTGTGATGCCTGGGTAATCAGGCTGCTCTCAGCTCCCATAAGCCGCAGAATGTCATCCGTAAAGAAAAACAGCACGGCGCCCAGCACCACGGCCGCTCCCACAATCAGCAGACAGGCGCTGGTAAAAATATTACAGGCCTCCTTTTCCTTCTTTTCGCCCAGCCGTATGGCTATGGGAACTGCGGATCCCACGCCAATCAGATCGGCCACTGAAAAGTTGATAATCACAAAGGGCATGACCAGATTCACCGCGGCGAAGGCATCCGCTCCCAGAATCTGTCCCACAAATATCCCGTCGAACAGCTGATAAAAGGATGAAACCAGCATGCTGATGATTCCCGGCACTGCCACAATGGCAAACAGCCTGCCGACAGGCGTCTTTTCATACAGAACCTTATAGTCCATGATTCTTCCTTCCAACCTCCTCATTTGCAACAGGCGCAGGGGCCCTCCCCAGACAGCGCGTCATTTCCCTGCGAAAGCCTTCCGTATATCTCCGGTTAGCTTCCAGAAGAGCCTCCCGCAGCGGCTCCGGCAGCTCTTCAAATACCTTTTCTTCTACTTTAAATACAATATCAATATGCGACCGGACGAAATGCAGCCCTTTTTCCGTCAGGGAAAGCAGCTTGGTCCTCCGGTCTTTTTCCGATATAGTCAGTGAAAGCAGCCCCATGGCTGCCAGCTTTTTTACTTCATTATTGATCGTCTGCTTTCCCATTGCCCATCGCTGATATATCATCGTCTGGGTGCAGGGTCCGACCTCCCGCACTGTATACAGAACCCAGAATGCCGCCTCCGGCAAACCGGAAGTCCGGGCAAATTCCCCGTACAGGAAATCCATTTCCCGAAAGAGCGCATTATATTCATTGAGCTGTGCTCTGGCTTTTTCTTCCAAAATTTCACCCTCTTTTTATTAGTCCATTTTAGGACTTTCATAAGTCTAGCATAATCTCCTGATACTGTCAAGAAACTGCAGGTAAAATATACGTATAAACCCCGGCTGCCGCTCCTGATACATACGGCTTTCTTTCTGGCAATTTTCTGTTTCAGGCAAAACCCGGCAGCAATATGCTGCAGGCAACTGTCGCAAAAGCGGTTTTAACATGTAAATAGAGGCTGTCGCAAAAGCGATTTTGAAGCGCAGGCAGCCGCCAGATATAGCAATAATCCCGGGGATTATTGCTATATCTGGCGGCTTACCACGCTTTCAATCGGTCTTTTGTGACAGCCCCTTATCACACTCTCAA
>DVJR01000047.1 GCA_018716575.1 Candidatus Scatomonas merdavium | reverse complement strand
GGAAATCCCCCAGAAAGCTGGGAGGGAGAGACCTCCCTTCCGGTCCTGCAGCCCTGAAAAGCACAGCACTTAGGAGGAATATATGGAAACAAAAACAATTTTACAGCGCGCCGCCGAGCTTCGCGCTTCTGATCTCTTTATCATCGCAGGACGTCCCCTTTCCTACCGGAAGAATGAACAGCTTCTGACAGAAGAGGGCGAGCGCCTGATGACCGAGGACACAGCCCGGATGATCCAGGACATCGATGAGCTGGCAGGCGGCCGGGACATGGACGGGCTTCTGCAGACCGGGGACGACGATTTTTCCTTCGCCCTGCCCGGCATCTGCCGCTTCCGGGTCAACGCCTACAAGCAGCGCGGCTCCCTGGCCGCCGTGATCCGCGTGATCCGCTTCTCGCTGCCTACACCGGAGGAAATGCACATTCCTTCCAGTATCATTGATCTGGGCTCCCTAAGCAAGGGCCTGGTTCTGGTGACCGGCCCTGCCGGCAGCGGAAAATCCACAACTCTGGCGTGTATCATCGACCATATCAACCATACGGCCGACAAGCACATTATCACCCTGGAGGATCCGCTGGAATACCTGCACCGCCACGACAAAAGTATTGTCAGCCAGCGGGAGATCAACACCGATACGGAAAGCTATGTGACGGCCCTCCGGGCAGCCCTGCGCCAGAGCCCGGATGTGATCCTGCTGGGGGAAATGCGGGATTATGAAACCATGCAGATCGCCATGACCGCGGCCGAGACAGGCCACCTGGTCTTTTCCACTCTGCATACCATCGGGGCGGCCAACACCATCGACCGGATCATCGACGTGTTCCCGGCCAATCAGCAGCAGCAGATCTCTGTCCAGCTCTCCATGACCCTGCAGGCGGTGATCTCCCAGCAGTTCGTCCCGGATGTGGACGGCCATATCATTCCGGCTTTTGAATTCCTGACCATGACCCCGGCCGTCCGGAACATGATCCGCGACAACAAGGTGCCGCAGATAGACGGGATGCTCTATTCGGCGGCCGGAAGCGATACCATGTACTCCATGGACACCTGCCTGGCCGGCTATTACAGAAAAGGGATGATTACCCGGGAGACGGCGCTTCTGTACGCTGCCAACCCCGAAATGCTGAAAAGGAAACTGGGCTGATGCGTTATTATATTGCAGACTGTCATTTTTTTCATGAAAATCTGAATACGCAGATGGACCGGCGAGGCTTTCCGGACGCGGCGGCCATGAATGATTACATGATCCGCCAGTGGAACCGGAAGGTCCGGGACAAAGACGAGGTGGTGATCCTGGGAGATTTTTCCCTGGGCACCGCCGAGCAGACCAATCAGCTTCTGGAAGAGCTGAACGGTAGAAAATACCTGATTCTCGGAAATCATGACGGCGTGGTCAAACGCCGGAAATTCCGCACAGAGCTTTTTGAATGGATACGGCCCTACGAAGAGCTCCATGACCAGAAACGAAAAGTCATCCTCTCCCATTACCCGATCCTCTGCTACAACAGCCAGTACCGGCTGGACAGGGACGGCGCCCCGTCCGCCTACATGCTGTACGGCCATGTCCACGACACCTTCGACCAGCGCCTGATCGAACACTGCGGCGCCTATATCCGTTCCCAGAGCCGGACGGTCCGGAGCGGGGAAGAGCGGACGGTGCCCTTCCAGCTTATCAACTGCTTCTGCATGTATTCTGATTACACACCTCTTACGCTGGATGAATGGATCGAGAAAAGCGCGTTACCGCATCCATGGCCAGCTCCGACCTCTCACACTCCTGAGACGTCAGCGTGATCTGGCAGGTCAGCGAGCTTCCCTTCATATGCTCGGAAGCGAAGGAAAGGCCGTTGGTCCGCTCATCCAGAAACGGGCGGTCGATCTGGTTGGGATCGCCCAGCAGGATGACCTTCGTCCCCTTGCCCGCACGGGTAATGATCCCCTTGATCTGGTTGGGCGTAGTGTTCTGCGCTTCATCCACGATCAGATACGTTTTCACAAAAGATCTGCCCCGGATAAAGTTCAGCGCCTCAGCCTGAATGATGCCCCGGGCAAACACCTCTTCTATTTTTCCCGACAGCTCCTCCTCATCCTGAAACCGTTCCTCTTCGCTGGAATCGATGAGCTGCTCCAGATTATCGATCACAGGGCGCATCAGCGGTGAGATTTTCTCCTGCTCGTCCCCCGGAAGGAATCCGATATCGTCGTCGAACTGGGCGTTGGGGCGGCAGATCAGGATCCGCCTGTATTCCCCGGTGGGATTGTTCAGCAGCTTTTCCAGGCCCACCGCCAGGGAATAAAAGGTTTTCGCCGTGCCCGCCATGCCCTTTACAATCACCAGGGGTACTTCCTCCGCCGGCAGCATCAGGGCCTCCTGCAGGAAATGCTGTCCCGCGTTCCGGGGCGCCACGCCGTAGGGCTTTGCCTTTCGGAATTCCAGCGGCACGACCTTTTTCCCCTTCACCCGGCCAAGCTGCGTTTTCCGGAGAGACTGGTCGGACTTCAGCACCACGAACTCATTTTCCACAAGCTCCGGCATCGAAATATTTCCCTTCTCATCGGTGACATAAAGCAGCGAGCAGTCCACGCCTTTTTTCCTGAAATCCTTCATGGCCTCATCCGGGATAAAGCAGGCGATCCGTCCGGTGTACTGATCCTCCCGGGCGGATACCTGCTCATTGATGAAGTCCTCAGCCGCCACGCCGGCCATCTGGGCCTTGACCCGCAGCAGGATGTCCTTTGTGACCAGCACCACCGGCTCCTGCGAGCGCTCCGCCAGGCCTAAGCACACCTTCAGTATCCGGTTGTCCATCTTTTCTTCCGGCATGCTCTCCGGCAGCTTCACATCTATGCAGTTTGCCTCGACCCTCAGCGTACCGCCGCCCGGCAGCTCCACGCCCTTCAGGAGATCGCCCTGGTGGCGTATCCTCTCCAGATACCGGATGGCCGTTCTGGCATTGGCACCTCTTTCGCCCTCCGCCTTCTTCAGCCCGTCCAGCTCCTCCAGTACCGCCAGGGGCAGCACCAGATGATTGTCGGCAAAGCAGTCCAGGGCATAGGGAGCCTGAATCAGTACGTTCGTGTCGATTACAAATGTTTTTACCATAGACAAAACCCCTTTTTCTTTTACTATACACGACTCGAAAAAGGGGTTCTATCTGCTCTCTGTAAAATCTGTTCTTCCGTTCTGTTAATTCCTGTCCGTCAGCTTTTCAACCCGGATGTCAGACTGGCTTCCCGATGAAAAACGGCATAGCCTGAGCTACACCGTTTTCTCCGCATCCTTATCCTGTTCTGCAGTTTCCATATCTGCGTTTCCTTCCGGCTCTTCCGGTTCTGCAGCCTCCGCCGCTTTTTCCGTTCCGGATTCTTCCGCTCCAGCCGATTCGTCCGCCGCTTTCTCTGTCACGACTTCTTCCGTTCCGCCCGGCTCTTTCGCAGCTTCTGTCTCTTCGGTTTCTGCCGATTCTTCCGCAGCTTTCGTCTCCCCGGTTTCTGTCGGTTTCTCTTCAGCATCCGTCTCCGGAGCCGGACTGCTCTTCCTCCTCAGCGCCAGTAAAATTATGCCGGCCAGGAACGTAAAGATACCGATAAACTGTGAGGTAGACAATGGCCCCACAGCCCCGCGTATCGCATCGCCCCGCCAGAATTCCAGAATAAAGCGGCCCGCACTGTAGAGTATCAGATACCAGGCGGTCACTTCGCCGTCCCGCTTCTTCCATTTCCGGTCATAGAGAATCAGGAAGAAGAACAGCAGGAAATCCAGCGCGCTGGAGATCAGCTGTGTCGGCACCAGCGGTACGCCGTTGGGCGCATAATGAGAATTCGTAAATACAATTGCCAGAGGGCCTGACGTCTCTGCTCCATAGCAGCAGCCTGCCAGAAAGCAGCCGATCCGTCCAAAGCCCTGGGCCAGAGCAACGCTGGCCAGGCCCAGATCAAAATATTTCCAGGTCTCCAGCTTCTTCCAGCGGCAGTACAGCCAGCCTCCCAGGATTCCTCCCAGGATTCCTCCGTAGACCACCCAGCCGTCGGCCAGAGAGCTGAGGAAAATATCCGGATTGGCAATCAGATCCGGCAATATCGTGACGATATACAGCAGCTTGGAACACAGATAGCCCAGAACCACACAGCAGACCACCAGGCCGAAGATCCGCTCCGGCTGCAGTCCCTTCTTTTTCGCCCTGTATTCCGCGCTGAAATACGCGGCAATAATACCTATGGCAGTCATCAGGCCGTACCCGTGAATCGTCAGAGGCCCGATCGTCAGCAAGTCATTATACATAATTTTTTCTGCTCCCTCTCATAATCGCGTTTATCAGGTCAGGCCGGCCGCTTCCGCAAGGCTCCGGATGTATTCCGGGGCCGTTCCGCAGCATCCGCCCACCAGGTTGGCGCCCAGGCCGATCAGTTCTTTCATGCTCACCGCAAATCGCTCCGGTGTCATCCGGTATACGGGCTGTCCGTGTTCATCCATCTCCGGCATTCCCGCATTTGGCTTCACCACGATGGGAATCCTCGCCTTTTCCTTCATGGCGCGCACCACGTCCTTTAACTGCTCCGGCCCTACGGAACAGTTGACGCCCACCGCAGAAGCGCCCTGCGCCTGCAGGGTTTCCACCGCCTCTGCTGCCGTTCCTCCGAACAGAGCGCGGCCGTTTTCCTGCACTGTCAGCGTACAGATCACCGGAAGCTCACAGGTATCAAGGGCAGCCTTCAGCGCGACTTCCGTCTCCTGCACGCTCAGCATGGTTTCCGCCACCAGAAGGTCGGCTCCCGCCGCCGCCAGCGCTCGTATCTGCTGACAGTATACGTCATACAGCTCCTCTTCGGTCAGATCGCCGAAGGGCTCCAGCAGTTCGCCGGTGGTGGTCAGATCGCCGGCTACCAGAGCATGATCTCCAACAGCCCTGCGGGTCATCTGTACCAGCCCCGTATTCAGGCGTTCTACTTCCTGTTCTTTTCCGTATTTCTTCAGACTCAGCCGATTGGCGGAAAATGTGGGCGCATACAGAATCCGGCTGCCGGCTTCCAGGTACTGCTTCTGCAGCCCGGCGGCCAGCTCCTGATGCTCCAGAATCCAGACTTCCGCGCAGGTATTCCGGGGCATTCCCATCTTCGTCATATTCGAACCCATGGCGCCGTCCAGCAGCACCACCTGGCCATCCGCCAGCCTGGAAAATTCTTTTTTATTCATTTATCTCTTCCTATTCTGCAGCGTCATCTGATGAAGAACTGCTGCTGCTGTCGGAGGCGCTGTCAGAGCTTCCGCTGACACCGGAACTGTCAGATGAACTGCTGCCCGCGCCGGAGCTGCCGGAGGTACTGCTGTCCGCGCCGGAGCTGCCGGAGGTACTGCTGTCCGCGCTGGAACTGCCGGAAGTGCTGCTGTCTGTACTGGAGCTGCCGGAAGTACTGCTGCTGTCCGTGCTGTCGGTATTCTGTACAACCGTATAGGCATCCTTATCCGTAACCGTCAGATCCGTCCATGCGGATTCTTCCTCTACAGTAATGGCATCCTTCCACTCCTGCAGCTTATTATTGTAATTTTCTGTCTCTCTCTCCGAGATAATGCTCTGCTTCTCCGTCTCGGTAGCCTCCTCGTCAAAGGCCAGATCCAGACGAACCACGTACAGATAAGTATCCGTATCCTCCAGAACTCCGTCGTACAGCTCGCCGTCCGAGAGCGTATCCACAGCTTCATGGACGGAATCCGGCATCGCCGTATCGTCGCTGCCGTAGCTGTAGCTGGAAGAGAAGAAATCTTCATTGATCTCCTCTGCGATGGCAGAAATATCAGCGTTCGCCACATCGCCCGTAGCCTGCACCTGGGAGATCAGTTCCTCGCAGTCTGCCGTCAGCGAAGCTTTTTCCTCATCGGAAACGACCGTCTCATTTCCGCTGTCATCCGTCGTCGTCAGCGGAATACGCGTATAGGTGATGGTGGTCTGGGCCGCTTCTTCGTCGGAAACCTCCCGGTCCGTATCCGCCTTCATAGGCTCGTCCATTTTAGCCTGATACGTGTACAGCTCCAGCACCTCCGCCACATCATCCTTGGTAGCGCCGATCTTTGCCAGCGCGTCCGTATTGCTGTCAACAACGGTCTGCGCCACGCTGTCGATCTGGCTCAGCTCTTCATCGGTAAGAGAAACCTCATACTCTGATGCATGCTGACGGAGCAGAATAAGATCCGTAATCGTATCCTTTATGGAATCCTTAAACTGATAACCGTAGCTGCTGGTATCTGAAGCCGTGCCCCACAGGCTGCTTCCCGAGGTGGTAAAGCCGTAGCTCTCCATCATATAAGCCGTCTGCGCCTGCTGATAGCGCAGAATAAAATTCGCAGTTCCTGCATTCACTTCTTCCCCGTTGATAACCAGAGCCGTTGCCGTTCCGTCTACCGACGTTTCTCCAGAGCAGCCTGCCATTCCTGCCGCCGCCAGCGTCAGAGACAGCGCTCCGCATATTGCAAATACCTTTGCCTTTTTCATAACTTCCTCCAGATTTCGTATTTTCGGCGTTACTTTATCGCAAAGCCCGATGCGCGCGGGCTCTCAAAGCGCCATTACCTGAATATTATATCCTCTTTTCCATGACCGGGCAACTTATTTTCCCGAATTCAGGGAAATTTCACACATTTTTCATGAACCGCCGGCCAGTCCACAGACAGACGGGCCTCTTTATTCTTCCACATATTTTCTCAGATCCTCCACAAAGCCCCGCACCTGGTCCAGAACAGTTTCCCGTTTTTTCCGGGGAGGACCCGGCAGATACAGAAAGTAAGGATTTGTCTCCAGCTTGAATTTCAGGCTGCGCCCGTACTGCTCCAGCAGCTCCGGAATGCCCTGGGCGTTCAGGCGGGCCTTTTCATACAGTGTAATCCGGATTTCCTGTCCGGTCTGCTTGATCTCCGTCACGTATGCCCGGTGGGAAAGAGCCTTCAGCTCCGCCACCGCCAGAAGGTTCTGCACGGATCTGGGCGGTTCCCCGAAACGATCCATCAGCTCTTCCAGCATATCCTCCGCTTCATCCCGGTTCTCAATGCCCGCGATCCGCTTATAAACATCCAGCTTCTGCCCCTCATTCGGGATATAGGACGGCGGGATGAAAGCGTCCATCACCAGATCCACCGACGTTTCAAAATCCTCCTGGCGCTTCATTCCCTTGGCTTCCTGCACCGCTTCACTGAGCATCTTGCAGTACAGGTCATAGCCCACAGCTTC
>DVJR01000046.1 GCA_018716575.1 Candidatus Scatomonas merdavium | reverse complement strand
ACCTGATGAACCAGCCGGTCCTCATCCTTCTCCGAATAAGAAAACGGCACCACCAGATCGAAAATCAGATTAATCTGCTCCTGGCCGAACACGGCACGGAAATCATGAAAAGTCAGCTCCGGATCCAGCGCTTTCAGCACATGCGAAAGCTTGCTTTTGACGGCAAGCACACGGACGTCGTGAGTCTCCACCGGATCCATATGAATCACCAGGAAAATGCCCAGCTTCTTGCTGACCTCCCTCTCCGCCCGGTCAATCACTTCATGAGAGACTTCTATATCCACATCCCTTGGCACTTCCGCATGAATGGAAGCCATGCTGCGATTGGGTCCGTAATTATGTACAATCAGATCATGAGTACCCACAATTCCATCATAGCTTTCCACCATTCTTTTAATCTCTCCGCAGAGCTTCGGATCCGCCCCCTGGCCGATCAGCGGGGCCAGGGTATCCCGGGCGATGCTGATTCCGGACCAGATTACAATCAGGGAAACAGCAATTCCCACAATTCCGTCAATATTTACGCCCGTAAAAGCGCATACCAGAATTGACACAATCGTAGCGCTGGTGGTAATCACATCGCCCAGGGCGTCCGCCGCCGTAGCCAGCATGACCTTGGAATCAATTCTCTTCCCCAGCTTCCGGTTAAACACAGACATCCAGAGCTTCACGCCTACCGACAGCACCAATATAGCGAATGGCACCCAGCCAAAGGTCAGAGCTTCCGGATTCTGTATCTTCTCTACCGAGCTCTGAAGAAAGGTAATACCTACCTCTATAACGATAAAAGATACGATCAGCGCTGAAATATATTCCATGCGGCCGTGACCGAAGGGATGGTCTTTATCTGCCGGTTTCTCTGCCATTTTTACGCCCACAAAGCTGATTACGGAAGAAGCCGCATCGGAAAGGTTGTTGAAAGCGTCAGCCGTAACAGCCATGGACCCCAGGATCAGGCCGATAACGAATTTTGCCGCAAAGAGCAGAACATTGCAGATAATTCCCACAACGCTGCTGAGTATTCCGTAAGCCGTTCTGACCTTTGGATCGTCAGTCCGCTCACTGTCCCTTACAAATTTTTTCACCAGAAAATCAACCATCTTCGCACCCCGGTTATACTTTATTCCGTCTGTATCGTTACTATTCTAGCAGATTTTCCACAAACGTCAACTGTCATCCCTCTTTTCTCCCGGCAGTCCCTCTTTTCTCCCGACAGTCCCGGCCATTTTCCCCGTCCGGGAACGCCGGGAGCTGCCGGACGCGCATTTTTCCATTTCTTCATCCGGATATTTGTAGTAAAATAGAAAAAACTGATAATAAAGCCCAGTGCGCATAATGATTGTTTTTGAGCCAAAACGGTGCTATACTTGAAAAAATGCTTTGTACGGAGGAAAATATGAGAGCACAGAACCTGACCCTGCTGACGGATCTCTATGAGTTAACCATGATGCAGGGATATTTTAAAAATCCAACAGATCAGATTGTCGTTTTCGACGCCTTTTACCGAAAAAATCCCTGTGACGGAGCCTATGCCATTGCAGCTGGCCTGGAACAGGTCATCGAATACGTCCGGAACCTGCATTTCTCACCGGACGATATCGACTACCTCCGGGATCTGAAGCTGTTTGACGACGATTTTCTGGAGTATCTGCGGGGCTTCCACTTTACCGGAGATATCTATGCCATTCCTGAAGGAACCATAGTATTCCCCAGGGAGCCACTGATGAAAGTCATCGCTCCGGTAATGGAGGCACAGCTTCTGGAGACTGCTATTCTGAACATGATCAATCATCAGTCTCTGATCGCCACCAAAGCTGCCCGGGTAGTTTATGCAGCCAGAGGCGACGGCGTCATGGAATTCGGTCTCCGCCGGGCCCAGGGGCCGGATGCCGGGATCTACGGTGCCCGGGCCGCCATGATCGGCGGCTGTATCGGCACCTCCAACGTACTGACCGGACAGATGTTCGACGTACCTGTCAAGGGGACTCACGCCCACAGCTGGATTATGAGCTTTCCGGATGAATATACAGCGTTCAAAACATACGCGCAGCTGTATCCTGACGCCTGCATTCTGCTGGTAGATACCTATGACGTGCTTAAGTCCGGTATCCCCAACGCTATCAGGGTATTCCGTGAGATGAAAGAGGCCGGCTACGCGATGAAAGGCTACGGCATCCGCATTGATTCCGGGGATCTGGCTTACCTGTCCAAAAAGGCTTATGAAATGCTGGCGGCGGCAGGTTTTGGTGATGCCGTTATCTCTGCCTCCAGCGATCTGGACGAATACCTGATCGACAGTCTCAAGGTTCAGGGCGCAAAAATCAATTCCTGGGGCGTAGGCACCAATCTGATCACTTCCGGCGACTGGCCGGCTTTTGGCGGCGTTTATAAGATGGCAGCCATCCGAAATAAAGGCGACAGCGATTTTACGCCTAAGATCAAGCTGTCCGAGAACTCTGAAAAGGTGACAAATCCGGGCAACAAGACCATTTACCGGATCTATGACAAAAAAAGCGGAAAAATCCGCGCAGATCTGATCTGCCTGGCTGACGAAATCTTTGATGAATCCAGGGATATGATTCTCTTTGACCCGATCGAGACCTGGAAGAAGACGAAGCTGAAGGGCGGCACCTACACGCTCCGCGAATTACTGGTCCCGGTCTTTCTGAAAGGCGGCTGCGTCTATACATCCCCCTCTGTCATGGAGATCCGCGACATCTGCACCCGCGAAAAAGAAACTCTCTGGGATGAATCCAAACGTCTGGTCAATCCCCAGAAAGTCTATGTAGATCTGTCCGACCGGCTGTACCGGACCAAAGCAGAGCTGCTGGAAGAAATGAGCCTGAAAACCCTGTAACGGCATATCGAAATCCCTTTTTTCATATACTGTATATACATTAAGGAACAGCGCAGGCTGTGACCCCGCCCGCAGGATCTGCATGGCGGGGTCACCTGTAGGGTATACATATCTGAAAAGGGGGTTTTTTCATGGATATTTACAGCCGTCTGATCAACCGGGAAAATCCGCTTCCGAAAGACTTTGTTCCGGAAGATCTGGTTTCCTGTGAATTTCCCTTTCTGGCCGCCGGCAGTGAAGAGAAACGTCTGCTCTGTTCCGCTGCCGCTGAATCCGCACGGCGGCTGATTGAATATGGAAAATCCTTCGGCTGCCATCTGGCCGGCATTTCCGGCTACCGCTCCTATGCACGGCAGCAGGAAATCTATGAGACCAGACTGCGGGAAGCCGGACCGGAGCACGTCTCACGCTTCCTTGCTCCTCCTGGCGCCAGCGAACACCAGAGTGGTCTGGCTCTGGATGTTTCCTGTCCCTCCGTACATATGGAGCTTGACGAAAGCTTCGCTGAAACCAGAGAAGGCCGCTGGCTTGCAGCCTACGCTCCCATGTTCGGCTTTATTCTCCGCTATCCCCGCGGCAAAGAACATATCACCGGCTATGCCTGGGAACCCTGGCACATCCGCTACGTCAGCAAATCTCTGGCTCTGTATCTTGCACTGACCGGGCTGACCCTGGAAGAATACCACAGAATCTGATGCTGCGGCAAGGCGCCGGCGGCCTTTTCTCCGTTTTCCGGCGCGGTGTGCCGTGCCTGCGCGGCATGCTGTTTTCTGGTCTCCTTCTACTGCTCCATCTGCCTGCCCAGAAACAGTGACGCAGTCATGGCCAGCTTCTGTTCCGTCTCTCCCATCTGTGCTCCCGCCATTTTTCCCAGCAGCACTACCGATCCGATTACGTCACCGGAGCTGATAATCGGAACGATCACCTGTGAAGCGCTCTCCATCCTGTCACCGTCCACCACGGGAATAAAGCTTCGTTCGTTTCTCCCGGCGCAGATACTTTCCCGGTCGGTAATGGCTCTCTCCAGCTCAGAACTGATATTTTTCCCCAAATATTCCTTCTGCTCAGGACCGCAGGCCGCGATCATCTGATCGTGATCGGAAATGCATACCAGATGGCCGCTGACCTGGGACATGGACTGGGCATATTCTCTCGCCACCGTTCCCAGCTCTCCGATTGGCGAATATTTTTTCAGAACGATTTCCCCTTCCCGTCCGGTGAAAATTTCCATAGGCTCACCCTCGCGGATACGCATAGTGCGGCGGATTTCTTTGGGAATCACCACCCTTCCCAGATCGTCTATCCTGCGAACGATTCCTGTTGCTTTCATAAAAATTCCTCCGTTTGTCTGTACTGGTATCTTTTTGCGTGATACTAGTATCTGTAAACGGAGGAATTTTATTCCCGCAGCATCTCTTAATCTTTTCACCGGCTTATCCGGTGCTCTGCCATTAGCTCCGCCTGCCTCTGAAAGCCACACATTTACTCCATATTGAATTCGAACGCCAGAAGCGCCTCCTGCTCCGGCGCAATAATACCGAGCCGGTTCGCTGTCTCCTTGCATCTGAGAAAATATGCCATATTACTGTCCAATACCTTGTTTATACCTGCCGGTTAATACGCACGCAGCTACTTGCCAGAAATGCCGCCGGATGGTACGATAACAGCAGCAGAACGTACAGAAAGGAGCACGCCATGAAGCTGAGCATGTGGAACCTGTATTATTCTCTTCCTTATCAGGATGCCGTACCGATGATCAAAGACGGCCACCCTACCATTACCTGCGCCCGGTGGATCGTCACCTCCTATCTGAATCAGGACGCCGTCTATGTGGGTTCGGAAAAGGATTACTTCGATACCAATGAAAATGTGGCTCTGGTAGTTCATCGCCATGATATGATTCTGGTACGAAATGTGGAAGTTGAAGAGCTGTTTAATGAAATCTGCTGTATTATCGATCGGTTTATGCTCTGGGAGCAGAAGCTGGAAGCCTGTATGGATCAGGCAGGCGGCCTGCAGAACATGCTGGATGCCAGCCGTGATATTCTGAAAAATCCCGCCTTTCTGTATGCTCCTGACGGCCATACCATGGCCATTACTTCCGGCTATTCCCCTTCCATCCATCCCCACTGGAAAGAACTTCTGGAGTGCGGCGGCCTGACAGACCGCAAAATGAAACGTATGCGTCAGGAAGCCAGGCTCTCTGAAATTTTTCTGGACATTATGCCTACCCGCCACGACTCCCTTCTGGATACATTCCATTACATGCATTGCAGCGTATTTGCCAATAATTATATGGCCGGACATCTGGTACTGTTCGATTTCCTGGAGCCCATTGAAGAAGGCATGGAATATCTGATGGAGCATCTGATTCACCAGATGAGCCAATATATCCAGAAACACTTTGACCGCTTCAGCCCTACTTCACGCCTGGCCGACGCTGTCATCCGGCTGATTTCCAGCCAGACCTGCGAGATTCAGGAACTGGATTATCTGCTGCATTCTCTGAACTGGAGGGAACAGGATGCCTATCAGTTTCTGGTGGTGCAGGAAAAAGTCGAACATGAACCGGTACTTCTGACCAAGCTGTACCTTCGGCTGACCAGAGATTTTCCGGAGGATCTGATCTTCCGGATTGAGCAAAAGCTGGTGATTCTGAAAAACAGAAACCGGGATTTAGCTGAAGAATCGCTGAAAAATGTCCTGACGTTTCTGACCAGAGAGGGATTTCTGTGCGGCATCAGCAGCATTTTTCCCGGCCTGAGAAAATGCTATGTATATTATCAGCAGGCGGAAGCGGAGCTGCGCCGGTGTTTCCATGAAGGCCTCCTGCTTTCCCGGGGAGATGAACGCGGCCTGGCTCATTATCTGGAGGTTCTGAGAGAGGATCCCCTGGCGGAGCCTTACGTAAATCGTCAGCTGCTATATCTGAAAAACCACGATGAGATTCACCATACGCTGTATTACTCTACGCTGAAAACCTACTGTCTTTCCGGCTTTCAGCTTTCTGACACCGCCCGGATACTGGGAATTCACCGCAACAGCCTTTCCTACCGCCTGGAACGAATCCGTGAGCTCATTGATTTCAGTTTTTTTGACCGTCTGCACAGTTCCGGTGACGAACAGGAACGCCAGCTGCTGTACCTCTCTTTTTTAATCATTGATTACGTTCTGAAATAATAATACGCGCGCAGTTTCCCACAGTGTCCTTTTTGAAACAAATGCAGCGGACCGCTTTGTTTTTACAGTTCTAAAAGCGGTCAAGCGGTCCGTTCTGCATGAAATTCAGTTTTCTCTACATTTCTGCACAAATAATTTCTTTTTCTGCACAGAAAATCACATGTTTTTTCCCCGCTTTTTCCCATATAATCAAACTACAGACCGGTCAAAGAGAAATCAACGAATACGGAGGATCTTTTTATGAGTGTATACGAGGAACGTATGGAACGAATTCGCGCGGCCATCGCACTGGAACCCGTGGATAAAGTGCCGGTTATTTCCGGAGCAGCAGCTTTCGCGGCTACTGCCGTAGGCGTGAAAATGAGCGATTATCTGAACGATATGGAGCTGAACTGTACCGTAAACATAAAAGCGACGGATATGATGGGAAACATTGACGGCGTACAGGCATCTCTCTCCTCTCCGGAAGGACTGCCCACTATCTGGCTGTCCAAAATCCGCGTTCCCGGCCGGGAGCTTCCTGACAACGAACTGTGGCAGGTTCTGGAAGAAGAGCTGGTAACTCAGGATGATTACGATGTAATACTGGAGGGCGGTTTCGGTCCCTGGTATGAAAAATTCATGAAAGAAAGGCTGGATGACCCTATCAGCCGCATGAAACCCCTGGTAGCCTATGGCGCCACGGCCAATCAGCGTTTCAAAGAAGCCGGCTATCCCGTCATCAAGGGCGCATCTCTTCTGACTCCTTTCGAAATGCTCTGCGGCGGCCGCTCTCTGGCCACTTTCCTGGTGGACGATCTTCTGGAAATTCCGGAAAAAGTGGAGCAGGTTTTTGCTGAAATCCACCGCTTCAATATGGAGCGCTACGAAAAACAGTTCCGTTCTCCCGCGAAACCTATGGGCGCATGGGTCGGCGGCTGGCGCGGAACGCCTGAAACTCTGTCCCCGCAGATGTTCGAACGGTTCTCCTGGAAATATTACCGTGAACTGGTGCAGCTTGCCATCGATTACGATGTCATTCCCATTCTCCATCTGGACGCCTGCTGGAACAACGGTCTCCATTATTTCCGCGATCTTCCGGAGAAAAAATGCATTATGGCTCTGGACGGCAAAACTGACATCTTTAAAGCAAAAGAAGCCGTAGGTGACAGAATGTGTATCATGGGTGACGTTCCGGCAGAAATGCTGGCCTTCGGCAAGAAAGAAGATGTATACGATTATGTAACTAATCTGATACAGAAAGTAGGACCCACCGGTTATATGGTATGCTCCGGCTGCGACATTCCTTTTAACGGAGTCCTGGAAAATGTACAGATGATGTCAAAAGCTGCCGACGACGCAGCCTGCCGCTGAAAAAGCAGGGGGGGATACGTCTATGTCTAAAGAAAAAGGCAGTAAAAAGTCTCTGACCGGACTTCTGGTCACAGTCATTCTTCTTCTGGCGGCGGCAGTTCTGCCGCTGCCGGAGGGCGTCACACGCAGCGGCTGGTTCTCTCTGGCAATCTTTTTCTCCGCTATCGTACTGTGGATCTGCGACACTATGCCCATGTGCGTGACAGCCTTCGCCACCATGTTTCTTCTGGTAGTTTTTGGCGTCATGGATCTGAGCACGGTATTTTCTTCCTTCGGCGGCAGCTCCTTCTTCTTTGCAATCGCTACTTTTGCCGTATCCATCGCGCTGGAAAATACCTCCGTACCCTTGCGCATCTGCAATACGCTGACCAAATGGTCCGGCGGAAGTTCCAGGCGGCTTGTCATTATGCTGATGCTGGCCTGCGCACTGACCTCATCGGTCATGTCCAACCTGTCCACCTGTATCATCTATCTGGGTCTGGGCACAGCGCTTCTGAAGGCAAATAACTGCCAGCCGCTGAAATCCAACCTGGGCAAATGCCTGATGATCGGCATACCGGCTACCGCCGGCTGCGGCGGCCTGATCACTCCTGCCGGAACACCCGGCAACCTGCTGATCATGGATCTGCTGGAAACCGCCGGCACTCCGTTGTCATTCCTGCAGTGGACTCTGCTGTTCGCTCCCATTTCCATCCTGACCGTTATCATCTGCGGCATCTGGGTGACAAAAATCTTTCCTCCGGAGCAGGTAGAGCCGTCAGCTATTGCCGCCATGAACCAGAAGCTGGTGGAACACGGCAGACTGAACACGCAGGAGAAGAAAACGATCGTCATCATTCTCGCCATGCTGGTATGCTGGTTCCTGGGGACCTGGGTTCCCGCCCTGGACGTAACGCTGGTAGCGGTCATGGGCATGGCGATTCTGTTCCTGCCGGGCATCAGGGTGCTGACCTGGGAAGACACCGTCAAACGCACTAACTGGAATCTTGTATTCACCATCGGAACTGTAGGTGTGCTTATTGCCGGAATGACCTCCACAGGAATCATGGACTGGCTGGTCAATGGAATTTTCTCCAGCATCGCCTCCTGGAACGTCATTGCCATGTTCCTGGTTATCGGCCTGGTGGTATGCATTATCCGGGCGTTTATTCCTACGGCTCCCGCTATCGTGGCGCTGTTCGGCGCACCGCTGCTGTCTCTGGTAGCTGTGGCCGGCGTAAGCCCTGTGGCTCTTCTGATGATCCCGGCCTATTGGGCCTGTACGCCCATGCTTCTGTGGATCGAGCCCATATTCCTGTTCAGCTATGGATACGGTTACTACAAACCCGCCGACGTTCTGAAATACGGCAGTCTGCCCACAGCCATCATGATCGTCCTGATGGCATTCACGCCATACTATACCGGACTGCTGGGACTGTAAAAAATCCGGTTTGACGGGGAGGGTGCAGGTTAATACAACCCGAACGGAAAGGTACGCCTCTGTTTTTGCGATTGCTGGTTTCGGGTCAAAGATAAATTAAACCCTGCCGCGATAAGTCTAAAATCGGGGTCGGAAAGAGAAAACTCCTTCGTCGGACAGTTCTCTTTCCGACCCCAACGACTTATCACGGCAGAGTAAGTTTATCTAATGACCCTCAAAGGCAATCTC
>DVJR01000045.1 GCA_018716575.1 Candidatus Scatomonas merdavium | reverse complement strand
GGACGGTTATCCTCCTCCAGATACTGGATGAACTGCTTCGGAGCGCTGGGCAGCTCCAGCTCCTGGGGCAGACCTTTAAAGTTCACCAGCTTTTCAATCAACTGCTCTTTTGTAGGCTGCTTTCTGAATTTTACAAATACCGCCGCCGTATGGCCGTTCAATACCGGCACACGGACGCACTGGCAGGTAATCTTCGGCTCCTCGGCCTTTACGATGACTCCGTTCTCGATCCTGCCCCACAGGCGCAGCGGCTCCTGCTCACTCTTCTCTTCCTCGCCGCCGATATAGGGAATGATGTTTCCCTCCATCTCCGGCCAGTCCTTAAAGGTCTTTCCGGCGCCGGAGATCGCCTGATAGGTAGTGGCGACCACCTCATAGGGCTCATATTCCTTCCATGCGGTCAGTACCGGCGCATAGCTCTGAATAGAGCAGTTGGGCTTTACGGCTATGAATCCCTTCTGTGTTCCCAGACGTTTCTTCTGGAATTCAATCACATCGAAATGCTCCGGATTAATCTCCGGAACTACCATGGGAACATCCGGCGTCCAGCGGTGAGCACTGTTGTTGGATACCACAGGCGTCTCCGTCTTTGCATACTCTTCTTCAATCTTCCTGATCTCGTCTTTAGACATATCTACAGCCGAAAATACGAAATCAACAGTAGAAGCTACCTTCTCCACTTCGTTTACATTCATGACCACCAGCTTCTTCACGCCTTCCGGCATGGGAGTATCCATTTTCCAGCGGCCTCCTACGGCTTCCTCATATGTCTTTCCTGCGCTCCTGGGGCTTGCAGCCACCGTAACCACTTCAAACCACGGATGGTTTTCCAGCAGGGCGATGAACCTCTGTCCTACCATTCCCGTTGCGCCTAAAATTCCGACTTTCAGCTTTTTTTCCATTCTTTTCTCCTCATTTCCGGGAAAGACAGCGCTTTCCGCTTCTTGTGTATTTCTACGGCGCACATTTGTGCGTCAACTGAATATATACTATACCAAGAGCGCTGAAAATGCAACTGTTTTTTTCATTTTATCCTTTCATTCATATCACCGGCATCTTTTACGCTGTTCTGCCGCCGTCAGGTTGGGAATAGATTTTTTCTGCTATTTTCTCTCCCAGGGCTGCTGTCCGGCCAGGTATTCCCTGTTCTTTGCCAATACAGTCTCCATGGCGGATGCGCCTGGCGCCCCTCTGGTAATCCGCTTCTCCACGCAGGTTTTCATGCTGATGGCCTCATAAATATCCTCATCAAAAACAGGGCTGAAAGAACGGTACTCCTCCAGAGACAGGTCATCCAGCGCACAGTTCTTCTCGATACAGGCCAGCACCAGCCGCCCTACGATGCCGTGAGCATCCCGGAAAGGCACGCCCTTTCCCACCAGATAATCGGCGGCATCCGTAGCGTTGGTGAAACCGTTCTTTGCGGACGCTTCCATCACATCCCGGCGGAATTTCATGGTATCCAGCATGCCGGTAAACAGAGCCAGGCATCCCTTTGCCGTATCCAGGGCGTCAAAGGTCAGCTCCTTATCCTCCTGCATATCCTTATTGTAGGCCAGCGGCAGACCCTTCATAGTGGTCAGCAGAGACATCAGCGCCCCGTACACCCGTCCCGTTTTTCCGCGCACCAGCTCCGCGATATCCGGATTTTTCTTCTGGGGCATGATGGAGCTGCCCGTGCTGTAAGCGTCGTCAATCTCCACAAACCGATACTCATTGGTATTCCAGGTGATGATTTCCTCGCAGAACCGGCTCAGATGCATCATGATTGTGGACAGCGCCGCCAGCAGCTCGATGACATAGTCCCGATCCGATACAGAATCCATACTGTTGTCCGTAGGCCCGTAGAAATCCAGCAACTCTGCCGTATATGCCCGATCCAGCGGATAGGTTGTTCCCGCCAGGGCTCCGCTTCCCAGCGGACAGTAATTCATCCGCTCATAAATATCTCCCAGCCTTCCCCGGTCCCGGCGGAACATTTCAAAATACGCGCCCAGATGATGGGCCAGCGTCACCGGCTGCGCCTTCTGCAGATGAGTAAAGCCCGGCATATAGGTATGCAGGTTGTCTTCCATAAGGCGTTCCAGTACTGTCATCAGCTTTTTCACCAGAGCGTCTGTCTCTTCCAGCTCATCCCGGATATAAAGCTTCATGTCCAGCGCCACCTGATCGTTCCGGCTCCGCCCTGTGTGCAGCTTCTTTCCGGCATCTCCTATTCTGTCGATCAGAACCGCCTCCACAAAGCTGTGAATATCTTCATATTCCGACGTAATCTCCAACTTTCCGCTTTCCACATCCTGCAGAATGCCTTCCAGGCCCTGTACGATCTGCCGTCCTTCTTCTTCCGTCAGAATTCCCTGTTTCGCCAGCATTTTCACATGGGCGATACTGCCCCGGATATCCTGACGATAAAACTTCCTGTCAAAATCTATGGAAGCATTGAAGTTATAAACCAGCTGATCTGTTTCCTTGGTAAATCGTCCTCCCCATAGCTGTGCCATATATTTTCCCTCTCTTTCATGTTGTTCGGCCTCCAGCCGTATTGTTTTATCTGTTCCCTGTCTTCATCTATTCATCAGTCTTTCGCGCCATCCTGGCGTCCGCTTCCCGGCGGGAAAAGATGCAGCCGCAGTAATTCTGCCGGTAAAGCCCGTACTCCGCGGACAGTTCTACCGACCGTTTATAACCATTCCTCTTTTTAAAATCCGAAACCAGATAGGGAACCCCGATCTCCTCACCTGCGGCCAGTCCGATCTCATTGAGCTTCGCGGCGTTCTTAAGCGGGCTGATAGTCAGCGTCGTAGTAAAGTAATCCTGACGCAGCTCCTTTGCCGCCCGGGCCGCTTCCCGAAGCCTCAGCTCGTAGCAGCGGAAACATCTCTCTCCGCCTTCAGGAACTTCCTCCAGTCCTTTTGCCAACTCAAAAAAAAGCTCCGGTTCATACTTGCCTTCTACAAAATGCACGGGGTGCTCCAAAGGCATTTCCCGAATCAGGCGCTTCTGTTCTTCCACCCGTTTCCTGTACTCTTCCTCAGGAGAAATATTCGGATTATAATAAAAAATCGTAATCCTGAAATAACGGGCCAGATATTCCAGCACATAGCTGCTGCACGGTGCGCAACAACTGTGCAGCAGCAAAGCAGGCACCTCCTGCCGCCGCTCCAGCCCGTTCAGGATACGATCCAGTTCTTTCTGATAATTTAGTTTAGTTCCTGTATTCACTGTTCCGCCCTGGCCTCCTTTGCCTCCGGCGCTTTTTTCATACTTCTTTTGTCCAGCGGAGCACGGCCCAGTACAAAATGGCTCACTACCGCCATAGCTGCGCATAGAAGCAGCTGCACATAATATGTAATTCCCCGGCTCAGCACCATTCCCGGGAATACCAGATTTGAGCCGAATATCCCGGCAAAAATACTCACAAACAGCGCTTCACTGATTCCCATTCCGCCCGGCAGCGGAAGCATATCCGCGGAAATGGATATGGTCGCCTGAAGAATGACGATCAGCCAGACGGACGCCCCGGACAGTCCAAAAGCCCGGTATACGAAATACGTGGCCAGAAACAGACAGAATCTCTGGGCCAGTGTGACGCAGAACACCAGCGCCATCAGCGCCTTGTGCGTCTTGAAGAAAACCGCCGTTTCTCCGTACTGATCCATGGAGGCCTCCAGCCTCTCTCTCCGGCCCTCTTTTGGTTTCATAAAACGCTTTCTCTCCAGCCAGCCCAGCCCCTTTACCATGGCCTTTTTCGCCAGATTCGGCCGAAAAATAAACATCGCCAGCAGAAAGGAAAAGCCTACAGTCAGAAAAAGCCCTACGCCGAAAATGAGCAGCACACCGCTCAGATAACGGCTGATCAGCCGCTGGCCAAACAGCAGAAGAAGCAGTCCTGCCACCACCAGAACAGCTTTATACAGAAACGTCACAATCAGCATCACAACGGAAGCTACCGGAATCGGTACCTTTTCTTTTCGCATATAAAAAATCTGCATGGGCGGACCGCCGCTGGCAAAGGGCGTGATGCTGCAGTAAAAATATCCCGTAAAGGAATACAGCAGGCATTTTCCGAAGCTCTGATGCTCCTGATGAGCCCGCATCATCAGCCATATGGCCACCGCCTGGCCTCCGATAAAGAGCAGGACGCAGCAGACTGCCAGAAGCAGATAACGTCCGTCCGTATGCTGCATGGCGTCGATCACCTCTCCGATATTATGTCCCCGGAGCATTCCATATAAGGTCAGTGCGAACACCGCCAGCAGAAAAATTATATTAAATAAACGTTTCTTTCTACCTTTCACTTCTCACCATCCCCTGTATGGCAGCCGTAATTCATCCCCTATATTACCACAAACAGGCCGGTTACTCAAATAAATTTTACCGAATTTTACGTTTTCTTTACACGGAAAGTTTTTCCGTTTGCTCAAAACCGGTCAAAATACAGAGGTAAAAAACGCTGCAGCCATGCCAACCGGGAATAGCTGCAGCGCTTTTTTCAATATAAAAACTGCCTGAAGGGGAACGGTATCACTGGATATCCGTCAGTTCGATTCCGTAGGTAATGTAGCCGGAAAATTGTTCAGGTATGTTCCGCAGGTTTCCTGCGGTTCTGAAACAGTATAGCGAATGGATGGAAAAAAAGTCCGCAAATGCAGGTTAAATTTTCTTAAATTTATCCCGGCAGCTTCCATCTCCTCATATTATATTGTAAAGGCCCCTAAAGCGGCCTTTATCCTATTTACAGGAGGTCTGAGAAAATGAAACCATTACTGGAATTAAACCATATATCATTGTCCTACCACACGCCTGAAGGAGAAACACCTGTTTTATCCGACATCAGCTTTTCCATACAGCAGGGAGAATTTGCAGCCATAGTCGGACCCAGCGGCTGCGGAAAAAGCACAATACTGAATCTGATTTCCGGCCTTCTCCGTCCGGAAGAAGGAACCATCTCCATTGACGGAAAGCCGCTGGAGGAATCCAGTCTGAATATCGGCTATATGCTCCAGAAGGATCATTTATTCGAATGGCGCACCATTTACAGCAATGTGCTTCTGGGGCTTGAAATCCAGCACAAATTAACAGAATCTTCTCAGGCCAGAGTAGACGGCCTTTTGGCCTCCTACGGCCTGGAACAATTCAAAAAATCCCGTCCCTCTCAGCTGTCCGGCGGCATGCGCCAGCGAGCCGCACTGATCCGCACGCTGGCTCTGGAACCTGCTCTGCTGCTTCTGGATGAACCATTTTCCGCACTGGACTACCAGACACGTCTGAACGTAGCGGATGATATCGGGCAGATCATAAAAAAAGAGGGCAAAACTGCCCTTCTGGTTACGCACGATATTTCAGAAGCTCTGAGCATGGCCGACCGGGTGATCATACTCTCCCGCCGCCCTGCCAGCATACGCTCTGTCGTTCCGGTGGAACTGGATATTGCAAACCGCACGCCCATGACTTCCCGGAACGCCCCTAATTTCAAATATTACTTCAATCTCATCTGGAAGGAGCTGAACAGTCATGAATACAGCAGCGCAGTCTCTGTATCTTAAAAAACTGAAAACCCAGAAACGGCTGATCGCATTTTTGCGCGCAGCCGTCTTTGCAGGCTTCCTGATTCTCTGGGAAGCTGCTGCAAGGCTTGGATGGATTGATTCCTTTATATTCAGCAGCCCTTCCGACATCCTGAGAACCTTCTGTATCATGTGGCGGGACCAGGCTCTTCTGTCTCATATCGGTATCACCGTGTCGGAAACGGTAATCAGCTTTCTTCTGGTTATGATTTTCTCCATGCTGTTTGCCGTGCTGCTCTGGACATTCCCCAAATTTGCCTCTGTAACCGAACCGTATCTGGTAGTTCTGAACAGCCTTCCGAAATCTGCCCTGGCCCCTTTGCTGATCGTATGGCTGGGCGCCAACATGAAAACCATTATTGTAGCCGGAATGTCCGTAGCTGTATTCGGCTCTGTCATCAGCCTGAACGCCGGATTCCACGCAGTAGATCCCGATATGCTGAAACTGATCCATACCCTGGGAGGAAACAAGAGGGACTGCCTGACAAAAGTTGTGCTTCCCTCCTCCGTCCCTTATCTCTTAAGCTCACTAAAAGTAAATATCGGACTCTGTCTGGTAGGAGTCGTCATCGGAGAATTTATCGGAGCCCGCAGCGGCCTGGGATATCTGATCATCTACGGCTCCCAGGTTTTCAAGCTGAACATGGTGATTATGTCCATCGTGCTTCTCTGCATTCTGGCTATGATCATGTATTCCGTCATCGGCTTTGTGGAAAAAATGTATCAGAAAAGGTTCCACTGACATAAAACTGCCTTAAACACAACCGGCCGTATGTGTCTAAGGCAGTTTTTATTTTTATAAATTGGGCCGTATTTGTTTCGGCTCATACCCGGCCTTCTCCAGCGCTTCGATAATCTGCATCTTATGCGCCGTCCCAAAAGCCTCCATGGTAATTTTCAGTTCTACGGCCGCATTTCTGTTAGTGCTGTAGAACTGGTTGTGCTCCAGCTTTATGACGTTCCCTCGCTGCTCTGCAATTACTGTTGACACTCTTACCAGCTCGCCAGGCTTATCAGGAAGCAGTACGGAAATCGTAAAGATTCTGTCTCTGGCAATCAGCCCGTTCTGAACCACTGACGACATGGTGATCACGTCCATATTTCCGCCGCTTAAAATCGCCACCACTTTCTTCCCCTTCACATCCAGATGCTTCAGGGCCGCCACCGTCAGCAGGCCGGAATTTTCCACGATCATCTTGTGGTTTTCCACCATATCCAGAAATGCGACAATCAGCTCATCGTCCTCCACCGTCAGAATTCCATCCAGGTTCTCCTGAAGATACGGAAAGATTTTCTCACCCGGCCGTTTGACAGCTGTACCGTCCGCAATGGTATTGACAGCCGGCAGAGTAGTTACTTCGCCTTTTTCCAGAGAAACCTGCATACAGTTGGCTCCGGCCGGCTCCACGCCGATAACCTTGATCTTGGGATTCAGAAGCTTTGCCAGCGTAGATACACCCGTAGCCAGCCCGCCGCCGCCGATGGGAACCAGAATATAGTCCACCAGGGGCAGCTCCTGGAAAATTTCCATGGCTATGGTTCCCTGGCCTGTGGCCACGGTCAGATCATCAAAGGGATGGATGAACGTATAGCCTTTTTCCTCAGCCAGCTTCAGGGCGTAATCGCAGGCCTCGTCGTATACGTCCCCATAGAGCACCACTTCCGCGCCGTAATTCTTGGTACGTTCCACCTTGATCAGCGGCGTAGTGGTAGGCATTACGATCACTGCCTTCGCACCAAAGCATTTGGCCGCATAGGCCACACCCTGAGCGTGATTTCCGGCAGAAGCCGTAATCAGTCCCTTTTTCCGTTCCTCTTCAGACAGCGTACTGATTTTGTAATACGCCCCACGGAGCTTGTAGGCTCCCGTAAACTGCATGTTCTCCGGCTTCAGATAAACCCTGTTGCCCGTCTGTTCGCTGAAATAATCGCTGTAAACCAGCTTCGTCTCCTGTGTGACCTTTCTGACCGCCTCCGAGGCTTCCTCAAATTTATCCAATGTCAGCATTTCTCTTTCCCTCTTTCTTCCTGTAATCGTCCTTATCCCTGATCCGCGCCCACATTGAACAGAGCGTTTACGAACTGATCAGAATCAAATTTCTGCAGATCGTCAATGGACTCGCCCACGCCGATATATTTCACCGGGATATCCAGCTCCGACTGAATGGCCACGGCAATGCCGCCCTTGGCCGTCCCGTCCAGCTTCGTCAGAATGATTCCCGTTACATTTGCCACCTCATTAAACTGCCTTGCCTGTGCCAGCGCATTCTGTCCTGTAGTTCCGTCCAGAACCACCAGGGTCTCCAGATACGCCTCTGGATACTCCTTCTCCAGAATCCGGTAGATCTTCCGAAGTTCTTCCATCAGATTCTTCTTATTGTGAAGCCGTCCTGCCGTATCACACAGCAGCACGTCCGCGTTTCTGGCTCTTGCAGCCGCCACCGCGTCATAGACCACCGACGCCGGATCCGCGCCCGGCTGCCCGCCTATGATCTCTACGCCTGCGCGGTTTGCCCACTGGGTCAGCTGCTCCCCTGCAGCAGCCCGAAAGGTATCTGCCGCGGCCAGAATTACCTTTTTGCCCTGATCCTTCAGCTTGCCCGCCAGCTTGCCCACTGAAGTGGTTTTCCCCACGCCGTTGACTCCGATAACCAGAACTACAGATTTCCGGTTTTCGAATTCATAGGCAGTCTCTCCGACAGCCATCTGCTTCTTGATGCTGTCGATCAGGATCTGCTTGCACTCCGCCGGTTCCTTGATATGGCGCTCCGCCACCTCCATTTTCAGATTGGAAATGATCTTCGTGGTGGTGTTGATTCCTATGTCGCCCATCACCAGTATTTCTTCTATCTCGTCATAGAAGTCATCGTCTATGCTGGAAAATCCCCTGAAAATGGAATCGATGCCCGAGACAATGCTGGCTCTGGTCTTGGAAAGGCCCTTTACCAGCCGCTTAAAAAAGCCCACTTTCTCTTCACCCATACTGTTCACCTCCTATTTGTCCAGTTCTCCTTCGATCAGATTGACCGATACCAGCGTGGAAACTCCCTTTTCCTGCATGGTGATTCCGTACAGGCGGTCCGCGGCCGTCATGGTCCCTCTTCTATGTGTAATAATAATAAATTGCGTATTCTTTGTCAACTTGTGCAGATACCGGGCAAAGCGCCCCACGTTGGAATCGTCCAGGGCCGCCTCGATCTCGTCCAGCAGACAGAAGGGCGACGGCTTCAGATTCTGGATGGCGAACAGCAGCGCGATGGCCGTCAGGGCCTTCTCCCCGCCGGAGAGCTGCATCATATTCTGCAGCTTCTTGCCCGGCGGCTGGGAGATGATCCGTATGCCCGCCTCCAGCACATCCTCGTCCTCCGCCAGCTCCAGCGTGCCCCGGCCGCCTCCGAAGAGCTGCTTGAAGGCCTTGTCGAATTCCACGCGGATTTCCTCGAACTTCTCGGTAAACTGCCGGCGCATGCCCTGATCCAGCTCGTCAATGATTCCCTGCAGCGTCTCCGCCGCTTTCACCAGATCGGCGTGCTGGGATGACAGAAAGCCGTGGCGCTCCTGAAGCTCCCGGAAGTCCTCTATGGCGTTGACGTTCACATCGCCAAGGCCCTTGATTTCCCCCTTCAGCCCTGCGATCTGCTTTTTCAGCCCGGCTCTTTCCGGCCGTTCCTCCATGGCGTACTGTTCCGTCTGATCCGGCGTGATCCGGTACTCATCCCAGAGATAGGATACGGCGGCTTCCCGGGCCTCCTCCAGCTTCTCCAACTGGGCGCCCAGCCGGAAGCATTCCTTATCCAGCCGGTTCCGGTGCTCGGAGAGCTCATCCCGCTTCTGGAAAAACGCTTTATGGCTTTTACTCATAGCCTCTTTCTGCTCCAGATAGCTGCTGACCTGCCGCTCGCTTTCCCCGATGGCGCTCTCCGCCGCCTCGATGGTCTTTCGTATCTCTTCAATATCATGCTGCTTCCGGGCCGCGTCCTCTCCCTCTGCCCGGAGGCCGGCTTCCGCCGCTTCCCGCTCCTTCCGGAGGCGCAGAAGCTCTTCGTCCGCGCTGTGCATGTTTTCTTCCAGAAAATCGCATTTCTGCCGGATATTGGAATAGGCGAGCCGCGCTTCCTGCATCTCCTGGGAGGCCTTCTGCTCCTGCTCCCGCAGAACCTCCAGCCGCCCGGCGGCATCCGATACCTGCTGCTCCAGCTCGCTCTCCCGCCGTTTAGACGCCTCCATTTCCTGCTCGATCTCCTTCCGGCTGCGGCCGATCTCGCCGATCTGGTTTTCAATTTCCAGGCCCTCTGCCTGCAGGCTCTGATAATCCTGACGGAGCGTACCGGCCTTCTCTCCGGCCGTCTCCAGGTTCATCTTCGCCGTATTCTGCTGCAGGTACAGCTTCTGCAGCTCCTCCGACAGCGCGTTCTGCTTGTCCCGGAGGCTGTTCCGCTCCTCCCGGTCCGCGGCGATGGACGCCTGCATGGCCGCCATATCCTTCTGCAGCGCCCGGACGCTGGCCTCCAGCTCCGCGATCTCCCGCCGCCTGCCCAGCAGGTTGCTGTTGTTGCGGAAGGAACCGCCTGTCATGGAACCGCCGGGGCTTAAAAGCTCGCCCTCCAGCGTCACCATCCGCAGGCTCTGGCGGTACTTTCTCCCGATCCGTATGGCGTGGTCGATGGTATCCACCACCAGAGTGCGCCCCAGCAGGCGGGATACCATTCCCCTGTATATTTTCTCGCACTGCACCAGATCCCCGGCGGAGCCGATTACGCCCTCTTCCCCGAGGGCGTCCTTATTTCCCGCTCCCTGTTCCCGGCTCATGCTGGTCAGCGGCAGGAAGGTAGCCCGGCCGAACCTTCCCCGCTTCAGGTATTCAATCAGATATTTGGCCGTATTCTCATTGTCCGTGACGATATTCTGAAGGCTTCCGCCCAGAGCCGTTTCAATGGCCGTTTCGTATTTCTTGTCGGTCTTGATCAGGTCGGCCACCACGCCGTGGATGCCGGGATTGCTCTCCTTCTGCTCCATGACCTTCTTGATGCTGTTTCCGTATCCCTCATACCGCTCCGTAATATTCCGCAGGGACTCAAGCCGGGATTCCTCCCGGTGGAAGGCTGTCTGGCCGATCTCCATCTGCCGGTTTTCTTCCTCTATTTTTCTCTGAAGCCCGGCGGTTTTCTTCTGAATTCCCTCGATCTGGCTCTGTTTTTCTTTTACCCTGGCGCTGACGGCGTCGTACTCCTCCTGCAGCCGGGTGAGTTCCGCCGTCTGCCGGACTTCGTCACTCTTCAGATGAATCAGCTTCTGCGCAAGCTCTGCCTTACGGATTCCGGTCTGCTCCAGCATAGTATCATACCGCTGCAGGCGCCCCTTGATAGACGATCTCCTGTTCAGAAGCTCGATCAGCTCGCTTCTGCCCTCTTCCGCCTGCCGCGTGCTGTCGCCGATCTCCCCTGCCAGCCGCTCCTGCTCTGTCTCCGCCCCGTCCTTCCGGCCGGCGGCCTCCGACAGCTCCTGCTCCAGACGGGTCTTTTCCTTCTCATATTCCAGACGGGCGTCCTGTCTGCGCTCCATATCCTTCCGGATATCCTCCAGACGGCCGCTGTAATGCTCGCTGTTCTGCTGCGACGCGCGGATCTGCTCCTGCAGGACGTTCACCTGGCCCTCCATCTGCTGCTTCTGCAGCGTCTGGCCCGAGGCTTTCTCACGGGCAGCCTGTATGGTCTCCTCCAGCTCCTCCAGATGCTTTTCGATCTCCTCGTATTCCTGCTTGGTGCGCTCGAAAGCCTCCGTGGCTTCCGAAAGCTCTTCCTCCGCCGCGGCCTTTTTCTGCTCCGTCTCCGTCCGCTGCTTCTCCGAGTGCTCCGCCTCCAGCAGGAACAGATTGATATCCAGGGTCTTCAGTTCTTCCTTCTTCTGCAGATAAATGCGGGCCTTCTCTGCCTGCTTTTCCAGCGGTCCCAGCTGTCGGGTCAGCTCAGAAAGAATATCCGTCACCCGCACCAGATTCTGCTGCTCTTCATCCAGTTTTTTCAGGGTAGCAGCCTTTCTTCTCTTGAATTTCACGATTCCGGCTGCCTCGTCAAAGAGTTCTCTCCGCTCCTCCGGGCGCCCGTTCAGGATCCGGTCCACCTGCCCCTGCCCGATGATAGAATAGCCTTCCCGTCCGATTCCCGTATCATAGAACAGCTCGTTGATATCCCTCAGGCGGCAGCTTCGCCCGTTCAGCAGATATTCGCTCTCTCCTGAACGATAAAGGCGCCGCGTTACCGTCACTTCCTCATAATCAATATTCAGTTTATGGTCCGAATTGTCCAGAGTAATGGCCACCGCCGCAAAGCCCAGGGGTTTCCGGGTTTCAGTTCCCGAAAAGATCACGTCCTGCATGTTGCCGCCCCGGAGCTGTTTGGCGCTCTGCTCCCCCAGCACCCAGCGCACCGCGTCCGCCACGTTGCTCTTGCCGCTTCCGTTGGGGCCCACGATGCCGGTGATCCCATCGTGGAACTCCAGCACGATTTTATTGGCAAAGGACTTAAAGCCCTGCATCTCAATGCTTTTTAAATACATAAAACACCTACTTGTTCTTCAACTGGCAGATCGCGTGATAGGCCGCTTTCTGCTCCGCGGATTTTTTCGTGCGTCCGACCCCCTCGCCCAGAGGCGTCTGTCCCACCTTCACCTGGGCCCGGAAGCTCTTGTCATGGTCCGGCCCGATCTCTTCCAGAATCTCATAAGAGATTTCCTTTTCCGAGTCCTTCTGCACCATCTCCTGGAGCAGCGTCTTGCTGTCGTGAAACAGCTGCTTGTGCTCCACATCGTCCAGCACGTAGCGCAGTATGAATTTTCTGGCCTCCTCGAAGCCGCCATCCATGAAAATCGCTCCGATGGTGGCCTCCATGGCATCGGAAATGATGGAATCCCTCTGGCGTCCGCCTGTGGCTTCCTCGCCCTTTCCCAACAGCAGGTATTCTCCCAGATCCAGCTCCCGGGAATCGAATGCCAGCGTCGGCTCGCACACCAGGCTGGCCCGCAGCTTCGTCAGCTCCCCTTCGGAGAGCTCCGGATAATTCTTATACAGGAATTCGCTGGACACCAGCTCCAGCACCGCGTCGCCCAGGAATTCCAGCCTCTCATTGCATTCCAGGCGGCTCATCCGGTGCTCGTTGGTATAGGAGCTGTGACGCATGGCCAGATGGAGCCAGTCGAAATTCCGGAAACGGTAGCCCGTTTTCGCTTCCAGTTCTTTTAATTTTTCTATTTCTTTCATTTTCAAAACCCTTTCCATAACCGCACAAAGCGGGACTGTCCTAAGAACCCTCTTAGAACAGCCCCTGCTCTTTATCCGACCGTCCGTTTAATCTGTTCCACCGCGTCGCCCACGGATACAATTTTCTCCACCTCTGCCGTGGGAAGCTGAATATCGAATTCTTCTTCGATCCCCATCACAATCTGGAAAACATCCAGGGAATCAGCCCCCAGATCCTCCACAAACGTGGTCTCCGGCACGATCTCATCCACATCCACGTTCAGTACCTCTGCGATGATCGCTTTCAGCTTTTCCAGTTCCATCAGTTCTCCCCCTCGACTTTTTCTTCCGCCGCCAGATGCTCCTGTATCTTTCCGCTCAGATCCTGCTCTTTAAACTGGATACACTGCAGGATGGAATTTTTGAATTCCACCGCCCTGGAGCTTCCGTGCGTCTTCACCACCAGACCCCGCAGTCCCAGCAGCGGAGCGCCTCCGTATTCGCTGACGTCGAAACCCTTCAGCGTCTTTTTCAGAGCCGGCTTCACCAGCAGCGCGCCGATCTTGCTCCGCAGTGAGTTCAGCATCCCTTCCTTCACTTTTCGGATCAGTACGGCGCCCACGCCCTCGTACATTTTCAGAATCACATTTCCCACAAAGGCTTCTGTGACGATTACATCTGCTTTTCCGGCAGGTATGTCTCTGGCTTCGATATTCCCGATAAAATTGATGTTTTTATTGGCCTTCAGAAGCGGGAACGTTCCCTTTACCAGCTCATTTCCCTTCTCCTCTTCTGCCCCGATATTCACAAGGGCTACCTTGGGATTCTTCACGCCCATGACGTATTCCATGTAGATAGAACCCATAACGGCAAACTGGCTCAGATGGGATGGCCTGGCATCCACAGATGCTCCGCAGTCAATCAGCAGGGAAACACCTCTTTCAGTGGGAATCAGAGGAGCCAGCGGCGCGCGCTCCACTCCCTTTATCTTCCGTACGATGGCCTGTCCGCCCACCAGCACAGCGCCCGTGCTCCCGGACGAAACGATGGCGTCAGCCTGGCCCTTCCGGACCATGGTAAGCCCCACCACCAGGGAAGAATCCTTCTTGGCCTGAATCGCTTTCACCGGCGGTTCACCCGTCTCTATCACTTCCGAAGCCGGAACAATCTCCACACGCTCCTTCGGATACGTATATTTCTCCAGTTCCCGGCGAATCAGTTCTTCTTTACCCACCAGGCAGACGTAAATCTCCGCATTCTCTCTGACGGCATCCACGGCGCCCTTCACCGGTTCCTCCGGTGCAAAATCTCCGCCCATAGCGTCTACCACTACTTTTACCAGATCTCCCATTTCCCTAACCTGCCTTTACCTGAAATCGGGCCGCCCGTCCTTTCCGGGCAGCCCCTGTACCTTTTCGTATTCTTCCTTTATGCGATCAGGAAACCCTGACGCCATTCTCATCTACGGTATATCCATCCGGCGTGGTGGTATTCCGCTGCAGTTCTCCGTTCTCATTGAGATAATAGGCGTTGTCACCTTCCTGATACCAGCCTGTGGAACGGTATCCATTCTCATCCATATGGTATGTATTGCCGTCTATCTCCATCCATGTATTCGACGGATATGTGCCGTCTTCCATCACATAGCGCCAGCCGCCTGTCTCGTCCTGCTGCCAGGTGCCCTGAGCCCATACGCGAACCTCTCGGACACCGCTGGTCACCATACAGATATTATCGCCGTGATTATTAATAGCCACCACATAGTAATAGGAGGTTCCCGCCTCAGAAGTATCCACCTGGCAGGAAGCGGTCACGGCTCCTTCAACGGGGGTTCCGCCGCCGTTGGAATTAGTGCTGTTTATGTACCACTGATAAGTGACTGTGCCTCCGTCTGAAACCGTAGCTTCAGCTGTCAGCTCATACTCCGACCCAGCGGCAACCTGCGTGCTTCCAGTCAGGTCCGCAGCAAATACTGGCTGTTCCAGAGAAGAATCGATATTCTTCACTTCTACTTCTTCCTGCTGAATCGTGCTGGTGCTCTCCGCATTCTCTGATGATTCATCTACAATACCCATTACCTGGTTAAAAAAATCCTGGAGAGAACAGCCCGAAAATATCATCGCGCTGCCCAGGCAGATTGCCAGCAACGCGCCTGCTTTCCTTATCTTCATATACTTACCCCTTTTATCTGTTTATTACAATTCTTTTTCAATTTGATTGCATAATCGTGAGTATTATACCATGAGTAGAAACCTCTTGTCAAATTCAGAGAGCAGCCTCACGCGCCATCTTCTGTGACGAAAAGAGGCTGCCACTCCTCTCAGTGACAGCCTCCTCATAATTTTCATTTTATTCATCCACAGCAATGACCTGTTTCTTATTGTAAGTACCGCAGGCCTTGCATACTCTGTGCGTCATTACCAGTGCGCCGCACTTGCTGCATTTCACCAGATTGGGAGCAGCCATTTTCCAGTTTGCTCTTCTCTTATCTCTTCTTGCCTTGGACGATTTATTCTTGGGACAGATGGACATTTTTACACCTCCTTAGCTTTGCTGAATATATCTCTGATAACAGCCATTCGCGGGTCGGACGGTTCAGAGTCGCAATTGCAGCTTCCCTGATTCAGATTCGCACCACAACGGCTGCAGATTCCTTTACAGTCCTCTTTACACAGCACCCGTATCGGCCAGTTGACCAGGAGTTCGTTGCGCACCAGTGCCTCCGGATTCAGCTGTTCGCCTTCCATAAAATTGGATTCTTCCTCACTCTTCTCCCGCTCCTCTTCTGTCAGCTTCATATCCACCGTCCGCTCAATATGCAGCGGTATGGCATACTCCACCGGCGTCAGACATCTGGCGCAGGGAATCTGAAAGGTCAGCTCCACATCGCCCGTAATCTCCAGCCTGCGGTTACCTGTATTGACAACCATCAGAGATACCGGACTCTTCCGAATCACAGGAAAGACTCCCATCCGGAAAGAAAGCTTCTGCATTTCCAGTTCTGTGCTGGTCTCCAGGGTCTTCCCATCCTCCAGCAGCAGTTTCGACAGATCCAGCAACATACTCGTCTCCTAAATCACACTTTATATAGTATACATACGGAGATGTCTTTTGTCAAGACATTATTTCAGCAGAGCTACAGTTTCGCGGCAGATCGCCAGCTCCTCATTGGTGGGGATCACGCACACCGCCACCTTGGAGTCTTCTGTGGAAATCTTCGTATCCTTTCCGCGCACCTTATTCTTCTCTTCATCCAGTGTAACTCCCAGATAACCCAGGTTCTTTACAACCATCTCACGCACCAGCGGATCATTCTCCCCGATGCCGGCGGTAAAGGCAATGGCGTCCACCCCGTTCATGGCTGCCGCATAGGCGCCGATGGTCTTGAGCACATGGTAGCTGAATACTTCCAGCGCTTCGGCAGCGTATTTGTTGCCGTTCTCCGCCGCGTCACCCAGATCGCGGAAGTCGCTGGACAGGCCTTTAGACAGACCATATACGCCGGATTTCTTATTCAGAACCTCCATCACGCCTTCCAGATCCAGGTTTTCCTTCTTGGAAATGAATTCGATGATGGCCGGATCAATATCTCCGGAACGGGTTCCCATAACCAGGCCCTCCAGCGGTGTCATTCCCATACTGGTGTCCACGCATTTTCCATTCATAACTGCGCTCACAGAAGCTCCGTTGCCCAGATGGCAGACAATCAGCTTGCAATTGTTGATGTCCAGCCCCAGGAAACGAGCCAGCTCTTTGGACACATAGCTGTGGGAGGTTCCGTGAAAGCCGTATCTTCTTACGCCGTACTTCTCATAATACTCATAGGGCAGGCCGTACAGATAAGCCTTGGGCGGCATGGTCTGATGGAACGCCGTATCGAATACGCCCACCATGGGCACGCCCGGCATCAGTTCCTGGCATACACGAATACCGATCAGGTTGGCCGGATTGTGCAGGGGAGCCAGATCTGTACATTCCTCAAGAGCCTGAATCATATCGTCATTCACGATGACGGAGCCGGAGAACTTCTCTCCGCCGTGCACAACCCGGTGGCCGATGGCGTTGATCTCCGACAGATCCTTAATGGCGCCTGTTTTGTCATTTACCAGAGCGTCCAGTACCATCTGGATCCCTTCCTTGTGGGTCGGCATGGGCGCGTTTGTAATCTCTTTCTCACAGCCTTCCTTCTGATAAACCAGGCGGCCGTCGATGCCGATTCTCTCGCAGAGGCCCTTGGCCAGCACTTCTTCAGACTCTGAATCGATCAGCTGATATTTTAGTGATGAACTTCCACAGTTAATTACCAATACTTTCATTTGAACTTCCTCCCGTTCTCAACCTGCATTCCTGTTACTTCTGCGCCGCGCACTGCACAGCAGTGATTGCAACGACTCCTACTATATCATCCGCAGAGCAGCCTCTGGAGAGGTCGTTGACCGGAGCGGCGATACCCTGAGTGATGGGGCCGTATGCGTCCGCCTTGGCCAGGCGCTGTACCAGCTTGTAACCGATATTGCCCGCATCCAGATCCGGGAAGATCAGCACGTTGGCGTTGCCGGCCACCTTACTGCCCGGCGCCTTAAAGGCTGCAACTTCCGGAATCAGAGCCGCATCCAGCTGCAGCTCGCCGTCCAGCCACAGATCAGGATATTCTTCATGTGCAATTCTGGTGGCTTCCACTACCTTGTCCACATCCGGATGCTTTGCGCTTCCCTTAGTGGAATGGGACAGCATGGCTACCTTCGCCCGGGTCTCCAGCAGCAGCTCGAAGGACTCCGCAGAAGACTCCGCGATGGCTGCCAGCTCTTCAGGATTCGGGTTCTGGTTCAGGCCGGCGTCCGCAAATACAAAGTTGCCGCCTGCTCCCAGCTCGCAGTCCGGAACGCATACCACGAAGAATGCGGATACCAGACGGGTGCCCGGTTTGGTCTTGAGGATCTGCAGGCAGGGGCGCAGCGTGTCTGCAGAGGAGTGGCAGGCGCCGGATACCATTCCGTCCGCATCGCCCATCTTCACCATCATGACGCCGAAATACGGATAATCCGTCAGCAGGATCTCCCTCGCCTTTTCCTTCGTCATACCCTTCTTCGCGCGCAGCTCCGTAAATTTATCTACATACTCGTCCAGTCTGTCAAAGTGAGCCGGGTCAATCAGGGTTGCTCCGGTCAGGTCGCGGCCCTTGCTCTTCTTATGAATCGTCTCCTCATCACCGATGATGACCAGGTCGGCGATTCCCTCCTTCAGGATTTTCTCGGCCGCCACAAAAGTACGTCTGTCCTCACTCTCCGGCAGAACGATAGTCTTTTTCTCTTTTTTCGCTCTCTGCTTGATTCTGTCAATAAAGCGCATGATTTTAACTCCTTTCCATGACATCAGCACCTGAAATTTCCGCAGAACTCAGGCGCTGTCTTACGGGTATTCTCTCTTGTAATAACACCCACTAACTGAATTATATTACGGTTATTTCCGCTTCTCAAGAAAAGTTAATTTTTTAACACCTGAAATCTGTATTTTTTCCAATACAATTCCTTTTTTCACGGCGAATTCCAAAAAGTCCCGTCAAAAAATCCTGAAGCCGCCTTTTTCCTGTGTTATAATAGAAAAAATCATGCGCACCTGAAATCCGGTTTTCAGAATTACGGAGGGCCTTATGAAAACAGCGGCAGTCATAGCAGAATACAACCCATTCCACAACGGCCATGCGTGGCAGCTTTCAAAAATCAGGGAACTGGCTTCCCCGGACTATATTGTGGTAGTCTTAAGCGGCGATTATGTCCAGAGAGGCACTCCTGCCATTCTGGATAAATACAGCAGGGCTGAAATGGCGCTGCGCTGCGGCGCGGATCTGGTGCTGGAGCTGCCGCTGGCCGCCTCCTGCGGCAGCGCCCAGCGTTTTGCCGAAGGGGCCGCCGCTATTCTGGACGGCCTGGGCGCCGTGGACGAGTTATGGTTCGGCAGCGAAGCGGGCACAGAAGCGCCCTTTCTGACTCTGCCGGGCATTCTTCTGGAAGAGCCTGAAAGCTATCAGCGCGCCCTTAAGGATGCTCTCCGGAACGGAATTTCCTTCCCGGCCGCCAGGCTGCAGGCCCTGGAGCAGTATCTCTCCGGTTCTCCGGAAAATCATAAGGCGGCGGAAGCGGCCTCTGCCCTGGCCGCGGCCGGAGGCATCCGTTCCTTCCTCTCCTCCCCCAACAATATTCTGGGGCTGGAATACTGCCTGGCCCTCCGGCAAAGGGGAAGCTCCATTCGGCCCCGGACTCTGCCCCGCATAGGAAGCAGCTATCACCAGGCGGAGCTTTCCGCCACTTTCAGTTCTGCTACAGCCATACGCCGCGCCCTGCTGGACACAGGAGCAGACGCTGTGCGCGGCCAGATGCCGGAAGAGATATTTCCCCTGCTTGAACGCGCCCGGAAATCCTCCGGCCTGCTGACGGAGGACGATTTCTCTCTGCCTCTGAAATACCAGCTGCTAAAGGAGACGCCGGAAAGCCTGACCCGCTATCTGGACGTTTCCTCTGATCTGGCCGCCCGGATCTGCAACTGCCTGAACAATTTTTATTCCTTTTCACAGTTTGCAGAGCTTCTGAAGACCCGCAACATCACCCGCACCGCCGTTAACCGCGCCCTGCTGCACATTCTCCTGGGCCTGACTGCGAAAGACAGTGAAGCGGCGGCAGCCCCCGCCTTTGCGCGGATGCTGGGGCTCCGGTCCGGCTGTGCTCTTCCGGCCGCTGTCAGAGACGCGGGAGCTCTGCCCCTGATCACAAAGCCGGCCTCTCTTCCGGCAGGCGCATATGACAAAGAGCTGTTTGCCTCCAACCTGTACGAAACCGTACGCAGCCAGAAAAGCAGACAGCCCTTCGTTCATGAATATTCCCGTAAGTTCTTATTCCTCTAATTTTTAAAGCTGTGAATCGGAGCCGGGATTCTCCCGGTCCGGCTCACAAAGGCCTCGCAGGAAAAGCGGTTCACCGGCATGATGGGGGCGTGTCCCAGAAGCCCTCCGAATTCCACCGTATCTCCAACGCCCTTTCCAATCACCGGAATCAGACGAACCGCCGTAGTCTTCTGATTTACCATTCCTATAGCCATCTCGTCGGCGATGATGCCCGCGATAGTGGCGCTTCCCGTATCCCCCGGAACCGCGATCATATCAAGCCCCACAGAGCAGACGCAGGTCATGGCCTCCAGCTTCTCCAGGGTCAGGGCTCCGGCGTTCACTGCATCGATCATCCCCTGGTCCTCGCTGACCGGGATGAATGCGCCGCTCAATCCCCCCACATAGGAGGATGCCATGACGCCGCCTTTTTTCACCTGGTCGTTTAACAGAGCCAGCGCCGCCGTAGTACCAGGCGCACCGGCGGCCTCCAGGCCGATCTCTTCCAGAATCCCTGCCACCGAATCTCCCACGGCAGGCGTCGGAGCCAGGGACAGGTCTATGATGCCAAAGGGGATGTCCAGCAGCCGGGAGGCTTCCCGGGCTACCAGCTGACCTACTCTTGTAATCTTGAAAGCCGTCTTTTTAATGGTCTCGCAGAGCACCTCAAAGCTTTCTCCCCGAACCTTCTCCAGGGCGTGCTTCACCACGCCGGGGCCGGAAACGCCCACATTAATCACCGCGTCCGCTTCGGTCACGCCGTGGAAGGCTCCCGCCATAAAGGGATTGTCATCCGGCGCGTTGCAGAACACCACCAGCTTGGCACAGCCCATGCAGCTGTTATCCTTTGTGCTCTCGGCAGTCATCTTCACGATTTCGCCCATGAGCTTTACCGCATCCATATTAATGCCCGTTTTGGTGGATCCTACATTGACCGAACTGCACACCCGTTCTGTCCGTGCCATGGCCATGGGAATAGAACGGATCAGCAGCTCGTCCGCCTTGGTCATTCCCTTGGACACCAGTGCCGAATAGCCTCCTATAAAGTTTACGCCCACCTCATGGGCGGCTCTGTCCAAAGTTTCCGCCAGAGATACGAAATCCTCCGGCGTCCGGCAGGCCGCTCCCCCCACCAGGGCGATGGGCGTCACGGAAATCCGTTTGTTGACGATGGGGATGCCGAATTCCGCCTCGATTTCCTGTCCGGTCTGCACCAGATTCCTGGCTGTGGCGGTAATCTTGTCATATATTTTCCGGTTCACCTTGTCCAGGCTGGAATCGATGCAGTCCATCAGGCTGATGCCCAGGGTGATGGTCCTCACATCCAGATTCTCCTGCTCGATCATCTGATTTGTCTCATTGACTTCAAACATGTTTATCATGATTTTCTGTTCCTTCCTGTTCCCGGCTTTCAGATCCTGTGCATCATATTAAAAATGTCCTCATGCTGACAGCGGATCACCACACCGATCTCTTCTCCAATCTTCTTCAGCTCTTCCGCCAGTTCTCCCCCGGATTTGGGAGATTTGGAAGTATCCGTCACCATCATCATATTGAAATAGCCCTGAACAATCGTCTGAGAAATGTCTTCTATATTCACCTGATTCTCCGCCAGATAGTTGCAGACTCTGGCAATGATGCCCACCGTATCGCGGCCCACCACCGTAATAATTGTTTTTTTCATCTTTTCCTCCTTATACTGCGGCTGCATCAGAAATCGATCACTTCACAGATCTCATCTCTCTTTGCCACGCTGATATGAAAATCTTTAGACTTATAAGGGTTGTCACCCATGGTTACTTCCGCGCAAACCGTCTCATAAGCCAGAGCAGGATAATTGTTCTCTTTGCTCAGGTGCCCCAGCACGATCTGCTTCATGTCATCATGAAGTACCTCACAGAGCAGCTGACCTGCCATCTCATTGGACAGGTGCCCCCGGTTGCCCAGAATCCGCTGTTTCAGATAATAGGGATAGGTTCCCACCTCCAGCATATGTACGTCGTGGTTGGCCTCCAGCAGAAGCACATCCAGGTGCTGCAGATGATTAACAATATACGTATCGTATACTCCCAGATCCGTGGCCACAGCCGCCGAATGCCCTTCATGGCTGATCCGGTATCCCACCGGATTGGCTGCGTCATGGGAGATAGAGAAGGGATCTACGGTCAGATCCCCGATCTCCACCGGACAATCCGGCAAAATTTCGTGATAGAGTCCATCGGGTATTTCTCCCAGAGACGGACAGGCCAGAATAGCCTCATATGTCTCCCGGGTAGCGTAGATGGGAATTCCCCTCTTTCTGGCCAGAACACCCAGACCCCGTATATGGTCGGAATGCTCATGCGTCACCAGGACTGCCGCCATTTCCGCTCCGGAAAGCCCGATAGCGTTCAGTCCCTGTTCGATTCTTTTGCAGCTGATTCCCGCGTCCACCAGCACACTGGTGGTATCGCTCCCCGCATATATACAGTTGCCGCTGCTGCCGCTGGCTATACTACATAATCTCATACCGTTTCATCCTTGCATCTATCTGTCTGGCCGTATCAGAAAAAGAACCGCTGTTGTCAACTGTAAAACAGCAGGCTCTGCGGAATTCTTCTTCCGTGAGCTGACTGGCCATAATCTGACGGATTTTCTCGCCGGAATACTGACGGCTGGCCTTCAGCCGCTCCCTCCGAACACTCTCCTCTGCATAAACATACCACAATTCATCACAGATTTCATCATATTTTTCTTCAATCAGCAAAGCTGCCTCCAGGAAAAAGAAGCGCCTCCCTGCAGCCTGTTCATCGCTGATCGCCTGCAGAATATAAGTGCGTACTGCCGGATGAATGATCCCATTCATGGCCTTTCGAAGCTCCGGCTCCCGGAACATCCGCTTTGCCATGGCCGCCCGGTCCAGCTCGCCGTCCTCCCGGATCACTTCCTGCCCGAACAGCTTCAGTACCTGATCATAGCAGGAACCCTCCCGGCGGATCAGCCGGTGTCCGATATCGTCCGCCCGGAGAACCGCCGCCCGGTACTGCCTTTCCAGATAGGCCATGATTTCACTTTTGCCGGAACCCACGCCCCCTGTAATTCCTATGATTTTCATATACCTTTCCCTCTATTTTGCTTCATACCAGTTTTTTCCGGTGTGCATGTCCACTTCCAGCTCCACAGCCAGATCGGCCGCTCCCTTCATCTCCTCTTCCAGCAGAGCGCATACCGCCTCTACCTCTGTCTCCGGCGCTTCGATCAGCAGCTCGTCGTGTACCTGGAGCAGCAGTCTGGCCTGAAAGCCCTCTTTTCTCAACCGCCGGTCCACCCGGAGCATGGCGATTTTGATAATATCCGCGGCAGTTCCCTGGATGGGCGAGTTCATTGCCACCCGTTCTCCAAAAGAACGCTGCATATAATTGCCCGACGAAAGCTCCGGCACGGGCCTGCGCCGCCCGAACATAGTCACCGCATACCCTCTTTCCTTCGCCTCTGCCACCATCCGATCCAGAAATGCCTTAATATCCGGATAGGTATGGAAATACTTTTCGATATAGTCCGCCGCCTCCTTCCGGCTGATGCTCAGATCCTGGCTCAGCCCAAATGAGCTGATGCCGTATACGATTCCGAAATTGACGGCTTTGGCATTCCGCCTCTGCAGAGGCGTCACCTGATCAAAAGGCACATGAAACACTTCGGAAGCTGTGATCCTGTGAATATCTCTGGCCTCCCGGTATGCCTGAATCAGCTTTTCATCCCCTGAGAGATGAGCCAGAACACGCAGCTCAATCTGCGAATAATCGGCGTCAATAAACACGCAGCCCTCACCCGCCGCAAATACCTTGCGGATCTGCCGGCCAAGCTCCATACGAACCGGAATATTCTGCAGGTTCGGATCGGTGCTGCTGATCCTGCCGGTGGCCGTAATAGTCTGATGGAAGCTGGAATGAATTCTTCCATCCTCCCCCACAAAATTCTGCAGGCCGTCCGCATAGGTAGATTTCAGCTTTGTAAGCTGCCGGTATTCCAGGATATCCGCCACGATGGGCGCCTCCGGCTCCAGCCGCTCCAGCTCGCCTGCCGCCGTGGAATAGCCGCTCTTAGTCTTTTTCCCGCCCGGCAGCTTAAGCTTTTCGAACAGAATCACTCCCAGCTGCTTCGGTGAATTGATATTGAAGGTTTCGCCCGCCTGGGCATAGATCTTCTGCTCCACCTCTTCGATGCCGGACTGGAGCTTTCTTCCGTATTCCTCCAGCTCATCGGCACGCACGGCGATGCCTGCGCGCTCCATGTGATCCAGAGTATAGACCAGCGGCATCTCGATCTCCCGGTAAAGGCGCAGCATCCCCTGCTCCTCCAGCCCTTCCAGAAGCGGCTCCGCGGCCGCCAGCGCCACATAGGCGTTCTGTCCCGCGTAGAGCACAGCCTGCTCTTCCGTCATGTCCGCCGCAGAAGGGATTTTCGATTTCCCGAAAATTTCCTCGGCAGAGGAAAGCGTCTCCTGAAGATATTCTTTCGCAATGTCGTCGCAGGCATAATCCGCTTTCAGGGGATTTAAAAGATAGGCCGCAATCCGGATATCAAAGACACCTTCCCGCTCCTTCACGTCTGCCGCTTTCAGAAATGCTTTCAGGCCAGGCACAAAAATTTCTCCGGCTCCGTCTGCAATCCGCTCCGCCTCCGTCCGCAAATATTCAGATGTCAGGAAACCGGATACCGGTATATAAAAAGTATCCTCCGCCGACAGCGACACCGCCAGGCCAAAGATTTTTTCCTTCTCCGCCAGCGCAAAAAGCCCGGCGCGCTCCGCCTCCGCAGCTCTCCGGCAGGCTTTCTCCGCCTCCTGAAAATCCGTCAGCACGCGGATAGCCGCCTTTGAAAGCCCCGTCTTATCCTTCTGCTCAAAACGGCCCAGCAGGTTTTTGAAATCCAGCCGCCGGAACATCTCGTAGGCTTCCGGCGTATAGAGACTGCCCAGCCTGGCCTTTTCAGAGTCCCATTCCACAGGGCTGTCCGTCTGAATCGCAGCCAGCTTCTTGGAAAGAACCGCCAGGTCGTAATGATCCCGCAGAGACTCCATGGCTTTCTTCGGTTTGATTTCCTCCAGATGGTCGTGGGCGTTCTCCACGCTGCCAAATTCCACGATGATCCTCGTGGCGGTTTTCTCTCCCACGCCCGGAATCCCCGGGATATTATCAGAGGAATCACCCATCAGAGCCTTCAGATCGATGATCTGCAGGGGCTTCACCTGATACTTTTCCAGCACCTCCGCCGTATGGTAGTCCTCGATCACAGTCTTGCCCATCCGCGTCTTGGGTATCCGCACCAGCACGTCGTCCGTGGCCAGCTGAAGCAGATCCCGGTCCCCCGATACGATGGTCACGTCAAGGCCCCGCTCCGCTCCCCGGCGGGCCAGAGTACCCAGAATGTCATCCGCCTCATAGCCCTCCTGCTCCGCGATCAGCACGCCCATGGAGCGTAAGACCTCCTTCATCAGCGGCACCTGCTCCCGCAGCTCCTCAGGCATGGGCTTTCTGGTGCCTTTGTATTCCGGATACATCTTATGCCGGAAGGTGGGCGCATGCAGGTCAAAAGCCACAGTGAGATACTGTGGCTTCTCCTCCTCCAGAATTTTAAACAGAATATTCAGAAAACCGTAGACGGCATTGGTATGCACGCCTTCCGAGCTGGTCAGAGCCGGAAGGCCGTAAAATGCCCGGTTCAGAATGCTGTGTCCGTCAATCAGTACGATTTTTTCCTTCATGGTCATTATCCTTTCCGCCATCCGTCAGAACAGCTGCGTAACCCGGAAGATTCCCAGGACGTCCAGGGCGGCCAGCGCGATAAGCGCCGCAGCCACAGTCAGAAGAACCGCCCAGAAAATATGCTTCCTCCTGCGCCATATCAGAGCCTTTTCTTTTTCTCTTAAATCCTTTTCCAGCAGATACTTCAGATTAAAGGAATGATCCAGGCCGTCATCCAGATACTTAACCGTCCTGTCGATCATAAAAAATGTCTCCAGCTCATCGTAACAGCTCCCGCAGTCCCGGATATGTCCGATAAATCGTTCCAGCTCCCTGGGAGACAGCTTCCCCGCTATGTAATCCCGAATCATATTCTGCGCCTCTCTGCAGGTCACGCCACTCATCTCCTTCCGGCTGCGGCTTCTGTTATCCGCGTTTTTTCTTCAGATATTTTTTCTGATAATCGAAGCATTCACCCGCCACCTCACGGCTCAGCACCAACAGGCAGATCAGGTTCGGTATGGCCATCAGGCCGTTTACCACATCAGAAAAATCCCAGACCACCTGCAGAGCCGTCGTGGCCCCCACATAAGAAATCAGGCAGAAAATCAGGCGGTAGCACCTGCAGACCACAGGTGATTTCACCAGATATTCCAATGCCTTCTCACCGTAATACTCCCATCCCAGAATGGTGGAAAAGGCAAACAGCGCAATACCTATTGTCACCACAAACCCGCCCAGGCTGCCAAGTACTGTAGAAAATGCGGAAATAGTCAGAGCGACGCCCGTCACCGGATTGCCGGCTGCGTCCACCGTTCCCAGCATTCCGGAAGAAGCGATTACCAGACCGGTGATCGTACAGACAATCAGTGTATCGAAAAACGTACCTGTCATATTAATGTAGCCCTGGCGGGACGGATGATCCGTCCTGGCCGCAGCTGCCGCTATAGGCGCCGAACCCAGTCCTGCTTCATTGGAGAATACGCCTCTGGCCACACCCCAGCGCATGGCCTGCATAATTACTGTTCCGGCGATACCGCCGCCCACACTCCTCACAGAAAAGGCCATGGAAAAGATCTGGGCCACTCCCGAAGGCACGTTGGAAAAATTGCCGATAATGACGATCAGCGCAAAGCCCACGTACAGAACCGCCATAGTCGGCACCAGCTTTTCACAGACACGGCCGATGCTCTTGATTCCTCCCAGCAGAACCACCAGCGTCAGGCCAATCAGCACGATGCCCGTTACCCAGGCAGGCACAGAAAAAGTTCCGCTCACCGCGCCTGCAATAGAGTTGGCCTGAGTCAGGTTGCCGATTCCGAAGGATGCCAGAACCGTAAACAGAGCAAAACAGAATCCCAGGAATCGTCCCAGCCTCTTTGCACGAAAACCATTTTTCATGGCATACATGGGACCGCCCGCATATTCACCGGCAGCGTTCTTCTCTCTGTACTTTACGGCCAGCACGCTCTCCGCATATTTGGTAGACAGACCGAACAGAGCGCTGATCCACATCCAGAACAGAGCTCCGGGGCCGCCTGATACCAGGGCCGTAGCCACTCCTACGATATTGCCCGTACCGATAGTGGCGGCCAGAGCCGTCATCAGAGACTGAAACGGTGTGATATCGCCGTCTCCGGTTTTCTTCGTCTCCGGATCCGATTTCCCGAATACCGATTTCAGGGCATGCGGAAGATTCCTCCAGGGCAGAAACTTCAGCCGGAAGGTCAGGAACACGCCTGTTCCCACCAGCAATATCAGCATGACCGGTCCCCAGAGGAAATCCCGTATAGCCACCAGAATTTCATACGCTGTCATACTTTCCCTCTCATGTTTCCATAATAGCTTATTCTAACATGTATGCAGAGCGGAGTCAATTCTCACCGGCCCGCTTCATTTCCGGTTTTCTCCCCTTTTTCCCAGGCCTCTGCATTGGCGAGCGTGGTTTCCGCAATAGCCGAAAGCGCCTCCCTGGTGAAAAATCCCTGATGGGAGGTAATCATCACATTGGGGAAGGAAAGCAGCCGGGCGGTAATGGAATGTTCCAGAATCTGCTCTGAACGGTCCTCGAACACGTTAGGCGTCTCCTCCTCATACACGTCCAGCCCCACGCCGAAAAACTTGTGGGCGCGGATACCTTCGATCAGATCCTCTGTCTTAACCAGGGCGCCCCGTGAAGTATTTACCAGAATCACCCCGTCTTTCATTCTGGCAATAGTATCCCGGTTGATCAGATGGTAGGTGCTCTCCAGCAGCGGGCAGTGCAGGGAAATCAGATCGCTCTCTCCCAGCAGCTCGTCCAGGGTCACATAGGTGACAAAATCCTTCAGCGCCGGGTTCTCATAGAGATCGTAGGCCAGCACCTTCATGCCGAAGCCCCGGCAGATCCGCGCCATGGCTGCTCCGATCTTACCCGTCCCGACGATTCCCGCCGTTTTCTGATAAAAGTTGATGCCCATCAGGCCGTTCAGAGAAAAATCATTTTCTCTCACCTTCACATAGGCCTTATGCAGCCTTCGGTTCACGCCCAGAGCCAGCGCCATGGCGTGCTCCGCCACCGCCTCCGGAGAATAGCCCGGCACCCGCAGGACGGCTATGCCGCATCGGTCCGCCGCCTCCAGATCCACGTTGTTGAAGCCGGCGCACCGCATCAGAATCAGTCTCACGCCATGCCTTTGGAGAGCCTCCACCGTCTCTGTACCCACATCGGAATTGACAAAGGCGCAGACGGCGTCGTACCCTTCCGCCAGCGGAGCCGTCCGGGGAGCCAGATCTGTCTTCAGATAGTCGATCTCCACAGCCGGGTGGCGGCGGTTCTCCTCCTCAAACGAAGCCTTGTCGTAAGCCTTGGTGTCATAAAATAGAATTTTCATACATTTTTCCTCCTTTCTGCTTTCATTATTTCCTGACCGTTGGAAAGCTATCCGAGAGGAAACGGGAAATCTCCATTTTCTTCTCATACCTTTCCTTCACTGCATACAGATGGAGCTCCTTTCTTGCCCTGGTCATCCCCACATAAAGCATCCGACGCTCTTCTTCCAGATCAGCCTCCAGCACTGCCTTATGATAGGGAATGACGCCTTCATTGACATCCAGAATGTAGACCGTGTCATATTCCATCCCCTTTACTCCATGAAGTGTGGAAACCGTTACGCCTTTCTGCCCGTCCTGCCTTTTATTCTTTTTCTGCATCTCCTCCCGGTATTCCCGGATATGCGCCAGCCATCCGTCCAGATCCCGGAAATTTCTGGCGCTCTCCGCCAGTTCATCCAGGATCTGTAAAAGCTCCGCCTCCGAAATCTTCCGTTCCAGGGCATACTCCTTTACATACTGTTCATAGCCGATCCCGTGGCGTATGTACTGGATCGCCCCATAGGGGGAAAGCCGCCCCAGAGTTCTCAGATCCGCCTCCAGACGCTCGATTCTCTCCCACATCCATTCCCGGTCCTCGTAATACTGATAGAGCTCTTCAAAGGATACCTGGCTGTCATAAAAGGCTTCCCGGTTCAGATAGCGGTTGGGCCTGTTGCAGATCTGCAGAAAATCGCTCCTCTTCCGCCCGCCGGCTCCCAGACGCAGATATGCCAGAACATTCCCGGCAATCCAGTGATCGTACAGACAGGGAATCGCGTCCCGAACCCGGAAGGGAATCTGCCAGGCCATCAGCTGCTCCACTGCCGCCCGGCAGCCTGTATTTGTCCTAAGCAGCACAGCCGTTTCTTCATAAGCGCCCCCGTCCTCCGCCGCCTTCCGGATCGCCCTGGCCAGATGCTCCGTTTCCTCCCGGACGTTGGCAAACTGCCGGAATTCCACCGGTTCTCCATCGCCCCGGGCTGCCCGGAGTTCCTTGGCAAACCGCTTCTGATTATGAGCGATCAGACGTCCGGCGCACTTTAAGATCTGCGGCGTACAGCGATAATTCACATTCAATACAGCCGTCTCAGCCCCCGGATACTCTCTGGCAAATCCCAGCATAATACCGGGATTCGCGCCCCGAAACCGGTAGATGGACTGATCGTCGTCCCCGACGATAAACAGATTGTTCTCCGGCTCCGCCAGAAGCTTTATAATATCATACTGCAGAGGATTGATATCCTGAAATTCATCCACCAGCAGATAGCGGAATTTCTGCTGCCACCGCCGGAGAATCTCAGGTCTTTCTGTAAAAAGCCGCCAGCACCAGACGCCGATATCGTCAAAATCCAGCTTTCGGTTATCTCTCATCCATTTTCCGTATTCCCGGTATACCTTCCGGAAATCCTCTTCCGGCAGAGCGGCGGAATAGAAATTGGACAGCTCCATGCGATTTTCCTTGACCGCGCTGATCTCCCGTCCCACGGCAGAGGGCAGATCGGCCTCCCGCTCTCCTCCTCCGCAGCAGGCGTCTATGATTTCACCCAGCAGCCGCAGCCGCTGATCATCGCCCAGAATATTTCTGCCGTCGATCCGGTACGCCTGACGGAGAATTCCATAAAAAATCCCATGGAATGTACCAAAAGTAACCGGAGAGGCAGACAGCCCCATGGTATTCAAAAATCTCCCCTTCATCTCGGCGGCAGCCGCTCTGGTAAAAGTGGCCACCAGAATGGAAGAAGGGGAGATTCCTTTCTGTATCAGGCGGCAGACCCGCCCGGTAATCACGGCCGTCTTTCCGGAGCCGGGGCCGGCCAGCACCAGCATGGGCCCCTCTCCGTGTTCGACTGCCAGCTTCTGTGCGTCATTGTACTGCATTCCTGATCTTTTCCACGGCATCCCGGATGCGCTTCAGGCTCTCCGCCCTGCCCAGCACTGCCATAATCTCCGTGGCTCCGGCCGGCGTAGTCATCTTTCCGGAGAGAGCCGTCCGGATAGGCCACATTACATGACTGATCTTATACTCTTTTTTCTCCGCATAAGCCTGAAGAAGCTCATACAGTCCGTCATTGCTGTAATCTTCTGCATCCTCCAGAAGCGGCAGCACTTCTTCAAGAATCTCCAGTGAAGATTCCACTGTGGATTTGGATTTCTTATGGACATATAGCTGCACATCATATTCAGGCACCTGCTCAAAAAAATCCACCATCTCATAAATATCCGGAAAAACAGCGATTCGCGTCTTAACCATGGCTGCTATCTTTCTGAGATCACAGTCCCGGGTAATAACCTTTTTCAGATGCGGCAGCGCCATCCGATAGAATTTTTCATCGCTCATGGCCTTCATATATTCGCCGTTCATCCATTTCAGCTTGGTCATGTCGAATACCGCCGGCGATTTGCTGATCCGGTGATAATCAAACGCTTCCACCAGTTCCTCCAGAGAATATATCTCCCTGTCATCTTCCGGACTCCAGCCCAGCAGGGCTACGAAATTAACCACCGCCTCCGTCAGAAAGCCCTGCTCAATCAGGTCTTCATAAGAAGAATGACCGCTGCGCTTGCTGAGCTTCTGGCCATCCTGGTTGGTAATCAGCGGACAGTGGATATAGACCGGGATTTCCCAGCCAAAAGCCTCATACAGAAGATTGTACTTGGGCGTAGAGGACAGGTATTCGTTGCCCCGCACCACATGAGTAATTCCCATCAGATGGTCGTCCACAACATTGGCAAAATTATAAGTAGGATAGCCGTCGGACTTGATCAGAATCATGTCGTCCAGCTCCGCATTATTCACTGTTATAGTGCCATATATCTCATCATGAAAGGACGTCGTACCTTCCCGCGGTACATTCAGACGAATCACCCAGGGCTTTCCGGCCGCCAGGTTCGCCTCCACCTCCTCTTTGGAGAGGTTCAGGCAGTGCTTGTCATAGATGGAGATTTCCTTACCGTCAACCGTAGTTTTCAGGGATTCCAGGCGCTCCCTGTCACAGAAGCAGTAATAAGCATTTCCCTGCTCTACCAGCTGCTTCGCGTATTTCAGGTAGATACCCTGCGCATTCCGCTCACTCTGCACATACGGCCCCACGCCGCCGTCCTTGTCCGGTCCTTCGTCATGATCCAGCCCGGTCTCCGCCAGGGTATGGTAAATAATATCCAGCGCTCCGTCCATAAAACGCTCCTGATCCGTATCCTCGATTCGGAGCATGAAACTGCCGCCCGCATGCTTCGCGATCAGATAGGCATAAAGAGCCGTCCGCAGGTTGCCCACATGCATCCTGCCCGTGGGGCTGGGTGCAAATCTTGTCTTTACTTTTGTCATGGATGTCTCTCCTGTTTCCGTTTTTGTCTTCCCACTTCTGTCGGGATACGCCTGCGTCATGATCTCATTAATGTCACCGATGCAGACGCAGTCCGCCTTGCAGTCGGAAAAATGCGGCTCATTGTTAACCAGAGCCAGTATCTTTCCATTAAAATATTTTACCAGAGTTCCCAGCGGCGATGCCAGATTACAGCCTACTACCATCAGAATATCAGCCCGGGAGATCAGATCCGCTGCCCGGGTCATAATCAGATTGTCCAGAATCTCGCCTTTTAAAGCCACTCCCGGATGAATCAGTGTCCCGCACTCCTCGCACAGAGGAAGGGGCGTATGGGTCAGCATATAATCCACATCGTATTTTTTCCCGCAGCGGGGGCAGGTATTTTCATCAATATTTCCATACAGCTGAATCACATTCCGGCAGCCTGCCCGCCGGGAGCGGTTCATAAACCCTCTGGTTACAATGCCCAGCAGCCGCCCGTCATCCTCCATACGCTTCAGCGCATAATTACAGGCGTCCGGCTTTCCTCTCTTCTTCAGTATTTCCTCCCGGTAGAATTTGTAAAAAGTCCTGGGGCGATTGCTGTAGAAGGTACTGGAAAAAATATCGTCCGCTGAATAGCCGTATTTCAGCTCAACTTCATCCCCGTACTCGTCACGATAAAAATCACACCCCTGAAGAGCGGCCGGAGTTCTTCCCATCAGGCAGACGATATTCCTGCCATTTTCCAGAATACTTTTCAAATATTCAACGCTCATTTCCGTTCCCCCTATCTTCCTTTTCCATCTGCTAGGTGAAAGTGAAAAGGTGTGGATTATGCCTCCACACCTTTGTCCTTCAAATAATCAATTACAGAGCCAACTGTCGTCAGGTTTGTCAGGTCGTCGGCCGGAATCTCAATGGAATATTCTTCTTCCAGTGCCATAACCAGTTCGAACAGATCCAGCGAATCGGCACCCAGATCATCTTTGAAATTGGTCTCTTCCGTAATGGTATCTTCCTCGCAGTTAAACTGTTCGGAAAGAATCTGTCTCATTTTCTCTAACATAAAAGCGTCTCCTCCGAATTTATACTTCTAAAAGTAATTTGACAATCAAAGTGTAATTGGTTATCCATCATTTGTCAATATGTTTTCATTATTTTTTGTGACACTATTTTTTCGAGGCACCTCTTCATCCTGAAAACGTATTTTCCGGGATACGCTCAGGGCTATGCCCATCTCCCCCATGAGGAACAGCACAGAAGTGCCTCCATAGCTGACGAAGGGCAGCGTAACTCCCGTCGTCGGAATCACATTCAGCACCACGCAGATGTTCAGCACCACCTGAAGGGCGATGTGAGCAAAAATGCCGCTGACAATCAGAGTCCCGTACAGATCGGGCGCATTCTGGGCGATGAAAAACAGCCGGTACAGCAGATAGCCGAACAGCAGCAGCACGATAATGGCGCCGAACAGCCCCAGCTCTTCGCATATAATGGAAAAGATCATATCGTTCTGGGCCTCCGGTATGGTGGACAGCTTCTGGGTGCTGTTGCCCAGCCCCTTTCCGAAGAAGCCGCCGGAGCCGATGGCGTACAGCCCCTGAAGCACCTGGTAACCGCCGTTGGCCGAATATTTCTCCGGATCCAGCCAGACCAGCACCCGCTGAAGCCGGAAATTGCTGCTGCTGTCCATAGTCTGGGCCAGATAGAACAGAACTACGCCCACAACCAGGCCTATTACCGCCAGAGCGGCCAGAAACGGCGCTGTCTTCGGATGCGCCAGAAAGATCATCACACAGCTGATGCCCAGAATAATCAGAGCCGTACTCAGATTTTCCGTAAAGAAAAATGCCGCAGCCGCCTGGATGCCTCCCAGCAGCAGCAGAAACAGCACGCCCTTTCTCGAGCTGACCCGCCTGCCCATCTTCAGTATCATATAGGTCATAAACAGAATGACCGCGATCTTAGCCACCTCGGAGGGCTGGAACTGTACGCCTCCGATATTCAGCCAGCGCCGCGCGCCGCCGGCCGTAACGCCGCCTCCGGAAAATTTCACCAAAGCCATGAGCAGCAGCGACACCGCAAAGAGGTACGGCGACAGCTTCAGAAAAATATGGTAGTCAATTCTGGAGATCAGCACTGCGGCCAGAATGGCTCCCAGGCTGATCAGCGCCTGCCGCCTGAAATAATACATGTCATCCTGTATGATGGTGCTGGTGGCCGCCTCATAAGCGCTGGCGCTGTACAGCATCACCAGCCCGAAGCAGATCAGTATAATTACCACGGCCAGAAGATTGTAGTCGTAATATCCCGGCTGACGTCTCTCTTTTCTTCCGGCCCGCGCAGTTTTTTTTCGCATAAATCAAATTCACTCCCCGGTACAACCAGGACAGACCGGTCATACTGCAGACCGGAGCTGTCATATTGTTTATTCGAAAATTATAGCACAAACCGTCGGATGTGTGAACCCCGGATTTTCCCCTCCCCCCGCCGCCCTGCCGCGCAGAATTACCCTCGCGATTTTCTGAAGATTTTCTCCGGCCCGCATTGGATGACCGTTCATTCTGTGGTATACTCCACTTAAGTACGAAGGTAAAAGGAGGTATCCTTATGTGGAAACGGGAAATCCGGGCAGCCATCATGGTCTCTCTCGCTGCCGCCGGCATGGCTTTTAATATTAACTGTTTCGTCAACGCCGTAGGTCTGTATCCTGGAGGCTTCAACGGTATTGCCCTGCTGGTTCAGCGGGCCGGCGATTCATTTTTCCATATTGCCATTGCTTTCTCGCTGATCAGCTATCCGCTGAATATTCTGGCTCTGGTCTTAAGCTACCGTTCCCTGGGAAAGCGTTTTCTGATCTACACCATCCTGTCTGTCGGCCTGACCGGTATCCTGACGGATATGATGCCCGCTTTCCCTCTCACTGACGACGTACTTCTGGCCAGTATCTTCGGCGGCATCATCAACGGTGCATGCATAAGCATATCCATGCTGGCCGGCGGCTCCACCGGGGGCATGGACATCCTGGCCAACGTATACGGTCACCGGCTGAACAAAGATCCCTGGAACATCACTCTGGCAGCCAATACTCTGATACTTCTGGCCGCCGGTCTGCTCTTTGGCTGGGATAAAGCGCTGTATTCCATCATTTTCCAGTACGCCTCCACCCAGGTAATCCATCTGCTGTACAGAAAATACCAGCAGGCCACTCTGTTCATCATCAGTGATCAGTACGAGAAAATATATCAGACCATCCTGGCCACAACTCAGCACAGCGCCACCGTCCTGGACGGTACCGGCTGCTATACCAACGAAGAAAAAAAGATGATCTATTCCGTAGTGTCCAGCCAGCAGGTAAAAGGTCTGGTCCGGGCCATCCGTAAAATGGATGCCAGTGCTTTCATCAACATCGTGCGAACCACACAGCTGGACGGGCGCTTCATTTATAAAGACTGATCATTTCAGCGCATAGGCCAGAAGTTCGGAAAAAGACGGTTCTTCCCCGGTTCCGCCCAGGAACACCCGCCGTACCAGCTCCGGATCATCGGTGATGATGTTATCCGCGCCGTACTCTATCGCCTGCTGCATATCTGCCGGATCGTTCAGCGTCCACACGCAGACGGCCTTTCCCAGCGCATGGGCGTCACGTACGAATTCCGCGCTCAGATACGCAAAGCTCACGCTGAAAAAATCAGCCGCCGCAAGCTCTGACAGATCTCCGTACGCCACGGGCATTGTATAGCCCGTGGCAATGGACGGATTCAGCTTTTTGACCTTCTCAAGATATTCATAATTCATGGAAGTTACTACGCAGCTTTTTTCAAAATTCTGCTCCTCTATGATCCGGACGACCTTCTCCACGATTTTCTCGTTGTGTCCATTGTATTTCATTTCGATATTCAGCCTGATTTTCCCCCGGCAGCACTCTATCGCCGCCTCAAGAGTGGGAATCCGCTCATTCTGAAAGCTCTCATCAAACCAGCTTCCCGCATCCAGCCGACTGACCTCCGCATAGGTCAGCTCCCAGATTCTCCTGCCGATTCCTGCCACTCTCTCCAGGCTGCTGTCATGAAGCAGTACGATTTCCCCGTCCTTCGTTTCCTGTACGTCGATCTCCGCATAGTCCGCCCTGGAGCGTATGGCGCTTTCTATGGCGCTGACGGTATTCTCCGGAGCCATCCGCGCTCCCCCTCTGTGCGCTGTTACCCTTACGGAATGCTGCGCTGTGCCGCTTCGGAAAAAACCGCCCGCTCCCAGATAAAGTGCGGCCGCCACTGCCATCAGGACCGCCGCCCGGGAAGCCAGGACAGCTCCCGTCCCGCGTGCTCTGCGTCTGTCCTTTTTCCATCCTTCCCTGTACCGGCTTTTCCGGAAGACATTTCCCATTGTGCCGGTTTTTTCCGCCAGAGGCGGCTTTTCCGTTCGTGCAAACTGCAGAAATGCATACAGCAGGCCTGCTACAGTTCCGGACACCCCGGCAGCCGCACCGAATACCGACCGGATTCTGCTGCTGTACAGTACCACGGCGCTAACCCGGCTTTCCGGATCACCTGCCAGGCAGACAGCGGCTGTCATCAGAATTACAGCCGCCAGACAGAGAAGCCCGGATACGATCAGGACAGATACCTGTACCAGAACGGCACATGACACCTTTCCTGCTTTTCCGTTCAGCTCCGGACGCAAAACCCGGAAGGACAATTTTCGGACAGAGGCCGCGGAACAGAACAGAACTGCCGCCGCCAAAGCCGCCGTCAGCATTTTTCTTAAGTCTCCTTCCCCCGTGAAAACACCGCCTCCGACCTGAAAAAAGAACCGGAGCAGCAGCGGGAAAGCCAGATACGGCGCACTGCCGGCTATATACCAGATCCATCGAAGAGGTCTTCTCCGTACAACCGCGGCTGCGCCGCACAGGCCGGCTGCAGCCATGCCCGGAACCGTAATTCGCTCCTTCCGCCAGCCCGCCTCAAAGCAGGCCAGAAGGGCACAGACCTCCAGGAGCATCAGAAAGAAAACCATCAGCGCAGACACCGCAGCTGCCAGCACCGTCTGCGGATACGTCAGAAATTCTGCCAGATTGTCTGCCGTCAGATAGCTGTAGCCCTGCTCCCGTAAGAGCAGACGGAGCAACCGTTCTGCTCCTGCGGACACCAGAAAAGCCGTACAGCTCCGGTAAATAATTTCAAACAGCAGCAGGCTCTTCCAGTTTTTTCCTGCCCCATCCCATATATCTTTTCTCAGTTGTTTCATATATAAAATCCGCATGTTCACATTTCGTCAACAAACTTTTCACAAATCTTTCAAAGCCTTCTCATACTTTTCTCACACTTTTCGATTAAGATAAAACCATACAAACAAAGCCAACAGACTTTTTCATATATAATTTTCTTTTTCATATGCCAGTGCTCCTTCCCGGAGTACTGGCCCTCCTTTTATTATCCCCCCTGTTTTTTCAATTATGAGTTTTTCCGCAGCCTCTTTCTGCCCCTTTTTCAGGGTGCAGCAAAAAATTTTACATATATTTACGTTTTTCTTTGCTCTGCTTTTACATTCTATGATATAATAGTTCTGTCCTTCGACCGCATACGCTGCTGAAGAGACACAAGGCAAATATTTTAAAGAGGGAGAACTATGACATGGACATTTCATTTGCTGCCTTCTGGGGACAGGTGACATCCAATCCGATGCTGATGATTTCTGTCATTCTGACGCTGGCCGTTATCTTCGTTAATGGCTGGACGGATGCCCCCAACGCGATTGCCACCTGTGTGACCACCCGTTGTATGGAGGCGAAGCCCGCTATTCTCATGGCGGCTGTTTTCAATTTTCTGGGCGTTTCAGTCATGACGCTGATTAATTCCTCCGTGGCAATGACAATTAAAGACATGGTAAATTTCAAAGGAGAAAACGAGGATGCACTGGTGGCCCTTTGTGCCGCTCTGGTAGCCATTGTCGTCTGGGCGGTGGCCGCCTGGTATTTCGGCATACCTACCAGCGAAAGCCACGCGCTGATCGCCGGCCTTTCCGGCGCAGCCATCGCTCTGCAGGGCGGCATCGGCGGAATCAACGGAAACGAATGGATCAAGGTCATTTACGGCCTGCTGCTTTCCGCACTTCTGGGCTTTATGCTCGGCTTTATGGTCTGCCGTCTTACGACTGCCATCTGCCGGAATATGGACCGCCGTAAAACGGACGGCTTTTTCAAATACGCGCAGATCGTCGGGGCCTCTGCCACCGCTTTCATGCACGGCGCGCAGGACGGCCAGAAATTCATGGGCGTGCTGATACTGGGAGTTTTTCTGATAAACGGCCAGGACACTACTGCCGGCGTTTCCCTGCCCCTCTGGATGATGCTGCTCTGCTCTATCGTCATGGGTGTCGGTACCAGCGTCGGCGGTAAAAAAATCATCAAATCCGTGGGTATGGACATGGTAAAGCTCGAAAAATACCAGGGGTTTTCTGCCGACATCGCAGCGTCGCTCTGCCTGCTTCTGTCCTCCACCTTTGGAATCCCCGTGAGCACCACCCACACAAAAACCACCGCCATCATGGGCGTAGGCGCTGTCAAGCGGCTTTCCGCCATCAATATGAAAGTTGTGAAAGAGATGGTGCTGACCTGGGTGCTGACTTTCCCCGGCTGCGGTATTATCGGATTTCTGATGGCCAAGCTCTTTATGGCTATATTCTGAAAAAAAATGCCCGGCAGAGCCGGAACAGTTCCGTACACAGAAAATTTTCATGGAAAAGAGGTAAATACACATGTCTAAGAAAAGCGATATGATATACTTTGACAATTTTGTTCAGTGCGCTGACTGCGCGGTGCGGGCCGCCAAAATCCTCGAACGGGTTCTGGAAAATTTCGATCCGGCACGAATCAGCGAAAGTATTGATGAAATCCATGAGGTAGAGCATGAAGCAGACGTGAAAAAGCACGACCTGATGGAAGAATTGATGAGGGCCTTTATCACCCCCATTGAGCGCGAGGACATCATGGCCATCAGCCAGTATCTGGACGATATCACCGACAAGATCGAGGATGTCATTCTCCGTGTCTACATCTGCAATGTTACCAGCATCCGGCCTGAATCCGTCCGTTTCGCCAAGCTGGTCATCCGCTGCTGCGAGATGGTGAAAGCCACTATGGAAGAATTCCCGAATTTCAAAAAATCCAAGGAGCTGAAGCAATGTCTGATTGAGATCAACCGGCTGGAAGAGGACGGCGACAGTCTCTATCTGAATTCCATGCGAACGCTGCACACCAGCACCACCGATCCGGTGGAAATCATCGTCTGGAGAGACATCTTCAAATATCTGGAGGACTGCCTGGACGCCTGCGAACACACTTCCGACATTGTAGAAACCGTCATTATGAAAAACACCTGAAAAATCTTTCAGCTTCTCAAAGAGCGCTTTAAGGCGCTCTTTTTTTGTCCTCCGGCTTTCATTTCCAGCATATCCTTTCTTTTTCTGAAAAAACTATTACTGACACTTTAAAACCTCTTTCATAAAATAATATTGAAGCAATTTCAAAGAAAGGAAGTATATGGATAGTTATCGTATGAACCGCGGCGGCTGCCGCTCCGTCAGCCAGAACGGCTGCCAGCGCCAGCCACAGCGTCAGAATAATTTCCGCCAGTCACAGAATTGTATGAATCCCGCACAGAGAGGAGAAATGTACCGTCATCTCGACGATCACCTTCCCCTGGCCATGGGCTATGTTCCCTTCCAGAAATGGGGCGAAACGTTCGAGCTGTGCAAAGCCCTGCAGATGGGAACAATCTTTCCCGTTCTTTGCAGGCCCTTCTGCGGCAAAGGAGGTGGCGTCTGTCGATGATGCAGAACAAATTGTCCAAAGAGCAGCTGTTAAACCGAATCAATCAGGTCAGCTTCGCTGTCGACGATATGATTCTCTATCTGGATACCCATCCGGACGACGAAGAAGCCCGCGCTTATTTTGAAGAGAAATCCGCACTGCGAAACGAAGCCCTGGAAGAATATGCCCGCACCTACGGGCCGCTCACCATTGACTCCGCCAACGACACCTGCTCCCGTTCCTGGGAATGGGTTAATCAGCCATGGCCATGGGAGCTGAACAGGAAAGGAGGCTGCCGATAGTATGTGGAATTATGAGAAACGGCTTCAGTACCCGATCAATATTACCCGTCCCAACGCCAAACTGGCTCAGATCATCATCAGCCAGTACGGCGGCCCTGATGGAGAAATGGGCGCTTCCATGCGCTATCTGTCCCAGCGGTTCGCAGCGCCCAACCGTACCACCATGGGCATCCTGAATGATGTAGGGACCGAAGAGCTGGGACACCTGGAGATGGTAGCTACCATCGTCCACCAGCTCACCTGCAACCTGACCATGGAGGAAATCGAGAGCTCCGGCTTTGCCAGCTATTACGTAGATCACACCGCGGGAATCTGGCCCCAGGCCGCCGGCGGCATTCCCTTTAACGCCTGTGAATTTCAGAGCAAAGGCGACCCGCTGACCGATCTCTTTGAGGATCTGGCTGCGGAGCAGAAAGCCCGCTCCACCTATGACAACATCCTGCGCCTGGTAAAAGATCCTGAGGTAGCCGACCCGATCCGCTTCCTCCGGGCCCGGGAAATCGTTCATTTTCAGAGATTCGGGGAAGCCATCCGAAGCGTCCAGGATCAGCTTGACTCACGAAACTTCTACGCCTTCAATCCTTCCTTCGACTCGCCGGCTTCCTGTCCGTCCTGCGACTGAAGCGCCGAAAACAGAAAAGTCATTCCTCCGGCGCACAGCCGTTCACGTCCTGAAAGACTGGCTTCGCGCCGCAGACATGACGGCCGTCTGCAGGACTTATGCGAAAACGAGGCTGCTGCAAAAGGCCAATTGAGTGTGTGATAAGCCGTCAGATATAGAATAATCCCGGGGATTATTGCTATATCTGGCGGCTGCTTGCACTTCAAAATCGCTTTTGCACAGCCTCTTTTACATCTCGCTTTTTTATTTTTCCGGAATCTCTTCCGCTTCTTCCATCTGACTTCCCAGCTGCATCCGGTAATATTTTATCATTTCCCGGTGGCGCCGGCGGCGTGCCAGATCTCCGGCGGAGTTTTCCTCTCTGTTTTTTATCCCTTCGGCCGCCGCCCGCCGCAGAATCTCTTCCCAGCGCTTTGTCTCCTCCGCCAGAAAGCGGAACAGGGTTTTCCGGAAAAAATCCCGGTACTGTTTTCTCTCCACCGCCCACTCTGTCAGTGAATGCCTGATCTCGGCCTGTACATGAAGGGCGATATTTCTCTGAAGAAGCGCTCCGGAAGGCATAATACTTCCCGCCCAGTGGAAATCCGGAAAGGGATTTCGCACCAGCCGTCTGCCCAGCTCATCCATCGCTCTCTCCCGGTCAGGCAGACGTGACAGAAATGAGCCGTATTTTCCGCACAGGCAATCCGTCCAGGCTCCGATACAACGTTCTGCCGCTTTCCGATAGAATGACGTCAGGCCGTAACTATCTGTCGGAAAGCTTTTCCGCATTACCTGAGTGCACTCCTGTCCGGACCGCCGGATCGCTTTTTCGGTGGCTTCATCCCTGCCCACAGGGACGCCGGACAGATTCTCAAAGAATATTTTCCACAGCTTTTCAGAAAAATCCCGTTCCGGAAAAAGCGCTTCCAGCCCTGCCGTCTCCTGCTCCAGCGCCCGGTCAGCCGCCAGCAGCAGACTGTCTCTGTCGATGCCCTTATCCTCCGGAAAAGGCAGCGGATACTTCTTCAAAAGCTCTGCCTGTTCCCGGCTGTCAGACTCTTCCAGCTCTCTCTCCGCCTCTTCAAGCAGCTTCAGCGCCTGTTCCGGCACCTGGCAGCTCCTCTTCCCTTCTGAGCCCGGGCCATCCGTCCGCAGCTGCCGCAGCCACTCCTCCAGCTTCGGTCGCCTGGCCGTCAGAAACGGATAATCCTCTGACAAAAAACGCAGATACAGCACCGCTTCATAAGCCATAAACTCCAAATCCGTCAACGCCCTGTTCATTTTTCTATCTCCTCCCCCTCTTGCGAAAGCCCCAGAAAATCCAGAACCTTCCGGGCAGCGAGAGAAAACTCTCCGGTACCCAGATTCTCCGGCCGCACTTCCGCGCCGTATATCAGAAGCGGCACATACTCCCTGGTATGATCCGTCCCGGAAAAGCCGGGATCACAGCCATGATCCGCCGTGATCATCAGCACGTCCTCCTGTCTCATTCCTTCCAGAAATCCCGCCAGCCACCGGTCGAATTCCGACAGAGCCGCGGCGTAGCCGTCCACGTCCCTTCTGTGTCCGTACTTCATATCGAAATCCACCAGGTTCACGAAACAAAGCCCGCGAAAATCCCTGTCCAGCAGTTTCTCTGCCGCTTCCATCCCCTCCCGGTTGCTTCCGGTGGGAATAGCTTCTTCAATGCCTCTGCCCGCAAATATATCACGGATTTTTCCAACGCTGACAGTATAAAGGCCCGCCTCCAGTACCCGGTCCAACACGGTTTTTCCCGGGGGCTCCAGAGAGAAATCATGGCGTCTGGGAGTCCGCACAAAACTGCCCGGCTCCCCTTCAAAAGGCCGGGCGATGACGCGTCCCACGCCGTGCTCTCCCGTCAGCAGCCCTCTGGCAATCCGGCAGTAGCCGTACAGTTCCTCCGGCGGTATCACCGCTTCATGGGCAGCGATCTGAAAAACACTGTCGGCAGAGGTGTAGACGATGAGGCCGCCGGTCCGCATCTGCTCTTCTCCGTAATCCCGGATGACCTCTGTTCCGGAATAGGGCCTGTTGCAGAGAACCTTCCGGCCTGTCGCCTGTTCAAAGGCTCTGATAATCTCCTCCGGAAAGCCCTCCGGATAGGTGGGAAGCGGCTTCTCAGACACCACGCCGGCCAGCTCCCAGTGTCCGACTGTCGTGTCCTTTCCCATGGACAGCTCCCGAAGGCGTCCGTATGCTCCGGCCGGCCCTTTTCCACATTCAGCACTCTGTCTCCGATCTTTCCGCTGCTCCCGGCCGCTCACTTCCGCATACGGCTCAACGCCGTCAATGCGGAACAGGCCCAGCCTCTCCATGCAGGGTACATAAAACTCCTTCGATTTTCTGACGGAAGCCAGCGTATTGGCTCCCGTATCACCGAAAAGCTCTGCATCCGGCGCGTATCCGATGCCAAAGCTGTCCAGCACGATCAAAAAAACCCTCTCTGCCACTGTCCGTCACCTGCCTTTCCTTTGTCTCTTCTCTCTCACATGCGAATGTCCAGGCCCGTTACGCCAAATCTCGCCGCCAGCTCCCGAAGCCCGTCATATATCTCTTCTCTGGAATAATCATGCTCCTCCAGAAAATCCTCGGAGCAGCCGCTTAAATGGTCATAAAACCCCAGGGCGGCAGCCAGCTCTTCCCTGCTTCCACTTCCCTGATCCAGATAATCGCAAAGCCTGTTTTCCGCCTCATTGATCCTGCCCTCGTCAATCAGACGGGCCAGCTCCCTGTATGCGGCGTCAGCCCCGCTGTCCTTCTCTTCCTCCTCCGGCAGCTCATAAGCCGGCGAATCTTTTCCCAGCAGAAGCCTGGCAATCATTCGTGCCATATCCTTGATAAGCCGCATGATGTAATCCTGTTCGTAATCCATATCCTTTTCATCCCTTTCCATACCTTCCGTCAGCCCAGAGCTACATCCAGTATCATCATTATCACAAATCCCGCCGCAAAAGACAGAGTCCCCGCGTTGGAATGCTCTCCCTCCGCCGATTCCGGAATCAGTTCCTCCACTACCACATAGAGCATGGCCCCCGCTGCGAATGCCAGAAGATAAGGCAATACCGGCGTAATCAGCCCTGTCACCAGAACTGTCACCACCGCTGCCGCCGGCTCCACCACACCGGAAAGAAAACCATAGAGAAATGCCTTTCCCTTCGAGAGTCCGGCGCTTCGCAGAGGCATGGAAATAATCGCTCCCTCCGGAAAATTCTGAATGGCGATTCCAAGCGCCAGCGTATAGGCCCCTGCAGCAGTAATGTCGCTCTGCCCCGCCTGGATTCCTGCAAACACCACGCCTACGGCCATCCCCTCCGGTATATTATGCAGCACTACAGCCATGACCATCATCATGGTTTTGCTAAGATTCTTTCTCTCATGTGCTCCTTCCGGCCGCTCTGCGTCCAGATGCAGATGCGGCACGTTTTTATCCATAAAAAGGAGAAAAAATATACCCAGCAGCAGTCCCGAAGCCGCCGGAATCCAGGCCAGTCTTCCCATATTCTCCGACATATCCATAGCCGGAATCAACAGCGACCAGACTGAAGCCGCCACCATAACTCCTGACGCAAAGCCCAGAAGCGTCTTCTGAACACGTCCGGCAAAAGCCTTCTTCAGCAGGAATACGCAGGCCGCCCCCGCCGTAGTTCCGGCCAGCGGAATCAGAAGTCCGAGAAACGCGCAAAGTCCCACTGCCGTTCACCTCCTTTTACCCTTTTTGTTATTATATCCTATTTCATTCCTTTTGGCAAAAAAACCCCGGCACAGAAAGTATCTGCACCAGGGTTTTTTCTATTCTCAGTTACTCTTCCACATACGGCATAATCGCCATGTGTCTTGCGCGCTTGATAGCCACAGTAATAGCTCTCTGATGTTTCGCGCAGTTTCCGGTCACTCTTCTGGGAAGAATTTTTCCTCTCTCGGAAACGTATCTTTTCAGTTTATTTACGTCTTTGTAATCAATCACATTATCTTTTCCGCAGAACACGCATACTTTTCTTCTTCTGCGCGGTGCTCTCTTTCTGACGGGAGCATCTTCTCTCTCATTATTTTCGAATGCCATCTGATTTTCCTCCTTCTACAATCTCATTATTCAATCGAATCAATTACTGGGCATCTTTGCGGACAACCAGGTATCTCAGCACATTGTCCATAATGCGTGCGTGTCTTTCCACTTCCGCCGGACATGCTGCATCTGCTTCAAACTGAATAAAATAGTAGAAACCTTCGCGCTGATGCTGGATTTCGTAAGCAAGTCTCTTCTTGCCCCACTCTTCCACTTCTCCGATCACGCCGCCGTAACGGGTGATGTAGCCTTTTGCCTTCTCAACAACAGCTGCTCTCTCCTCATCTTCCAGTTTGGCACTCACAACTAAAGCTAATTCATACTTGTTCATGCTGTTTTCCTCCTTCTGGTCTTTTGGCTTCCTGATTTTTCGCAGGAAACAAGGATGCGGGGTTCGTCCCCACAAGGTATGATTCTATCATAACCCGTCCGAATTGTAAAGCATTAATTCTGAATTCCCGGAAACTCTTCCGGATTCTCCTGAAAATCCTCCGGATGCTTCTTTGCTTCCTTGTATTCCGGGAAAATGCGCTTTAATTCCTTTTTTCGTTTCCGGCGTCTGCTGGCAGCTCCCAGCTTATTAAAAAAGAAAAAGCCGTCCAGCCGGACCACATTCAGTTTTCCCAGCTTTTCCTTGACCGTTTTTTCATAAAAGGAACCGCCGCAGCGAATCTGCGGTTTTCCTTTTACATAGGCGATCAGATCATTCTCACTGCGGATGGTATCCGGCAGATCCGCCCATCCCTTCCCGATACAATCCAGCTTGTGGGCGTCGCTGCCGCCGAATCCGGGACAGCCGTATTTCTGTGCCAGCCTGGCCGCCTTCCGGTTACTCTCCGGACTCTCACAGGCATTAAATATCTCAATGAAATCAAACTGCTCAATCAGTTTCCGGTTGCCGTTCTTTGAATATTTGCGTTCTTTGCGCTCTCTGGTTGTCACTACGCTTAAGTATTTCTCCCCGTACGGGTGAGCCGGGCCAATGATCCCACCATAGTGATGGACAATCTTCATCAGCACGACAATGGGAAGCCCCCGCATCTCCAGAATCCGCAGTTTCATACCGGTGGGCATGATAATCAGCATATGCCCGCAGTCCAGCGTATCGTATTCCACGCCTTTTAAAACTACAAAGTCCGTGTGTGCTTTTCCTTTCAGGGAATTCTTCCACTCCCGGTAACCGTCGTAGGAATTATGGTCCGAAACCAGCATGCCGCCAAAGCCCTTCTCCTTCAGGCGGCGGATATACTCCTCAATCACAACCTTTCCGTCCAGGGAACCTTCCTTCGTATGGCAATGCATGTCAAATTTCATTTATCTCACCCCTTTATTCTGTCTGGATTATAGCACAATCCCTTCCTTTTTGACAGGGAAAAATTATGAAATTCCCGTAAAGTTCCTTTTCTCTGTTTCGGACAGATCACATATTTTGTCCATTCAAAAATCCTTTTCCATCCGTTATACTGATTTATAGTCAGAATAAGCCCACAGGAGGTCCTGTATCTTGAAACCAAACAACATTACACGCGCCATCGTCGACGCAACCGTCGACCGCAGTCTGCGCGAAATAGAAGAAGATCCGCGCCGCAGTATCCGGAAGCTGACCGATCTGGGACGGCAGTTTTCCAAAGGCCGTTTTCTCCAGGAGGTGTATGCCATTTTTCTGGAGCTGCTGCGGAACGACGACAGCCCCTATTATACCGCCATTGAAAATCTTCTGCGCTACACCGACCGGAAAGCCCTGAAGGATTTCGGCATTAATCTCGGCTACAACAGCCTGACCTTCGGCGGGAAAGTGATCCGGGAAACAGAAGCGAAAAAGCCCTTTCAGATACCCTGGGCTCTGATCCTCCGGATTGATCCCACCCTGCCCGGAAGCACCACGCCGGCAGAAATCGAAAGTTATATCAAGCAGGGGCGGCCCCTGGGCATCTATACGTATCTGATCCGCTGCAGCGGTTCTCTGTCCTGCCTGGAGGCCCTGGCACACCTGTTCCGGAATTACAGGGACTGCGCGTTTTTATTTCTTCTGCCGGATCAGGAGCTTACGGCCGCGCAGCTGGCTCTTTTAAAGCCCTGCACCAATACCATGTGCGTATTCCCGGCCGGCACCCCTTCCAGCGCTGCCAATGCAGCGCATATGCAGCGCCAGAAGTCCTGGTACAGCACTTACGCCTATTACGATGACGCCACCTGCGAAGAATGGCTCAGCGGACAGCGTCACCGGGATTCCCTGGCTTATCGTAATTCCTTCGTAATCCTGATCGCCAGAGACGGCTGCAGCCGGGACACCCGGGACCGCATGCTCTGCTATGCCAAGAATTCACGGCTTCAGCCCACGGATCCCTTTATCATCTTCGATCTCTACGGCGACGCCCTTCAGATTGACCGCATCATGTCTTCGGAATCCTGTTACTTTGAGCTGATGGAGAACGGTGATATCCATACCCACAATGCTCTGATCACTGACTATCGCCATACCATTTCTCTGGAGCAGATTTTCGCCATGGCTCTTCCTCGAAACAGTCAGTGACGCAAATCCGCGCATACAGTGTCAAAAAGGAAAGCGCTGCCCGGAGCCTCATTCTCCGTCATTGCTTTCCTTTCTGTTTTTATTACACTTTTTCTTCCACTATTTTTCTGGCCATCTCCAGTATCATGGCCTTCAGGTTGCCCACAAATTCCTCCGGCGTCATCCGGCAGCCGTCCTCCAGCCACCGCACTACTGCCGACAGATAGGCGTCACAAAAAAACGTAATCAGAATTTCCCTGTCGCCGTTTTCCTCCTCTTCTCCGTCGCCCCGCAGGAAGAACGAGACAATGGGCGTCATCGACTCATAAAAATAGTCCGTAAAAGAATTCTGTCCTTCTATCTTCAGCGCGCTTCTGTAAAACTGCTGATCGCGGTAAAAGAGTTCTCCCACCGCCACCAGAAGCTCCCAGCCGTTCTCAAAATTGCCGGCACTCACCAGCGAAATAAAATCCGTATAAAAAATCCAGTTGACCAGATCGTACTTATCTTTAAAATGATAATAAAAGCTTTTCCGGTTCATCCCGCAGCCTTCACAAATATCTATGACACTGATCTTGGCAAACGGCTTTTCTTTCATCAACTTCTTCATGGA
>DVJR01000044.1 GCA_018716575.1 Candidatus Scatomonas merdavium | reverse complement strand
TCTCCATTTCCGAATACAAATACAAAACGCAGGCGTGGATTTCCCGAAGCTTCATCTGTATCGTAATAATATTCTGCCGCATACGCCTCCGAAAGACTGTTTTCGTAGGCGCCTTTCTGTGCGGAAATTTTCCGCAGATGGCCTTCCCCGTCCAGATAGCGGGTAATGCCGCCGCCCGCGTTCTCCGCCGTCAGCGTGTCCAGATTATACTGGATCCCGTAATAAATATCCCGTATCTCCTGCACCTCAGCCTCCAGCTCCTCCTGGCTCATGGGCGATACGGAGGCAGCCTGATTCTCCCCGGGCGCGGGCTCTTCGGTGACGGTGACCGTCGGCACAGGTTCCTGTGTAAAAGCCGCGCCGGGCGTAGGCCCGGTTTCGGCCGCACCCGAGTCCTCCCCAGACTCTCCCGCATGATTTTCCGAATCCGCATCGTCATCGCCGGACTGTTCCCCGGTCAAATCTTCCATTCCATCCGCGTCCTCTGAGGCAGAGCCGGATCCTGTCTCCTGTCCTGCATAGCCAGAATTCTCCTGTCCGGACAGCGAGGAAGCGGCTGCGTCTCCCTCTCCTGGCCTGCTGCCGGGCAGTATCAGGAAAACGACGATCAGCGCCACAGCCACCGCGCCAATCAGCGCACCGGCCAGGACCAGCGGCCATTTCCTGCGGGGCCGCGGAGCAGAATCCTCTTCCGGCCGGCCCGATGCCGGCTGCTGACTGAACGGATCCGGCTGCTCCGTCAGCGGAGCGCCGCAGCGGATGCAGAATTTAGAACCGGATTCGTTTTCTTTTCCGCACTTTTTACAATGCATCTGCATCTCCTCCCCTATCCGATTACGCGACAGGTACAAAAAAGCCCTCTGCATCTCTGCAAAGGGCGAATGTCTCGCTGTACCACCTTATCTTCACATGCGCGGCGCGCATGTCTCTTCGATCTGATAACGGGGATCACCCGCGGCCGCCTACTCACGAAAGCTCCTGCGCTTCAGCGGTCTGGCTCCGAAGCTACCTTCCGCAGCAGCCTTCCGAAACCGCCTTTCAGCCCGGGAGCGGTTCTCTCTTGCGGCGCACGGCTGCGTACTCCTCTTCCTCCACGCCTTTTCTATTTTCCACTGGATGCTACTATAATAGAAGGAATTTTTTCATTTGTCAAGAATGGATTTCTTCCACGGCATATCTGCGCCTCTTGAAATATGGATCTGTAAAAACAGGATTCCTCTGCTTTCTTTGTGAATTGCCTGAAATGGCAGACATTATAGAACACCAGAGCTGTGATCCCGCCCGAAGGGCATGTATTATGTGGTGCCCTATGGGTAATCCTGCGGCACGGGTGCTCCGGGATATAAATATAGAATTGTATCAGAAATGAATATTCGAAAACCGGTCAGAACTTCCGGTTTTCAGATATTTGACAGATGTAATCACATTTCTCTTTCGAACTGTTCAACGGATTCCGCCGACGCTGCCAGCTTCAGCCAGCTTCTGAGAACTTCCGGCGTCTTTTCTGCCAGGATTCTGTTCTGCAGCTTTTCGGATATGGAGCCCTTATCCTCTAAAAGCTCCAGTATGCCCTCTGCTTTTCCCTCAATTTTTCCTTCGGCCTTTCCCTCAGCTCGTCCCTCGGCTTTTGCTTCCTTCTCCGTATCCCGAAGCAGTTCTTCCAGTGTCATAAACCGTTCCTCCATATCGCGGCTTGCCTTGATTTTCCGTATGGTTTCCTGAAGCTGCCTTACAAATTCATCCTGGAAATCACGGGCGCTTTCCTTCAGATCTGCCCGGACAAATTCCAGAAAGCTCACCAGCTCCCCGGGAACCTCGTCCCTGTTTTTTCCATGGGTATTCAGGAAAATAAAACGGCAGCCGTCCTTCAGCTTCTGATTCAAATCCTCCAGACAACAGTTTTCAAACGTATAACGATACCGCCCCGCTCCAAACAGATCAAAATCGCAGATGAAAATCACATAGGTATCCGGAAGGTTCTCATAGCTCTCACCCGCCAGCAGCAGATCCATATCCATCTGGCTTCTGTAATAGCGGGCTCTTTTTTCCAGCGCAGCTTTTCGAACCATCTGCATTTCCACGTTATAGCGGGTATTTTTCTCACCTTTCACATAGACGTCCAGACGGATGCCTCTGTATTCCGGCCTGTAAGCCAGACTTCTTTCCCGGCTGATCTCCACACGGCCAATGGACAGTCCCGTCACACGTTCCAGCAGTCCCCGGCAGTTTTCTTCTTCCGCCATGACCGCTCCAAACATAAAATCATCTTTAATCGTCAGATCCTGCAGTGTTTTTTTCATATATTTCCTCCGCAACGCAGAGGAATCCTGTCAGGTTCATTATAGCATCCGAAACACTGCACCGCAACCCATGCCCTCCGGGCGGGGTCACAGCTTACGCCGTTCCTCAACGTATAAAATGTGTTGCGATTCTCGGTTCCCGCTCCGGCCTTACAATTCCTTTTTCTTTTCCGGCCTCTATGGCTTTCAGGATCCAGGCCATATTGTCGCCCAGCGCGCGCATGGTCTGCAGGCCTTCTTCATCCTTCCGCACATCCTCCGGCGTAAAGCCATGCACCTGATTCCAGTACTGGGAGCCGATTACAATCATATTGCTGATGGTAAAATATTTGTTCAGGCGGTCGAAAGCCGCGCTGGCGCCGCCCCGCCGGCAGGATACCACAGCCGCGCCCACCTTTCCGTCCATCCGGCCGCCGGCGCTGTAAAACAGGCGGTCCAGAAACGCGCAGATCTGTCCGGAGGGGCCTGCATAATATACCGGCGATCCGGCGACAATTCCGTCATACTCATCCAGCTTCTCCAGAGTTTCATTTACCAGATCATCAAACACACACCGTCCGCTGCCCGCGCATTTTCCACAGGCGATACAGCCCGCGATGGGCTTTTTCCCCAGATACAGGATCTCGCTCTCAACGCCG
>DVJR01000043.1 GCA_018716575.1 Candidatus Scatomonas merdavium | reverse complement strand
GCATTGCCCGAATTGCAGTCCGCCCCGTAGCCGCCCATGTGGGAATACCAGTCCGCATTACCCGACAGCTGCTGATACAGCCTCTGGAACTGCAGATTCTCCGGCTCCAGCTCCACAGCCCTTTGGGCGTCCTCCATGGCATTTACATTGTTTCCCAGACCTGCATTGGCGATGGCGTGAAGATAATACCATGTACCGTTTCTGTTTGATATGTTGTTCAGCACATTCATGGCTTCTGCATAGTGGCGGTTGTTGATATAGTTGGCCGCCGCCTGGAACTCCACATCAAAACCGCCGGCATTTCCAGCCTGCCCGTTATAGCCATAGCCTCTCTGGCCGCCGTACCCGCCGGAGGCGGTGCCGCGCTCTTTTTCATCCATAATCTGCTTGTATGCCTGCTGAACCTGCTTGAATTTTTCCTCCGCCTGGGCCTTGTTGGGGTTGTTGATGTTGGCATCCGGGTGATACTTCCGGCTCAGCGTCCGGTATGCTTTCTTTATTTCCTCTGTGCTGGCGTCTCTGGAGACGCCCAGCACCTCATATGGGTCCTGCATCAGTTATTTATTCTCCTCATGCTTACATTCTTTTTTTGTTTTCAGGATTTTATATTTCGTCCAAATACCAGCATACAATATATTTCGCAAAATGTCCACATTTTCCAGAATGGGCAGTTTTTCAAACGCTCTGGCGGCATCGGCCGCCATCATTGTCAGTATTTTCGACGCCGTTTCTTCATAATCATCCCGTTCCGACATCGGAAGAAACGGATTATAATTGCCGGTTTCCCGGTCCTTTGGCACATCCTCATAGGCATCCATCAGGTAGATGAACTTTCCCAGATAGAATCCCACCTTCCGCAGATCCTCGCTCCAGATATCTTCTTCCATCATATAAATCTCGGCCATCAACTGTCCGGTGAGTCCGGCAGCCAGATCAATATCCTCCGCCCGCTGTTCCTCCGTCCGGTGCAGATCTTTCAGATAATGCCGGATGGCTTTCACCTGTCGGGGATATCTGGCAGCCGTTTTCAGATACGCCTTCCGGAGCAGACGCGCCGCCGCATAGCTGGCGCGTTTCCTCTCATCCTCCCAGTCATCCATCAGATTATGATACACCAGAAGCACATTCATATCTGCCGCATAGGCCGTATACCGGTTCCGCAGGCACGGGTGCTTCTGCCCCAGATGGGCTGCGCAGTAATGCAGTTCATGATTATCGTGCCCCTCATACAGACCTGTAAGCAGAATTGCCAGAAAGGTCATATCATACGTAAGTGTCATCCGGGAAAGCTGCCCGCATGACTCCTTCAGATCCTGGCAGATACCGCAGTAATAGGCCCGATATCTGTCAAAATCCTTTATTTTCAATTCTTCTCTGTCTACTGTAATATATCCGAACATAAGCGCTCCTTAGAATCAGGTATGCCGGATAAAATCCGTATGGCACCGAGGACAGTGGATGGAAATATTTCCCTTGCCCCTGGGCACCCGAAGCTGCTTTCTGCAGTGCGGGCACCTGAAATATTTGTGCTCTCTGTCACGGAGCGGCCGGAACAGGCCCCGGAAAAATCCCGGAAACCGGCTCCAGAATCCCAGAAATCTCTCATTTTCTGCCCAGCGCTTTGCATGATTTCTGGAAAACATCCGGTAATAGCTCCAGACCAGCAGCAGAATCGCAACTGTGGAAAAAATCAGCCCCGCCACGAAAAAGGATACGATAATCGCCGCCAGCGCCGCGAACATGGTAAAACGGCCCAGCTGATCCACGCCGTACCGCCCATCCATAAAGTTTTGTAACTTATCTCTGAATTTATTCATTTTCCTGTGACCCTTTCGCAATTCTAATGATACTACTGTATCGCGTTTCCCGGATAAAAGCAATCATCCCTTCATTAATTTTTTCTAAAAAAACCGTAATCTTGTATTTTTCATGCCTATCCGCTATAATAATTCTATTCCAATCGCAAAGGAGTTTATCCAATGAAAAAAGCAAAGCGTATTCTGGCTCTGGCAGGCGTCATCCTGCTGCTGGCCATGTACGGCTCCACCATGGTATTCGCTTTTATGAAGGATCCCCGGGCCGGAGATTTTCTGATGGCTTCTATCTACTGTACCATCGCCGTTCCGGTTCTGCTCTATGCCATGACGCTGGTAACCCGTCGTCTGAAAGACAAGAATAAAGAGTTGCAGGACGAAGCAAAAGCTGCCGGAAACCAGCCGGAAAAGACAGCTGATGCAGAGAAAGAGGAGGTTCTGAATGACAGCAGGAAATAAACCGGACACCGTTGTTTTCGATGTAGGAAATGTTTTGGTAGAGTTTAATCCTGAGAGCTTTCTGCTTCGGGAAACAGCAGACGAAACTATCCGCGCCCGACTTCTGAAAGCTGTTTTCAAAAATCCTGCCTGGGCGGACGCTGATCGTGGCATCTATAAAGATGAAGAAATCCTGGCGCGTTTTATCCGGGAGGCACCGGATCTGGAACAGGAAATCCGCCGCGTCTACGAACGTTCCGGCGGCACAATTACTCTTTTCCCCTATGCAGTTCCCTGGATTCTGAAGCTTAAACGCCGGGGCCTGCGTGTTTTTGTGCTTTCCAACTACTCTCGCCACCTCTATGAGCGCACGGTGCAGAAGATGGATTTTCTTCCCCTTCTGGACGGTTCCATTTTTTCCTGGCAGTACGGATGCATCAAACCGGATGAAACAATTTACCGCTACCTGTTTAGCGAATACAATATTAATCCGGCCAGAGCCGTTTTTTTGGATGACAACACTGACAATGTAAAAAAATCCTGCGAACTGGGCATGCAGGCAATTCTGTTCACCGGCTATGAAACAGCCCGGGATACGCTGGAACAGCTGCTCGAAGCCTGATGCGCGACAGAGTCTTCAGATTTTCCTGAAACGTTTCACCCTATTTAAACGTTTGCTCGAAATCCTGTTGCCTGTTCGTCTGTTTTTTTGTAAAATAAGTATATAATATTTATACCGGAACCAGCATATGGCTTCGGCAATGAAAGGAGCTTACATACTATGTTAAAAGGAATTCCTCAGATTTTATCCCCGGAACTGCTGAAGGTTCTCTGCGAGATGGGGCACAGTGATCGTCTGGTAATCGGCGACGGTAATTTCCCGGTAGAGTCCATGGGCAAGAATGCCATCACCATCCGCTGCGACGGCCACGGTGTGCCGGAGATCCTGGACGCTATCCTTACCGTATTTCCGCTGGATACCTACGTAGAGCATCCCGTTTCCCTGATGGAAGTTATGAAGGGCGATAATGTGGAAACCCCCATCTGGGACACCTATAAGGAAATTGTCGCAAAACACGACGAGCGCGGTGAATAAGCCATCGGCAACATTGAGCGTTTCGCTTTCTATGA
>DVJR01000042.1 GCA_018716575.1 Candidatus Scatomonas merdavium | reverse complement strand
TTCACCACCTTTGCGCCCGGAAATACCCGTTCAAAGCCCAGGATATTGCCGATATCCGCGCCGCGGAATTTATAGATGGACTGATCGTCGTCTCCTACCACGCAGAGATTTTTATATTTGGAAGCCAGCAGACTCACAAACTCAAACTGCACCCGGTTGGTGTCCTGATATTCGTCCACCATAATATAGCGGAACCTCTCCTGGTAATAGTCCAGCACCTCCGGATCGGCCCGGAAGAGTTCCACGGTCTTTATCAGCAGATCGTCAAAATCCAGAGCATTGCTCCGCCGGAGAGCCGCCTGATATTCCAGATATGCCTCTGCGGTCTTTCTGTCCTCCCAGCGAATGGCATTCCGTTCGTATTCTTCCGGAAGAATCATTTCATTTTTAGCCGCGGATATTTTTGCCAGAAGTCCACGCTCCTTATAGATCTTCGGATCTAATTCCAGACGCCGCATGACCTCCTTCATCACAGCCTTGCTGTCGTCGGTATCATATATGGTAAAATTATTTCCATAACCCAATCGGTCAATATACCTACGCAGAATCCGGACACAGCTGGAATGAAAGGTAGAGACCCATACTGCCTCCGAACCGCAGCCCACGATATTGTCCACCCGCTCCCGCATTTCCTTTGCCGCTTTGTTGGTAAAAGTAATGGCCATGATGTTCCAGGGCTTCACCCCTTTTTCCTCTATCAGCCAGGCGATTCTGTGTGTCAGCACTCTCGTCTTTCCGGAGCCCGCCCCGGCCAGAATCAGCAGCGGGCCTTCCGTGTATTCTACCGCCTCCCGCTGCATGGGATTTAAACTGTCATATATACTCATATCTGTTCCTCGCTTTATCAAATGCTTTCTGCGCTGCTCCGACCAGTATAGCACAGCCCGGGCTCGGCAGGCAAGACACGCCGAAGCCGGAATCTGTATGCGCCGCTGCATCCGGACAGAAAAAAGCCTCGCAGCCTCTCTTGGCAAGAGAGCTCCGAAGCCATTTGTTCTTTTCTTATTCTGACAGCAGAATCCTGTCGTTGTCCAGTTCCCGTCCGGCTCCGGCCCGGAACCGTTCCAGAAGGTCCTCTACCTTCATCCCTGCCCGCTCCTCTCCGGAGACATCCAGCACAATCTTTCCATCGGCCATCATCAGCGTCCGGCTTCCCAGCTCCAGCGCCTGATGCATGTTGTGCGTAACCATCAGGCAGGTAATCTTATTGCCGTCGATAATTTCCCGGGTCAGCTGCAGCACTTTCTCAGCTGTGGCCGGATCAAGCGCCGCCGTATGCTCATCCAGAAGCAGCAGCTCCGGTGGTTCCATGGTCGCCATCAGAAGGGTCAGCGCCTGGCGCTGGCCGCCGCTTAACAGCCCCACCGGCTGACGCATCCGATCCTCCAGCCCCATGTCCAGAAGCCTCAGTTTCTCCCGGAAAAATTCCTTGTCTTTTTTGCTGATCCTGCTGAAAGCGGCGCCTTTCGACGACCGCTGATGGGCCAGAGCCAGATTTTCTTCAATGGTCATATGAGGCGCCGTTCCCCGCAGCGGGTCCTGAAAAAGGCGGCCGATCACACGGCTTCTCTTATGCTCCGGCAGAAAAGTAATATCTCTCCCGCCCAGAGTAATGTAGCCCTCGTCCACGTAGAAACTGCCGGCAATGGCGTTAAACAGCGTGGACTTTCCGGCGCCGTTGGAACCGACAATCGTCACAAACTCACCTTTATCCAGGTGCAGGTTCAGACCGGACAGGGCCTTTTTCTCATTGACCGTGCCGGGATTAAAGGTTTTCGATATATTTTCCAGCGTCAGCATGTCATCTGCCCCCTTTCCGCCTGGAAGCCGCCATTTTCCGCTTCTGGAAAGCAAAATATTTCTTCAGGGACGGCATGGCAATTGCCAGAGCGACGATCACCGCCGTCACCAGCTTCAGGCATTCGATGGGGACAATGCCGGTTCGCAGCACAATGGCATAGATAAACCGGTAAATGATGCTGCCCACAATCACGGCCACCACGCCGCGCCAGATCGCGCCGCGCCCGACGACGGTCTCTCCGATGATCAGGCAGGCCAGCCCGATGACGACGATGCCGGTTCCGCCGTTGATATCCGCCGTTTTCTGCATCTGGCCCACCACAGCTCCCGAAAGAGCCGTCAGGGCATTGGCAATGCACAGCCCCAGGGTAATGGTAAACGTGGGGTTGATGGAGGAAGCTCTCACCATATCACGGTTGTCGCCCGTAGCCCGGATGGAAAGCCCGGTCCTGGTTCCCAGGAACCACACCAGCGCCACGCCTGCCAGCACTGTTATGATCCCCGCCAGCACCAGCTCGTACCAGTCGCCGCCGATTCCCGTGGAACGGAAAAGGGTAAATGCCGTTTCCTGACGCAGCAGGCTCACATTGGACGACCAGCCCATGGCCATCAGATTGATGGTATACAGCCCCGTATTCGTAATAATTCCCGCCAGGATGGACGGCACGCCCAGTCTGGTCTGCAGAAATGCCGTCACGAATCCGGCGCAGGCTCCTGCCGCCATGGCGGCGGGAAACGCCAGAACCGGATGGCCCGCCGCCGCCAGAGAGACGGATACCGCCAGCCCCAGCACAAATGTTCCGTCTGTAGTCAGGTCTGCAATGTCCAGAATCCGGTAGCTCAGGAAAAGAGCCATGGATACCAGAGCGTACATCACACCCAGTTCCAGCGCTGTCTGTACAATAAACAGCATAGTTACTTCCTCCTTCTCAACTCACATCTTATCTTTTGGCGCTTCCGGCCGTATTATTCCTCTGTGGTGGTCACTTCCACCAGCTCTCCCATGCCGTCAAATACCGCAGGATCGATGCCGAGAGCATCTGCTGTCTCCGTATTGACAGTGATCATCCCTCCTGCCACTCTGTAGAAATCTTCCATTCCGTCCATGCCTTCCGTAATGGCCTGATAAGCCAGATCCGCCGTCTCCGTACCCAGATCGGTATAGTTGACGCCGCAGGTGGCGAAAGCGCCGTTCCGTACGAAGGAATCCGCACCCGTATAATGCGGAATTCCGGCTTCTATAAAGGTTCCCGAAATAGCCATTTCCGCAGCCATGACAATGTTATCGGTGGGGGTGAAAACGGCATCCACACCGTCAGATACCAGCACGCTGGCCGCCGCGATCACTTCGTCATTGGTATTGCCGGTAGCTTCCGTATAGGAGATGCCCTTTTCATCCAGATACGCCTTTGCCTCCTCGATGGGCATGGCGGAATTGGGCTCCGACAGGGAATACAGAAGACCCACGCTCTGCAGATCCGGGTTCTGGGCCAGCATCATTTCCATGATGGACTCCGTATCCAGGGCATCGCTTGTGCCAGTTACATAATCGATCCCCGTCAGCTCCGCCGCTTCCGGATCAGAGATCGCCGCGAAGATAACCGGCGTCTGGGACTCTTCCGCGCAGACCGCCATCACCTGAGCCGCCAGCGTCGCCACCGGAATAATGGCGTCCACGCCGTCCGCAACCGCCTGATCGCCGATCTGCATCAGCACCGACTGATCCCCCTGTCCCGAGTAGACTTCATAATCAATCGTCACGTTATTTTCCGCCGCTATGGCGTCCAGCTCCGCCGTGATCGCATTCGTGATTTCGTCCAGTGAAGCATGATCCATCTGCTTTACCACAGCGATCCTGTAAGAAGCTCCTTCTCCGTCGTTTCCGGATGCTGAGGACGATTCGGAAGACGCGCCGGATGAAGCCGCTGAGGAACCGGAAGCTGCTGAGCTGCCTTCCGTTCCGGCAGAATCCGAAGTGCCGGATGCCGTTCCGCCGCATGCCGTCAGGGAAAGTCCCAGTGCCGCCGCTGCCGCCAGTGCCAGAATTCTTCTTGTGATTGTCTGATTCTTCATGATGTTTTCCTCCTGAACATTTGATTTTCTGCGGTTGCCGCAGAATTTTGACTTTGAGCAGCAGATGACTTCTCTGTTTTGCCGGAACAGGGAATAAAAAAAAACCTCTGTCCCCATACATGGGACAAAAGCCTGAAACTTCTGCGATACCACCCAAATTGGCGCCGAAGCGCCCGCTCGCTTACACGTACCATCCATACGCGTCCCGATGGATAACGGGTGGGATACCCGTCGGTCCCTACTTGGCAGCCGCGCCCCGCGCCTTCCGTTCGGTCCGCCCTCCGAAGCCCATTCGCCTGCCGCTCCCTGCCCCTTTTCCACCATCCGGGACTCTCTGCAAGTTCGCTGTGCGGGTTACTTCTCTTCGTCACAGGTTTGTGATATTTTGATCTTTACACATTATAGGCTCGGAAAAGGCATTTGTCAATCCTGATCTTTACAACTTTTGAAAAACTGATCTTTACAACTTTTGAAAAACCGTAGTTTCTTCCCTGCTTTTCAGCTCCGTACCTGCAGCCCGGCAATCGCTCCATAGTGCAGCATCTCGAATGTTTCCCGGACGCAAAGGTTTCTCCGGACCATTCTGTCATAAAATTCCTTTGGATAAATATCTCTGTACTTTGCCCCGGCAAAAGGCCGGCTGTTGCAATTTAGTACAGTTTGCAGAAACCTAAACATTTTCAACAGGGCTAACGTAAAAGATACTGGCTATTACAATTTACCATAGTTCTCAGCAATTGTCTTCAAATTGGATCACTGCTTATAATAACTGACAATCTCCTGTTCCAGCTTCACGTCATGCTCCAACATATACCCGGCCAGATCTCGGTACGCCTCCTGTT
>DVJR01000004.1 GCA_018716575.1 Candidatus Scatomonas merdavium | reverse complement strand
AGCATCTGCTCAGAAGACAGATCCGTTCCCAGCAGCGCGTTAATCTTATCCGGCTCAAACGCCACGCGGGCCGGTTCATTTTTCACCGGATAAAAATCTGCAATACCTCCCACTACTTCTCCGGCTCCCAGCTCTTCCATAAGCTGACATGCCCGGTCGATGGCCGCCTCTGCATTGTTGGGATCCAGGCCCTTTTCAAATTTTCCGGAAGCGTCCGTCCTCAACCCGATCCGTTTGGAAGAAAGACGGATGTTGGTTCCATCGAAGCAGGCCGCTTCAAACAGCACTGTGTGTACATGATCGGTAATCATGGAATTTTCCCCGCCCATGATACCCGCAATGCCAATGGCCTTTTCCTGGTCGCAGATCATCAGCACATTTTCATCCAGCTGCCGCTCCTGGCCGTCCAGTGTCACAAATTTTTCTCCGGCTGCCGCCCGGCGGACGATGATCTGACGGCCCGCAATGGTATCCAGATCGTAGGCATGCATGGGCTGTCCATACTCTTCCATTACATAATTGGTGATGTCAACCAGATTGTTGATGGGCCGGATGCCGTTGGCAGCCAGGCATCTCTGCATCCACTTCGGAGACGGACCGATCTTGACGTTTTTCACAACCCTGGCGCAGTACCGGGGACACAGCTCCTGATCCTCTACCTTCACCTGAATGTAATCGGAAGCCTGTTCATCGTTTCCTGTTTTCTTTACCTCAGGAGGGCAGAATTTTTTCCGGAAAGTGGCCGCCGCTTCTCTGGCAATCCCCAGCACGCTGTAGCAATCCACCCGGTTGGAGGTGATCTCGTATTCAAAAATCACATCGTCCAGTCCCAGCGCGTGAACGGCGCTGCCGCCCACTTCAGCGTCCTCCGGGAAAATATAGATGCCAAGCTCCGGCGCTTCCGGATAAAATTCCCGGGAAGAGCCCAGCTCTTCAATCGAACACATCATGCCGCATGACTCCACGCCGCGAAGCTTGCCGGCTTTGATCTTTACACCTCCCGGCGTCATCTTTCCATCGTGGTTTCCGGCTACCTTTCCGCCGTCCAGCACCACCGGCACCTTGTCGCCCACTTTCACATTGGGGGCTCCGGTCACAATCTGGATGGTTTCTGTTCCAATATTCACCTGGCAGACAATCAGCTTGTCCGCATCCGGATGCGGGTCGATTTTCTCAATCTGACCGATGACGATCCTGTCCAGATCCGCATCCAGCTTCTGAAACCCTTCCACTTTGGTGCCGGAAAGGGTCATCGCATCCGTATATTCCTGCGCCGTCACATCCAGATCCGGCACATACATTTTAATCCATGATAACGAAGTATTCATCTCATTAATCTCCTATCAAAAATATGTGGCTTTTCCTTGGCTTCCATGACTTCTCTCCGCTCCGCCATGCGTAAGCTCGCGTCCGCTTTGCTTCCGCTCGCTTAGGGCATTCGCCCTATCCTTTCATAGGGAACAAGTCACCTGGAAGCAAGCTTCTTGGCTTCTCTCCGCTCCGCCATGCGTAAGCTCGCGTCCGCTTTGCTTCCGCTCGCTTAGGGCGTTCGCCCTATCCTTTCATAGTGAACAAGTCACCTGGAAGCAAGCTTCCGGTGCCTTCTTCCCTATGATAGCGCATGGCTCATTGAGGTTAAAACTGTTTCAAGAACCGGTAGTCGTTTTCGTAGAGGAGGCGCATGTCGTCGATTTCGTATTTGAGGAGGGCGATGCGCTCCAGGCCGACGCCGAAGGCGAAGCCGGTGTATTCGTCGGGGTCGATGCCGCACATTTCAAATACGTGGGGATGCACCATGCCGCAGCCCAGGATCTCGATCCAGCCGGAGCCTTTGCAGAACCGGCAGCCTTTGCCGCCGCATTTGAAGCAGCTTACATCCATTTCCGCGCTGGGCTCTGTGAACGGGAAATGATGGGGACGGAATTTTGTCTTTGTCTCCGGCCCGAACAGTTCCTTCGCGAACTGCGCCAGCGTTCCCTTCAGATCGGCAAAGGTGATGTTTTTATCCACCACAAGCCCCTCTACCTGATGGAAGGACGGAGAATGGGTGGCATCCACCTCATCCGAACGGAATACACGTCCCGGAGACAGCATCCGGATCGGCAGCCTTCCTTTTTCCATCTCACGGGCCTGGCAAGGGGAAGTCTGCGTCCGGAGCACGATATCCTTCGTCACATAAAAGGTATCCTGTTCATCCTTGGCAGGATGATTGGCAGGGATGTTCAGCTTCTCGAAATTATACAGATCATATTCCACTTCCGGGCCTTCCACCACTTCATAGCCCATGCCGATGAAGATTCTCTCCACCTCCTCCAGGGCGATTGTATTGGGATGGCGGTGTCCCACTTCCACTTTTCTGGCCGGGAGGGTCACGTCGATGATCTCTTCCGCCAGCTGACGCTCCAGCTTTTCACTTTCCAGCTTTGTCTTTACCGTTTCCAGGGTTTTCTCGATGGTGTCTCTGGCCTCATTTACCATCTGTCCCACCTTGGGCCGATCCTCCGGCGCCACATCCTTCATGCCCTTCAGCACAGCCGTCAGCTCGCCTTTTTTGCCCAGTACGTTGACGCGGATATCGTTGAGGGCGTCCAGCGTCTGCGCCCCGTTCATACTGTCCAGCGCGTTTTTCACAATAGCTGACAGCTTTTCCTGCATACTGATCTCGCTCATTTCTTTCTCCTCTGCTATTTTTTCTGATTTTTCCGGAACTTCCTTTTCCGAAGCGACCGCCTGCGGGACATTCCTTAAGGATTTGAATATCTCTCTGCTCTCCGGCGGGCATTTGCGCAACAAAAAAGAGCCCCGTCCTGAGGGACGAAACTCCATAGCTTTCCGCGGTACCACCCTGATTCCCGGGCCTCTGCCCGGACTCTCATTCATGCTGTAACGTGCATCCACGTCTCTTCCTACTGACCGGTTCAGAAGAGCAGCTCCGGTGGGAAACTCAAGTCTCATCTGAACTCAAGAGGACTTTCAGCCGGTGATCCTCTCTCTCTGACAGGAAATGAAACTCTACAGACACCTTCTGCGCTTTTTCATATCAGTGTTTATTTTAGCCGGAATCTTTTTGACTGTCAAGCTCCTTTTGCACTCTCTCATCGTAATATTCGTTAATTTCCGCGCCCAGCAGAATAATATACATGCAGAAATAAACCCACAGCATCAGCAAAATCATCGTTGTCATATTTCCGTACATCCTGGTAACACCCGGAAAATACTCCAGATAAATAGAAAACCCTATTGAAAGAATTTCCCAGGCCACCGTAGCCACCATCGCGCCCGGCAGCTGGCTGCCAAACGTGTCCTTCCGGTTTGGAATAAAACGATACAGCAGAAGAAACGCCACCAGAAGCGCCGTTATAGTTATAATCGTCCGGAAGCTGATCAGAAATGCCGTAACTCCCGCAGCCGCCGGGAAAAACTCTGCCATTCCGCGCTGCAGGCTCTTACCGAACACCAGCAGGCCAAGCGTTACCAAAATAGCCAGTATAAAAACCAGCGTATATCCCATGGAGCGCAGCCGGCTCACAAAATAATTTCTGGTCTCTTTCACGTGGTAAATTGTATTCAGCCCGTAGGTCAGCGAATTAACTGCTTTCCCCGCGGACCAGAGAGCCAGAATGGCTGAAACGGGAAGCACCACAGAAGAGCGCTGATAAATTTCCGCGATAACAGAGCTTACGATGCCGTGAAAATCCTCCGGTATGACAGCCAGAACCGCATTGCTGACCTCCGCTTCCGTCAGACTTGTGTACTGTACAATATTCAGAAGAAGCATCATGAAAGGAATAAAGGACAGCAGCAGAAAAAAAGCCCCCTGGGCTGCATAGGCTCCCACATGATCCTTCGAGATGCGGTCTGTGAATTCGCCGGCCGCACGAACAATTTTTTTCACATTACTTTCTTCCACAAGCTCCATAATCTGTCATTCTCCGTCTATCGTTTCAATCTGAATATTCTCATAAAAATAGCTCAGAATTTCCTGCCACTCCAGGCCCTGATCCGCCAGATGGGACGCTCCGTTCTGGCTCATGCCCACGCCGTGTCCATAGCCTCCCCCCACAAAGGAAAATCCTGTCAGATTTTCACCATCGTACATCGCGCTGCAGATAAAATAGGCGCTGGGCAGCAGATACATCTCATCTGTCACTGTCCCGTCATTTTTTGTAACCGGAATGCCCTTTACAGAAAGCAGTTCCCGTATATCATATTCATTTTCCAGAACAAAGCTCCCCTGGCTTCCCGTGACCCGCAGAGCGGAGGCGGCTCCGCCGCTGCTTCGCTCCAGCACCTCCATGCTCTGCAGCTTCCCGATTCCCCGGTCAGATGTTCTCTGTTCCAGCACATCCGCCGGAATCGTAACGCTCCAGCGGTACCAGCCATCCTCCGCTTCCAGATCCGACGCATCCTTCTGCCGGATAAACGACGCAAATACCTCTTCTGTCTGTACATCCTTCCTCTCATCGCTGCCCAGATATACGCTCTTCAGATACCCTTCCGCATCGCTGCCGCTCCACACCTCGTCCGTGCTGGTATATCCGCAGGAGGTGGAAAAGAAGTAGGCGATAATCGGTTCGCCGCCGCAGGTCATGATCTGTCCTGCCGTCGCATCCACCGCCTGATCTGTGGACGTCTGCCGGGATACATTGTTGTATACCTGGTAGGAAACGCTGTCGTCCACATCCGCATGATATTCCGCCAGCGAATCATCCGCCATCTGCCGGCAGGCATACGTCCTGGCGCAGACAGCCTGAGCCTTCAGAGCCTCCGCAGCATAGGATGCCGGCATTTCACTGGGAACCACGTATTTCAGATACGTTTCCAGATCCACGGCATTTACCAGATAGATTCCCTGGTCCGCACTGCAGATCTCCAGACTTCCCTCATATACAGGCGCGCCCTGGGCTTTTTCCAGAGAAGTGACCTGAATACCCACAGACGGATTTTCGGGCGTCAGGACAATTTTCCCGTCCGCGAATCTTGGGTCTCCTGCCTCAAAAACTGCGCTGCTTCCGGCCTCTATTATCTGGTCCGTTCCTTCTATCCGAACAGCGCATTCAGATGTTACAGTTACGCGCTCCTGCAGGTAACCGCTCCTTCTGTTATCTGTCAGCAGCACACGAATCAGGGGCGGCTGGTAGGCTTCTCCGCCAACGCTTCCTGTCAGCTCTGCCCCGTCCCCCGTCCCTGTATCTTTTTCATCCGTTTCTGCCATTGCTCCGGTACTTTCCGACGCAGATTCAGCCTCACTCTGCCAGTAGAGCTGCTGCTCCTGCTCCAGAAGCTGTTCTGCCGCCGCGCTTTCCAGGCCCTCCGTGTGCTCCGGAGTTCTTTCCGCCTTCACTGCCTGAAGAAAAACCAGATAAAAGAAAAAGCAGAAACAAATACAAAGCAACAATTTATTTTCTCTGCTAATATCCATATCCCAGTATATGAATTTTCTCCGAAAAAAATTCATGGAATAAAAAAGAGGCCGGTATCTTTCCATACCAGACCTCTTTTCCTCTTTTGTAATACCCGGGATGCCGTTCCTGTCTTTTGACTCCTAGCAAAGCTAGGTGGGTAACCGCAAACGCCGCTTCTGCCTTCCCCAGCGCAATGAGGGCCTGACATCCACACGTCAATATAGGAATCCCTGTTTAAAGAAGATGTAGGTTCAAATTGACAGGGGATCGGACACTCCAGGAAATTACTCATTCAATTTACATAAATTATACTCTAGTCTATGACATTTTTCAAGAAAAATTCGCAATTCTCACGGAAACCGTTTATTTCCTCTTCTGGAATGCATATCCGCACATTTTACAAAATTTGTCATTCTCACCGCGCAGCGCGCCGCAGGACGGGCAGGCAAGTTTTTTCTGCCTGCTTCTCCGGTAAAATACCGCCGCCGCAATATCCGCCGCCAGCAGCAGGGCAAATATCAGCACCGACCACCGATAGGTGGTGGCCGCCCGGTATCCCGCGGAGGAATCCATGGTCAGAAGATTGTAGCCGCTGACACTGATGTTGGCATAGATCATGTAAATGCCAGCCGCCGCAGTCGCCAGTGCCAGAATCAGACGGAACAGCCGGAATTTTTTCATCGCCGCGACCTCCTTTTCCCTCGCACCAGCAAGACCGTTTCGACCAGGATCAGCGCAACCGCCGCCGCTCCCAGAATGATCCAGCGCAGGATCCCTGATGACCAGAAGGGCCTCCTTACTTCCGCCGTATACTGCGTCTCATTTCCCGCAATATCCGCAGCAACCACCCGGATTTCATTCTTTCCCAGGGAAAGCGGCTGCCGATAGCTGAAATAGTTCCCCACCAGCTCTATTTTCTGCCCGTTGCAGGTCAGGCTCGCTCCTGCCTCCGTATAGCCTTCCACATAGATATAATCCTCGTCAACCGTGACACCATCCAGATTTCTGGCCATGGAAAGCTGCGGCGCAATGCTGTCCAGATACAGCTCCTTTACGAAAGAAGCCATATTACCGTTGGCGTCACTGACCATGAAAACAATCGTGTTGTCGCCTTCCTCCAGCTCCACGGAATAATCCCCCGCTTCCGACGACTGTTCCAGCATAAGCTCGCCGTTCAGGGTCGCTGATACCGTACAATTTCCGCTGAAGGTCACATTTACCGTGACCACAGTTCTGTTTGTGGCGCTTTCATCCGGAAACTGAACCGTTGCATCCACCATATTGTCTGCGGATACTTCATACAGATCGAACCGGCCCAGACGACCCGAATCATAGGACGCCGCTCCGGCCAGCACCGTCGTATACCCCTCCGGCATGGCCAGCAGACTGCTCTGCTCCTCCGTCTCCTCGCTAAGCAGCAGCTCCTTCGTATCCGGATCAAACAGCATGGCCAGATACGTGCCGGCTTCTCCCTCCCAGCTGATGTAGATATCTGAATTCAGAAGCCCGGCCGACACGGCTGTCAGCTTGTCCGCCCGGCCGGTATTGTCATAGAAATAGGGGGTATCGCAGTAAGCGTAGTTAAACGCACCGCTGCCGGCCGTTACCGACAGATAAAAATAATAGTAGCCGCTGTCCACATCCGGCATGGTAAAGTTCATATTGCCTGCCGCTCCCCGCCCGGACCCTGACACCTCTGTGCCCTCATAACTGTCCGGATTCTTGCTGGCATAAATCCGGATCGTCACGTCCTCCGGGCAGTCAGAGATACTCCACTCCGCCCGATAGCTCCCGTTTCCGGTCTCCGTCACGGAAAATACGTCCACATTCATGCTTTCCGGCAGAGAGCCCACCGTTACTTCCGCGCTTCCCAGCCCGTCGCCGGTCACGCTGACCGTCCACTGGCCCGCGGCGGCATCTCCGATATAAACGTAAATAAAGCCTGTCATCACCGTCACCTGGTCTGGCGTCTCTTCCGTACCGTAGACCTGGCCGGACGGAGATACGATTCGCACAGAGGCCTCTTTCTCCGTCTCCTCCCATGCGATCTGGAATATGCAGTCGGTCCGGTTTTCCGCCAGATTCACCGCAATATCCTGCGTTGCGGCGTATACCTCCGACCGGCACAGCAGCAGGCACAGAAAAACCGCCGCCAGAATTCCACTTACTTTTTTCATCTGCTCGACCTCCGGTTAAATCCGCAGGAGAAGCCATAAGAGCCTCCTGCGGACAGCATAATTATTTAAGCAAAATGCAGCTTCTGAATCAGGAACAGCTCGCCGTTGTCCTCATACCAGAACCGGCTGGAATCGTCGCCGTGGGTCAACGTCACGGAGAACAGCGTTCCGTCATACTTTGCCAAAAGCTCCAGGCCGATGTCTCCGGTCCAGTGAACGTTCAGCATGTTGCAGTCCGCATGGCCGTCTATGCCGAAATTGACCTTCAGCTGCTGCATCGTCGTCCGGAAGCCCAGATCAATGCCTCCGCCCAGCTGACAGCCCAGCATCTCCAGCTCCAGCTGCGCTCCGGCCTCCGCATACAGTCCTTCCGGTCCGATTCCCAGCGAAGCGTTGGCAATCTCATGTCCCAGCAGCTTTAAGGCCGCTGTAATATCGAAGGATTTTTCCGAAAAATTCAAAGTGATATCGCCGTTGATGGACCCCAGCTCACCCCATTTGGTCATATCCTCCGGAACACTCAGGTGCAGAGACTTAAACAGGTTCACATCGGCCTCTACGTTTCCCACCAGCTTGAAGTCCGGCTTTTCCTGCTGCAGCACATCCATATCCATTCCGGCGAACATCACTTCCTTCGCCGCGTCGGGAATCCAGCCCGAATCCAGAAACAGAGCGCTGACCCCGTCCACCGCCAGAGACATCTTGTCCACATAGAGGAAATTATAGATTCCGATTCCCGGATAGAGGTCTACTCCCACCTCCATCTCGTCAAACATCCAGTACCAGGAAGCGATATGCGCCTCCATGCCGGACACGCCCGAACCGCCGAAGCCCGGAATCATGGTGGAAAAATCAATCGCTCCTCCCAGATACCAGTATTCCTGGCTGTCGTCCAGGGTGTTGAATTTCAGCTGCAACTCCCTTAAGCCAAAACAGCCGAACTGAAATGCATCATTCATATCCAGCTTCACTTCTCCGCCGAACTCAATGTTGTTCTGCCGAAGCGCCAGATCCAGGCTGGCCGATGTATCTGTCAGCCGGAACCGGAAGGCCTTATCCTTCGACTGCGGCTTCTCTTCCGAACCTTCTTCACTTTTTCCGGATCCGGCCGTATCCGCAGCTTCTTTCGTCAGCACGCTGTACTGCTCACCTGTCAGACCGTCTTTGATACTCTCGTATATCTTTTTCGGATTCAGCTCGTCAATATGCACCTTCAGGCCGTCCGTCTCCAGGGAAATCTCTCCCACGGTCACATTGGTGATTCCAGGTATTGTGAGCTCCCAGGACTGATCCATGCTGGTATCCGAACCGCTGATATCGAATTCGAACTCTCCGTTAATCACTTCATAATTTTTGCCGCCCATCACCAGATTGGCAAAATTCTTTTTCTCGCCGTCTGCCTGAGCATAGCTGATATATAGCAGACCATTACCTTCCACGGTTCCGCTGTTGCCCAGATAGGCCGTCTGTCCGGCCTGCAGCGTCAGCTCCTCCGGCAGCTCGGCAGCCGTAATCTCCAGGGTGCCGCTGTAGTGCAGGAAATCGTTAATCAGAACATTTCCGGAAGCTACAAAGCCTGTGTCGGAAATCTGCCCGATGGAATCCGCCTTGATAATCGTGCTGCCGATCCGCACTCCTGTGGTGACTCCGGCCCGGAACACATAGAATGCTTCATTCTTCACGGCGATTCTTCCGTCCGGATAGCTGGCCCGAACCGCGTAGCTGCCTGCCGCCAGGCTTCCCTTTAGAACGCCTGTCGCCGTATTTTCATCTGTCACCCGGACGTCCTGCAGCTCCAGGGTACCAATGCCAAAATGCATTCCATCCGTAAATCCGCTGCCGGTTATTGTAACGTCGGCGCCTTTTTCCACATCAGACACTGAAAGGCTACCCGGCGCCACCGCAGTGATCAGAGAATCATTTTCCGTGGTTGGTTTAATCCTGTCGCCGCCGATCTCTACAGCTTCACCTGCTCCGCCGGAAATGGTATATTCCCTCTGCCCGGATACCTGATAAGCCGGCAGAGATACCAGCAGATAGCGGGGATCCTCCTCCACATTTTCCGTCACCGTATAGGTCAGGACATAATTATTGACAATATACTGCTGGAGCGCCAGATAAATATCCTCCAGCTCTGTGGTATTATCCGCAAGAAGATATTTTCCCCCCGTCCGCTCGGCGATATTCTTCAGATACTCCTCCTGCACATCGCCCAGTCCAACCGTATAGACAGCCACATTTGCGCTGTTGGCCCGGCTGAGCACCTCATCCATAGCCTCCTGAGAATTGCCGTCCTGCCCGTCGGTCATCAGAATAATCGCCTGCGTTCCGGCTCCGCTTCCCTCCAGGGAATTGAGGCCTTCCGACAGACCGGCGGAAATATCCGTACCTCCGCCGGCAGACAGCTGGCTGATGCCATAGTTCAGCCTGTCCTGACTGTCCGTCCGCTCCACAACTGTAGAAGCAGAGGATTCATAGGAAATAATGGAAATATCCTGCGAATCCGTATCCATATTTTCCACGCAGGCCTGCGCCGCCAGCTTGGCGTCCTCCAGCGGCGTCCCTTCCATGCTGCCGCTGGTGTCCAGGACGATGGCGATGTCCACGCCCAGCCGGCTGGCATCCGAATTCAGCCGGAAATCCGTGACCTGATACTGGGTATCAATAATCTCAAAATCATCCGCGTAGAATTCGCTTACCATGCCCCAGCGGCCTTCCTTCTGTCCATTTATATTCAGATATGCCGTGATTTCCGGATAGGCAGACGTATCAATCCGGCTTACGAAAATCCCAAGCTTATCGTATTTCAGAGCGGACACCACATAATCTGTCATTTTTTCATTGATTGTTCCTTCCTCCTGCGGAACAATTCCCTGCGTCTCCGCTGCAATCAAACTGCTGACAGAACTGCGCAGCTGTGGGCTCGTTTCATCAGAACTGCTCTGGTTATAAGCATTCTGTACATCCATCAACGGGGCTTTGATCGGTGAGCTGTCCGAAAGCGCTGCTGCATCATCCATCAGAGAGCGAATCCGGCTCTGAGCTTCTTCCCGTTCATCCAGCAGCATGTACATTTTAGCAAGCTGCAGATCATACATACCCGTATTATCAAAAAGCGGTCTTTTCGCCTCCAGGAAATTAACAGCCCGTCGTATATCTACATCAGCTGCCTGCTGATACAATTCTGCCGCTTCATTCAGAATCTCTTCCCGTCTCTCTTCGCCCTCATCATAATTCCGGGCTCGTTCTTCCAGCTTTCTGGCCTCTTCCAGAAGAGCCTGTTTCTCCGGATCAGTAGAATTCTGTCCCGAGTCCTGATAGGAAACGGAATACGCCTCCTGAGCGATGATGTCCGTATAGATCACCAGATTTTCAGCACTTCCGTCCAGCTCTACCAGAGACTGAGCCAGATCCTCCGCTTTTCCATAATCGCCGGTCTGCACATAGTAACCGGCTGCCAGCTTTAATATTTCCGGACTGCGTCCATACCGCTCCGCCAGCCTGTCCACTTCTGTACTGTCTGCAGCATCCGGCTGTCCGGAACGTACCAGTCGGTCCAGGTTATAATATGCATCCAGTTCTTCTGTATCCTGAAAATTTTCCGCTTCAAAGCACGTCTCAATCAGTCCGGCGAAAGGACTGCTCTCTTCTGCTCCAGACTCTGAACCGCTGTCAGACGTACCCAGGGAAGTCAGCTGTGTCACCGCGCTGTCCTGTCTCAGATATGCTGCTGCAAACGACTGAAGCTCTTCAACCGCCGACTGCTGCTCTGCATTCTGGATTGTCCCGTCCAGCAGCTTCCGTGCATCAAAATAGAGAGACGGATAATCCCCCTCTATCGCCGTGCTCAGCAATTCAATTATACTTTTCTGTTCCTCTGTCAGATCGCTGTCATTTTTTACCGAACGGCGTGCTCCATACGAATCGTCGTCCATCAGATAGCGGTAGGCAAGATACAACCCCGCTCTGTCTCCTCCGGCGCCGATCAGACTCCGTATTCCCACCGTCAGCATCCCAATCAGACCAACGCCTAAAAGGCATAGAAATATCCAGTCAGGCAGATGCCGCCTGACTTTCATATTTCTATGCCCGAGAATATCATATACAAGCACTATGGCAAAAATAATCGCTGCTGCTACCGGAAAAAATCTTTCCATTTGCCTTCCCCCGTCACTTGCCGCACCCGATCAGATCAGCCAACTTTTGTACCACATTCCGCGCAGAACAGCGCGTCATCTTCAAGCCTAGTGCCGCAGTTGGGGCAATAACGCCCTGCCTCTGCTGACGCAGCTTCGTTCTGAGCCTCATGAACGGGCTCGTCAAATACCGGTTCCTGCTCCACCGGCTGTCCGTAGGAATAACTTTCCTGCACTTGCGCAGCTGCCTCCAGCACACTGGCACCACAGTTATTACAGAATGCAGCATCTGCCGCCAGAGAAGCTCCGCACTGGGGGCATACCCTGCCCGCCTGCTCCGTCGGCTGCTCATACGCAGACTCTCCAAAAGCCGGCTCTTCCGGAACCGCCGCCTGCTCATAATCAGACTCCTGTACTGTCGGCTGCTCATAGGAAGGCTCCGGCTGTACCGGCTGACCATAGGAAGGCTCCGGCTGCACCGGCTGGCCATAGGAAGGCTCCGGCTGTACCGGCTGACTGTAGGAAGATGCACTCTGCCCATAACTGTTCTGCTGAGGAGCAGCCGCCTGAACTCTGGCTCCACAGGTCGTACAGAACATAGCACCCGGTTCCAGCGGCGCACCGCACTTCGCACACACAGGTCCATTAGCCGGACCTGCCGTATTCACCGGCGGCATACTGTAGCCGCAGTTTCCGCAAAACATCACGTTGCCTGCCACATCCGCTCCGCAGTTCGGGCACTGACGAACGCCTTTTATCACCTTAATCTGCTCCTGGCACTGAATAATCATCTGATTCAGCTGCGTAATCCGGTCAAAAACCCCCTGATACTCTGCCGGAACACTTGTTTTATTCCTTTCATAATAATTCTGTCCCAGCTGCGAAAAGCAGTTGGCCAGTTCTTTCTTATATTCATCAATCTTCGCATTCAGAGAAACCGTTTCAGAAAAAGTCTGCGTAGTCCTTTTGATACTGTTTCCCATGCCGACAACTTTCTTGCTGAAATTTTCAAACATACCCCTTAACCTCCTGTCGTAATTAATTACTATATTACTACCAAATCAACTCTCTGACAATAAAAAAATTCTAAAAAAAGTTCACGGTGCGGACCATGTCAGAACCATGCGCCCACACCGTACTCCATGCGTATTTCACTGTTTAAATGATGATACAGACTATACCGCCACGGCTGTCGTTGACAATCTTCTGCATGGATTCCTGCAGCTTCACCTGGCTGTCTTCCGTAATCTGCGCGATTTTAGTCCGTATTCCATCTTCCACCAGCTGTTCTACGGATTTCCCAAATATATTCGTCTCCCAGATACCGCCCTCCTGGCGTCCGCTTTCACGAATATAGGCAATCAGCTCCTCGGCCTGCTGTTCTGTTCCCACAATCGGCGCGATTTCCGTTTCAATATTGGCTTTGATCATATGAATAGACGGACTGGCAGAACGGATTTTCACACCAAATTTGTTTCCCTGGCGGATAACCACCGGGTCATCCAGAGTGATTTCCTCCTTTTCCGGTATAACGACACCGTAGCCGCAGCCGCGAACCGATTCTACCGCCTTCTGCACACGGACATATTCTTTTTTCATGGAAGAGAGCTCCCGTAAAGCCCGCATCAGGTCGTATTCCCCCTGGATATCTACCCCCGTCATATCGCTGACCATACGGTAATAGTACTTTTCCTTCATTTCCACCCGAACCCGTACTTCTCCGCTGGCCAGATCTATCTGCGTTACAGACGTGGATTTCACATATTCGCATTCCAGCTTCACCGTATTCTTCCGCACATCACGAATATATTTTAACCCTGCAGTCAGCTCCCGAATCCGTTCCAGAAGCTCTGCTTTTACCGGATCATCCATCGGAAGCAGCTCTACCCATTTTGGTATGTAAAACTCAATCTGCCGGATGGGGAATTCATACAGCAGGCATTCCAGAATCTTCACAATATCGTCAGCCCGCAGCTGATCGCAGTTAACTGCCAGCGCTGTCGCTCCGTACTTTTCCGACAGCTCCCTGGTCAGCTTCTGCGTCTCATCTTTGTAGGGCTTCTGAGAATTTACCAGTATCAGAAAAGGTTTCCCCTGCTTTTTCAGTTCCTCCACTGTCCGCGCTTCCGCTTCCACAAAATTTTCCCGCGGGATGTCGCCGAAGGAGCCGTCAGTCGTTACCACCAGTCCCAGAGTGGAATGTTCGGAAATTACCTTTCCGGTTCCGATCTCCGCGGCCTGATGAAAAGGAATCGCTTCTTCGAACCAAGGGGTTTTAACCATCCGCTCTTTTTCATTCTCCATATTTCCGGTGGCGTCCGGTACCAGAAAGCCCACACAATCGATCAGCCGCAGCCAGATAGGAATATCCTCTCCCAGATTAAGCTGCACAGCCTCCTTAGGTATAAATTTGGGCTCCACCGTAGTGATCAGCGTCCCCGAACCGCTTAAGGGAAGCTGATCTCTCATCTCGGCTCTGTCGCCCTCCTCCATGGCCGGAAGGGCCAGCACTTCCAGAAACCGCCTGATGAACGTGGATTTTCCTGTCCGCACAGGACCCACCACCCCGATCAGAAACTGGCCCTTTGTCCTGGCCTGTATATCCTTATACACAGCAAAAGCATCCATATCCGTCCCTGTCCTTTCCAATATACTGTTATACTATATGTTCCGGAACTTCATCTTATGTTTCCAAAATTCAGGAACAGGGATGCGGGCGCAATTTTCTGAAGCTCTACAGGACGGCGGGGCTTCGCTTCAGTCGGCGTTAAACGCGTCCTGCTGGCGCACAGCGCCCCTCCTGGCATATTGCGCAAAAACAGCCGGACTTTTCATCGTCCGGCCGTTTCCTGCTTTTCATATTCACTTCATGTATTTTCTCATGGCCGCTTCCACCACATGGCCCACCAGTACGGAAGTGGTTACGCTTCCCACTCCGCCCGGAACCGGGGTAATGGCATCCACGATGGACTCTACCTGATCGAAAGCCACATCGCCGCAGAGCTTTCCCTCCTCATTGACGTTGATGCCCACATCGATCACGATCTGGCCCGGTGAGACGTAGTCCGCCGTCACGACGCCTGCCCTGCCTGCCGCCACGATCACAATATCCGCCTCCTTCACCACCGACGGCATATCCACGGTACGGGTATGGCAGACAGTTACGGTAGCATTTTTCTTCAAAAGCATCATGGCTGCCGGCTTGCCGACCACCAGGCTCCGTCCTACAACCACAGCCTTTTTTCCGGTGCAGTCGATGCCGTAATGATCCAGAATCTCCATGCAGGCCTGCGGCGTACAGGGCGGAAATCCCTGATCCGTGCCCGCAAATACGCCGACCATGGAGCCATCTGTGATACCATCCACATCCTTCTCCGGAGCCAGCGCCCGGATTACGGCGGCTTCATCCAGATGCTTCGGCAGAGGCCGGAAAATCAGCACCCCGTGAATCCTGTCATCCGCGTTTACCTGATCAATCACTTCCATCAGGCGTTCCTGGGATACATCCGCAGGAAGGAGAAATTTCTCGCAGGCCACTCCCAGCGTTTCGCAGCGCTTCACCGCGCCTCTTTCATAGGAAAGATCATCTTCTCTCTCTCCCACGCGCACAATTCCCAGAGTCGGCGTAATCCCCTTTTCCTGCAGCGCAGCCACATTTGCCTTTATTTTCTCGTTTAAGGCTGCCGTCACTTCTTTGCCAAGCAATCTCTTTGCCATCTGTTTTCTTCCATCCTTCATTTATTTTCTGTCCGGCGATTTTCCGAATTCTTCCAGTGGGGCGGAATCCGGTATCACACCAGCTTTGCCTTCACCTGCTCAAATACCTCGTCTGCCACAGCGCTGTACGTTTCCAGCATTTCATCGCATTCCCGGTTCAGGCTCTCCGCGTATTCGCGGTCTTTCATGGATTTTGTGTTAATATATACGTTCAGGCTGGCGCCTTTTAAAGCTCCCCGACAACAGGCCGCCGCTACGCCGGCGTCGCTGACAGCCAGCACGGAGCCTTTTTCCGCAAATGCTCCGATCAGGCTGATCACCTGACAGCAGGTGCGCATAATATCCATAGGAACGCTGCACGCATTCCGCAGGCACCCTTCCATCACCCTGGACTTTTCCGCTTTCTCTTCCTCCGTTCCGGCTGGAAGTCCGTAGGCCCTGGACAGCGGCTCGAACACTTCGGCGTCCTTTTCAATCAGGTGCAGCAGCTTCTTCTGAAGAGCGGTGGCCTGTTCCATCAGTTCCGTTATCTCTGCCTCCACTGCCGCATATTTCTTCTTTCCGACTGTCAGACTTCCTACCATATTGCAGAGTGCCGTCCCAATGGCGCCTACCAGAGCAGAGGCACCGCCTCCGCCAGGCACGGGTGCTTTGGAAGCCAGCACTTCCACAAATTCTGTACATGTTAAAGCTGAATATTTCATTTTTTCTCCTTTATCTGATACGGACATTCCGGAAACCGCTCCGGAATGTCCGCCGATTTTTCAGAACTCCTGTTAAAACAGGCCGGAAATCTTTCCGTTCTCATCCACATCGATACGCTCTGCCGCCGGCCTCTTGGGCAGGCCCGGCATGGTCATAATCTCGCCTGTCAGGGCCACGATGAATCCGGCTCCCGCGGAGATCTTCAGATTCCGTACCGTCACCTCAAAGTCTGTGGGCGCGCCCAGCAGCTTCTCGTTATCCGTCAGGCTGTACTGAGTCTTGGCCACGCAGATCGGGCAGTTGCCGTATCCCAGATCTTCCAGCTGCTTCGCCTGCTTCTTCGCGCCTGCCGTCAGCACCACGCCCTTGCCGCCGTACACCTTCTGCACGATCTGGTTCAGCTTGTCCTCAATGCTTCCCTCCAGCTCATAGGAGAAGGTAAAGCCGGAATTATCCTCTTCACACAGGCGC
>DVJR01000041.1 GCA_018716575.1 Candidatus Scatomonas merdavium | reverse complement strand
GCGGAGCTGATAGCCGGCGCGGAGCGGGAAATCAGGCAAAAGGGCGGAACTGCCGTTGTGCTCCATGCTCAGCAGCAGGCCCGGGCTTTCTATGAGAAACAGGGCTATTCGGCTTACGGGGACGGCGATATGGAGGAAGGCTGCCCCCATGTATGGATGCGGAAGCAGCTGGACAAAAGGATGTGAGAAGTTTTTGTACGCGTCTGGAAGCGGTACGTTGAAGCTGATTGCGCCGACTGTCTGCTTCCGGAAAATCCGGGCAGTAGAAAATTTTTATGCGAATTTGTTCAGGTTTCACAAAGCGGCGGAAATTCGATTTTTCCTCTGGACAAATCGCAGATGAGTGCTATAATTAGATCACAGTCAATCATAACTCAAATGAGACACAGCCCGTTCGGGTCTGTGCTTTCCAGTAGCAGTTTACAATCTGAAAAAATGGTGCGTCTGACGGACAAGGGCGGAGATAGAAGAAGGTTCCTGCAGGAAGTTTATGCAAATTTCGATTCTAATCTGTTATAGCCGGCAGGGTGAGGCACGAAAGAGGGGGAGGTGGAATATGTGACCGCAGCAGGCTTTCTGGCGCTGATACTGGCGCTGGGGGCCGTGGAAATGGATCTGCGCAGCCGCAGAATCGCCAACGTCTGGCTGGCAGCCGGGTGGGCGGCAGGATTCTGGATACAGTTATCCCCCGGAGGAAGGGGCGCCGCGGCCTTTGCGGCGGGAAGTCTTTTGCCTCTGGCGCTGCTGGCAGTTCTGTTCTGGTTCCGGATGCTGGGCGCCGGAGATATCAAACTTCTGTCTGCGCTGGGAGGCTTGATGGGGGCTTCGGCGGTACTTCAGTGCATCTTCTGGTCATTTCTGTTTGGAGCAGTGTTCTCCATCGGAATTTTATCTGCCTGCGGCAGCTGGTCGCAGCGTCTTTCATATTTTTTCCATTATATCAAAGAGTATTTAACAACGAAAACCAGGGTTCCTTACCGGAGGGGGAATGAAGGGGCGGAGTGTCTCCATTTTTCCGTGCCTGTTCTGATGGGAACGCTGCTGTGGATAGGAGGGTTCTATTGAATCAGAAAAAGAAAAATATTTTTGCGGTCTGCGATCTGGAGGTGGAATATGCCTATAATTTCATGGAATATCTGAATCAGAGGCGGAATCTGCCTTTTGAGGTACAGGCATTTACCTCTCCTCAGATTCTCTGCGAGTACGCCAAAACGCAGCCCATAGAGATCCTTCTGATCTCGGACAAGGCTATGTGCGAGGAGGTGCGCAGGCTGAAGGTGGGAAAGCTTATTATATTGACAGAGGGGGTACACAATCCGGAGCTGGATCAATATCCCAGCGTTTATAAATACCAGGCGTCAGACAGCGTAGTGCGGGAGGTCATGGAATGTTACGGAGCTGAGAAGGCGGCCCGTGAAAGCCTGCCCCAGTGGAAGCGACAGGCCTCCGTTATAGGTATTTACAGTCCGGTGGGGCGCTGCCAGAAAACATCTTTTGCGCTGACGCTGGGGCAGATTCTGGCGAAGGACAGGGCGGTGCTGTATCTGAATCTGGAGAGCTATTCGGGCTTTGAGCAGCTTCTGGGGGAAGTGTGGGAGAGAAATCTGAGTGATCTCCTGTATTTCCTGCGGCAGGACAACGCCAGTATTGTCCACAAGCTGAGCGGGATGATACAGTCCGTCCAGAATCTGGATTTTGTGCCGCCGGCTTTGGCGCCTATGGATATTCAGTGTACGGATGTGAAGGAATGGCTGCGGCTGATAGACAGCATTGTCAGTGAAAGTGCCTATGAAGTTCTGATTCTGGATCTGGGAGACTGTGTGCAGGAGCTGTATCAGATACTGGATGTCTGTACGAAGGTATACGTGCCTGTGCGGGGGGATTCCGTATCGATGGCCAAGCTGGCGCAGTTTGAAAACCTGCTCCGCATGTGGGACTACGAAAGTGTGCTGGAAAAGCTCCAGAAAATCAAGCCGCCTTTTTACAGCACAAACCGGACAGGCAAGGGTTATATTGAGGAACTGGCCTGGAGCGAGATGGGAGATTACGTGCGTCAGCTCCAGCGGCGAGGTCCGGAATGAGGAGGCAGAGAGAAGAGGCTGGCAGACGGCAGCCTGAGAAAAGAACTGGAACCATGCAATTTGAAGAAATACGGAGACGGCTTTTGAGCCTTCTGGAGAACAGAGACGAGCTGTCAGATCAGGATATTCTTGATGCAATCGACGAGCTGGTTCTGGCTGAGGGCAGAGAGCTTCGGCTGTCTCTGCGGGCAAAGGAAGAGTTTCGAAGGGAACTGTTCTGTTCTGTCCGAAAGCTGGACGTGATTCAGGAGCTGGTAGACGATCCGTCTGTGACGGAGATTATGGTCAATGGATACAGGAATATTTTTGTAGAAAAAAGCGGAAAAATCAGAAAATGGGAGAAGGCTTTTTCATCGGAAGAACGCCTCTGGGATGTGATTCAGCAGATTGCCGGCAGGTGCAACCGGGTGGTCAATGAGGAAACGCCGATTCTGGATGCACGTCTGGCAAACGGCGCCCGTGTTAATGCGGTTCTGCCGCCGGTATCTCTGGATGGACCGGTACTGACTATCCGCCGGTTTCCGGATGAGCCTATTACTATGGTGAAGCTGGTCGCCTGGGGCAGCATTACACAGGAAGCGGCGGATTTCCTGAAGAAACTTGTATCGTCAGGCTATACCATATTGGTTGGAGGCGGTACCTCCACAGGCAAGACCACGTTTTTAAATGTTTTGTCAGCCTGTATTCCCAGAGAAGAGAGGATTGTGACCATAGAGGACAATGCGGAGCTGCAGCTTCTGGGACTGGACAATGTTGTGCGGCTGGAGGCGAGGGCAGCCAATCTGGAAGGGGGCCGGGAGATTACCATACGGGATTTGCTTCGGACAGCTCTGAGGATGCGTCCGTCGCGGATTATTATCGGGGAAGTGCGTTCCGGGGAAGCGGGAGATTTTCTGAGCTGCCTCAATACAGGGCACAGCGGAAGCCTGGGGAGCGCTCATGCCAACAGTGTCCGGGACATGATCGGCCGTCTGGAAAACATGGTGCTCATGGGTATGAATATTCCGATTCCTGTTATCCGGCGGCAGATCGTGTCAGGCATTGAGATTCTGGTGCATCTGGGCCGGGACGGTAATGGGAAAAGGCGGGTAGAGGAAATTGCGGAAATAACCGGACTGAAGGGTGATGAAGTGCAGATCCGCACTCTGTTCCGCCTGGACGGGGAAAACCATCTGGAGCCCGTAAATCCTCTGCTGCATGGGGAAAAGCTGGAGAAAAAATATGAAAAAGAAGAAAAGGAAAAAACAGGCTTATGAAAAATATTACTTTACCATTCGGGAATGGCTGCTCTATCTGGCAGAGGGGACGGCGGCCGGCAGCTTTATCGCATGGCTGTGTTACCGTTCCGTCCGGGCTGCGCCGCTGGCGGCCGGAATCGCGCTGCTTGTTGTATGGAAAAAAAGGAAGGCACTGCTAGAGGAGAGAAAGAAGAAGCTCCATTATCATTTTAAGGATTTTCTCTCGTCTCTTCACGCATCTCTCCGGGCGGGGTATTCTGTGGAAAACGGTGTCCGTTCCGCCAGAGATGATCTGGAAAAACTGCATGGAGAAAAAGATGTGCTGACAGAGGAACTGACAGGAATCGTGCGCCAGATGGAGCTGCAGGTTCCGGTGGAACAGCTTTTTCTGGGACTGGGTTACAGAAGCGGAATTGAAGATATCAGAACTTTCGGGGAAATGCTGTGGATTGCCAAACGGACAGGAGGAAATCTCGGGAAAATTTTGCAGGATACCTGGAGGACCCTATGTGCGAAAATCGATACCCGACAGGAGGTGGATGCCGTTATCGCGGCCAGAAGGTATGAGCTGAACCTCATGAGTCTGATGCCGGCAGGAATTATCCTTTATCTGCGGCTGACTTTTTCCGGCTTTGTGGAACAGCTTTATGGGAATCCTGCCGGTGCGGCGGTGATGACGGTTTGTCTGGCCGTTTACGCCGGGGCGTATTATCTGGGCAGACGTATGGTGAGAATCGAGGTGTAGGGATGAGTACAGTATTGCCGGTTCTGTCGCTGGCTGCGCTGCTGTTTCTGTTCCGGAAGAAAAAGGTGGAAAAACGTCTGTTTCTTCTGATTCTGTGTGGAAA
>DVJR01000040.1 GCA_018716575.1 Candidatus Scatomonas merdavium | reverse complement strand
AAAATGACGTTCATCAACATTATTTATCCTCATAAGGATAAGATAATGAGACCAGCTCAAGTAAAATTTTCTTCCTTCCTGTGTAACTGGAAGTTTTTCAGATTGGGGAAACGGCGTTTCCCCAATTGAGTCTTTGGAATAAACCAGATAAAATTTACGCATCAGTTTTAAATTATCATATATCTGTCTAAAAATCCTGGCACACTAGGAGACAAAATACTCCACTGCATTGTGTGGGAAGAATTCTTTGAACTCGCTGTAGAGCTGTGCCGTCAGAGTCTTGTTATGGGCGATGATCAGCGTCGGCTTATTCAGCTGCTGGATGACGTTCGCCATCGTAAAGGTTTTGCCGGAGTCGGTGACGCTCAGAAGGGTCTGGCACTGGTTGTCCGTCTTTTAAAGGCATAATGGTATACCCGGAGGGGGCTCCCTCACGGCTTTTCTGATAAAAATCTATTTTATTGGCTGGCACTCCCTTAAGAGGGTAAACAGGGCGCCCATTGTTTTCTTCTGCGCTACTGTTTCATTTTCTGCTCCTGAAATTCCTTCCGCAGCACCTCTCTGGGCGGTTCGATTTCCCGGGCCAGCGTATGTTCTGTCAGCTCAGACAGCAGCTTCAGCTTTCTGTTCAGCATGGGCCGCATACAGTTGGGCACATGTTCCTGGTGGGCCCGGTGGATCGCCACACATTCTTTGCAGTTGCCGTGATAGCGGCAGGCCTTCTGACAGGGGCAATGATCCCTGTGCCTGTATTCTTCCCGAAATTCCGCGGCAAATTCCTCCTGCAGCCGCAGGCCTTCCTGGCGGTTCCCCTTGTGGAACTCCTGCATGGCCGCAAGCTCTTTGGGATTATTTTCAATCATCATAATATAACTGTCCTCCTGTAGGATAAGCTGCTGTATTTTCATACAACCGGTTTATGCTGCAGACTGGCCGGCGGATATCTGCCGGCCAGTCCGGCGCGTTTCAAAATGGCGTCAGGATCGTTTCCGGCTCCGGCTGCGCCTACGGTTTCTATGCAGAAGGAAGCGCCGGCGTTGGCAAAGCGGCCGCAGTCCGCCAGGGACAATCCCCTGTCGAGGGCATAGAGAAAGCAGGCGGCAAAGGTGTCGCCGGCTCCGGTGGTATCGATGCATGATATGCCGGAGACAGCGGGAATCCAGAAGCGCTCAGAGCGGGTCTTGATGAAACAGCCGCGGGAGCCGGCCTTCAGAATAACATGGCCTACGCCGCAGTCCAGAAAAGCGTCCGCAATGTCGTCCCAGTCGGCTTTGCCGGTCAGCAGAGAGGCTTCCTCATAGTTGGGAAACAGATAATCCAGGCAGGAGAGACACTCCCGCATATCGTCGAGAGTTTCGCCGTTTTTGCGCTTTGTCATATCGGCGCAAACGGTCAGGCCATTCTCCCGCGCCTGGCGGAAAAGAGCCGCGCAGGCGCCGGCGGTGAAGGGCGGGGCTACAAAAATGCTGGCAAAGCAGAGAAATTTCCCGCCCTGAAGGGCTTCCGGTGAGATATCTTCCGGATAAAACTTTCGCAGCGTTCCGTGAGGCGACGTGATGAAGTGGCGCTCCCCGTCCGGCCCCACCAGCACGACGTTGACGCCGGTCGGGACAGAAGTACTGCGTTTTATGCAGGAAGTATCTATCCCCAGACTGCCGCACCGGGCCAGAATCATGTCTGCAGCAGTATCATTGCCCAGGCGCGTGACAAGGCGCACCTGCGCCCCGAGAGCTGCCAGGGCGCAGGCCTCGTTCATGGCATCGCCGCCGGTGTGAACCGTGAGCGTGTCGGCGGGGACGGAACCGGTCTGGAATACATCTGCGCCGACCGGCCGGGCCAGCACATCCAGGATGGCCGCGCCTATGAGAATAAACGTGGTATTTTTCATAAGCCTCTCCTCGTTCTTCCAAAGCAGAAGGTTTTGGTTTCCTGGTCTTATTATAGGCAGGGAAGAGAGAAAAAGCAACTGCGGTGCCGGTTTGGGAAAAATAAAATTGACCTGTGGACAAACAGGCTGTCAGGGTCTATAGTAATAGCAGAAAAGCCGGAAAACGTACCGGCGACAGGAGGAAGAGCAGTGACAATTAATGAAATTGCCCGGATGGCCGGAGTTTCCCGGGCAACAGTATCCCGATATCTGAACAGCGGTTATGTAAGCGCGGAGAAAAGCGAGAGAATACGGCGCGTGATAGAAGAAACAGGATATCGGCCTTCGGCTCAGGCGCAGATTCTCAGGACAAAAAAGACCAGGCTGATCGGAGTGGTAATTCCCAAAATTAATTCGGATTCCATCAGCCGGATGGTGGCAGGAATCAGCGGCGTACTGTCACGGAGCGGCTATGAATTGCTGCTGGCCAATACGGACAACAATGAAAAAGAAGAGATCAAATATTTAAATATGTTTGCGTCAAACAATCAGGTGGATGGCGTGATTCTCATCGGAACAATACTGACGGGCGAGCACCGGAAGGCCATAAAGAATATGCGGCTGCCGATTGTAGTTCTGGGACAGCAGGTAAGCCAGTGCTCCTGCGTTTATTACGATGACTACCGTGCGGCCAGGGAGCTGACAGAGCTTCTGCTGCGGGCAGGCAGCAGGATCGGCTGTATCGGGGTAACACAGCGGGATCAGGCGGCCGGCCGGATGCGGCGAAAGGGATTTGAGGATGCTTTGCGGGCGGCCGGAAGGAAACTGGTGCCTGAGTGGACAGCGGAGGCAAAATTCCGGATGGATTCAGGCTATGAAGCGGCCCGGCAGATTTTTGAGAGAGAGAACGTGCCAGATTCTCTGTTCTGCGCCACGGATAATATTGCCATCGGAGCAATGCTGTATCTGCGCGACCGGGGCATTGACGTACCGGGCGAGGTGCAGGTGGCGGGGATCGGTGATACAGAAAAAGCACGGATTGTCCAGCCGTCCCTCTGTACGGTGCATTATTATTATAAGACCAGCGGGGAAGAGGCTGCCCGTCTGCTTCTGAATCTTCTGGACAGTGAAGAAAATGTGGCAAAAGAAATCAAAATGGGATACAAAATAATAGAGAACGATTCCATACGGAAGGAAAGAGAAGCCCTGGCGACGGCCCGGTGAGGCCCGGAGGAGAAAAAACGGAGGATTTCAGCATATTGCTAAAAAAATCCTCCGTTTTTTATGAAAAAATTCAGCTGCTTCAGGATTTACAAATGAGAAGAAATGCACTATAATAAAGCCAACATATGAGAACGATCTCATAAAAATAACAGAGATTCCACATGAATAGAACGAAAAAAACAGTAAAAGGCACGGAAAATGGGAATAACTTCATGTGGAAACAATATCATAATCAGGAAGGAGAAGGAACATGGATTACAGGAATGCAGCAAAGGGCGTGCTGGAGAGCATCGGCGGCGCTTCCAACATCGTATCGGCAGCGCACTGCGCCACAAGGCTCAGGCTGGTGATTGCGGACAATTCCAGGTGCAGCAAGGCGGCGTTGGAGGAAGTGGAAGGTGTAAAGGGCGTATTTGAAGCCGCCGGACAGATTCAGATTATTTTCGGCACAGGAACGGTCAACAAGGTTTTTGATGAGTTTGTCAGAATGGCAGGTATTCAGGCGGGAAGCAAAGAGGATGTCAAGCAGGCGGCAGCGTCAAAGCAGAATCTGTTCCTGCGGGCAATCAAGACGCTGGGAGACATATTTGTTCCCATTATTCCGGCTATCGTGGCCAGCGGCCTTCTGATGGGCCTTCTGGAGGGACTTTGCAACCTCTGGCCGTCTATGGCAGAATCCGGGACGTATCAGATTTTTCATCTGTTCAGCAATACGGCTTTTACATTCCTGCCGGTGCTGATTGCCGTCAGCGCAGCAAAGGCTTTTGGAGGCAATCTGTTTCTTGGAGCGGTCATCGGCATGATTATGATTCATCCCGATCTGATCAACGCATGGTCTGTGGCAGGAATGAACGCGGCGGAGATACCGACGGCATCCGCCTGGTTCGGCCTCTATGACATTAACCTGGTGGGATATCAGGGACACGTTATTCCGGTGATTATCGCCGTATGGCTTATGAGCTTTCTGGAGAAAAAACTGCATAAAATTGTCCCGGAGATTATCGACCTGTTCGTGACGCCTCTGGTTACGGTTATGGTTACCGGATATGTGACGCTGACAGTAATCGGCCCCGTATTTTCGACCGTGGAAAACTGGGTGCTGAGCGGAGCAAGGATGCTGATCGGTCTCCCGTTCGGGCTGGGAGGGCTGATTATCGGAGGAGTCTATGCCATTACCGTGGTTGCCGGCGTTCATCATATGTATAACGCCATTGAAGCAGGACTGCTGAGCGCAGGCGGCCTGAACATCTGGATGCCCATCGCTACGGCGGCCAATGTGGGACAGGGAGCAGCAGCTCTGGCGCTGGCCTTAAAAACAAAGAATAAAAAGACTAAATCCATGGCGCTTCCCGCATCCCTTTCAGCATTTCTGGGAATTACAGAACCGGCGATTTTCGGCGTGAATATCCGCTACATGAGGCCGTTTGTGGCGGGCTGTATCGGCGGCGCCTGCGGCGGGCTGATAGCAGGGCTGTTTGGAGTGGGGGCGACGGCTTACGGAATTACGGGCGTTTTCGGTTTCCTGATTACCACTCAGTTTATCGGTACCTATGCGCTGGTGATGGCTGTATCCGCTGCAGTAGCCTTTGCTCTTTCCTGGATCATGTATAAGGAGGCACCGGCGGAGCAAAATGTCAGTGGCAGTCTTGACGAGACAGGAGTCGCAGCGCCTGAAAGTGATGTACCGGCGGAAGTGAAGCAGACCTCTGCAGCCAGAAAGATCGTCTGCGCCCCGGCTTCCGGCGAGATTATTCCCCTTTCGGAAGTCAATGACGCTACCTTCGCGGGAGAAATTCTGGGAAAAGGAGTGGCGGTGGTGCCCTCGGAAGGCAGGATAACAGCACCGTTTGACGGAACGGTGGGCGCGGTATTTGAGACAAAGCATGCCATAGGGCTGATGTCAGAGGACGGGCTGGAACTTCTGATTCATGTGGGAATCAATACGGTGGAACTGAACGGTCAGCATTATACGGCTTATGTTTCGGCGGGAGATACCGTAAAGAAGGGACAGCTGATGCTGGAGTTTGATATTCCGGCAATTCAGAAGGCGGGGTATGATATTACGACGCCCGTAATTGTAAGCAACAGTGATGATTTTGAACATGTAGAGCCTGTGAAAACCGGAACGGTGCATGCGGGCGAGGAGGTATTGCAGATATGGTAGGAAGGCAGCCGGACGGATGGCGACTGAAATTTCATCTGATGCCGCCGGAGGGGTGGCTGAATGATCCCAATGGCCTGTGCCAGTTTCGGGGACAGTATCATATATTTTTCCAGTATCAGCCGGAAGATCCCCGGGGAACCGGAAAGACACCGAGGCTGTGGGGACACTATGCCGGCCCCGGCCTGACGAAACTGCGGTTTGAGGGAATTCCCTTTGAACAGAATGAACTGGACCGGAACGGAAGCTACTCCGGCAGCGCCCTGGTGGAAGACGGTAAGCTGCAGCTTTTCTACACAGGAAATATCCGGCTTCCCGGAGAGTATGATTACATTCATGACGGGCGGGAGAGCAACACGATCCGGATCGTCAGCAACGACGGGCTCCATTTCGGAACCAAGGAACTGCTGCTGCGGACGGCAGACTATCCTTCCGACTGCACGCGGCATGTCCGGGATCCAAAGGTGTGGAAAGAAAACGGGAACTATTACATGGTTCTGGGAGCCAGGCTGAAGGAGGAAAAAGGAGCGGTGCTGCTCTACAGGAGTTCTGACCTGAAGCGCTGGGAATTTCTGAAGTGTATTACCACCGGAGAAGCCTTCGGCTATATGTGGGAATGCCCGGATTACTTCAGGGTTGGGAAATATGCGCTGCTGTCTGTCTGCCCCCAGGGACTCGGGCCGGAAGAATACCGGTATCAGAATGTCTATCAGTCCGGATATTTCACCGTGACAGGCATCCTGGAAGACGCGCCGCAGCTGGGAGAGTTCCGGGAATGGGATTATGGGTTTGATTTTTACGCGCCGCAGACCTTTGCAGATGACAGGGGCAGGCGTTTGCTGATAGGCTGGGCAGGCATGCCGGATGCGCCCTATGAGAATCCTACCGCGGAACGGGGCTGGCAGCATGCCCTCACCATCCCCAGGGAGATCGTTGAAGAAAACGGAAAAGTCCTGCAGAAGCCGGTCCGGGAGCTGGAAGACCTGCGATACGGTGCGACGGCACTTACAGGGGAGAACAGCTTTGTGCTGGAGGACGGAAGCGGAGAGGTAATGCTGCGAAAAAGCGGAGAAGACGAATATCCCTGGCAGATCATGATAGGAGAGGGATTGCGGATTTCCGGAGGAGACGGAACGGTGTGCCTTGAGCTTTCAGAGCAGTGGGGCCGCGGCAGGCGTGTGCGGCGCGCCCGTGTGGGAAAATGCCGGAAAATCCGGCTGCTGATTGATACCAGCATGGCGGAGCTCTATCTGAACGGAGGCGAGACAGTCTTTACCGCCAGATTTTATCCGGATTACAGTGGGAACCGGCAGCTGGAAGTGAAGCTGCGCTGTCCGGGAATGGAAGGCTTTGGATGGCAGCTGAAGAATATGGATACAGGCATGAAAACGCGCTGAATTGCCAATACTGGTCAGATGAAAGGATTTCCGGAGAAGGCAGAGCCGGCTCCGGAATGGATGGCTGGTTTTGTTCGTTCAGGGAGGTAAAACGCCATGGAGAAGCATTTGGGAAAATCCATATTCCAGGGAGTCGCTATCGGAAAAATTTTGTTTTATGGAAAAAAAGAAGAGATCATCAAGCGATATAAAGTGGCGGACGCAGAAGCAGAAATTGCGCGCTATGAACGCGCCAGGGATGCAGCGGCAGCACAGCTGAACAGTCTCTACGATACGGCGGTTCAGAAGGTAGGTGAGGAGAACGCGGCTATTTTCGAGGTACATGCCATGCTTCTGGAGGACGATGATTTTAACGATTCTGTCCGGAATCTGATTAAGACCCAGCAGGTAAATGCGGAATACGCAGCTGCCGTTACAGGGGAAAATTTTGCCGCGATGTTTTCGCAGATGGAGGATGAATATTTCCGGGCCCGGTCTGCGGATATGAAAGATATAGCGGAACGGGTGATTGCGGTTCTTGCAGGGCGGGAGCAGAAAAGAGCTTTTGACGAGCCGGTCATTGTTGCGGCGGATGATCTGATGCCCAGCGAGACGGTGCAGATGGACAAAAATAAGGTGCTGGCTTTTGTGACCAGGCAGGGTTCGGCAAATTCTCATACGGCTATTCTGGCTCGGACCATGAATATCCCGGCACTGACCGGCATACCGGTGACACAGGAGTGGGATGGACATACGGCGGTTGTAGACGGCCATAACGGCTTTCTGATTCTGGATCCGGATGAAGCAATTCTGCAGGAGATGGAAGAGCGGCAGGCGAAGGATCGGCAGGCCCGGGAGCTTCTGCAGGAGCTGAAGGGGAAACCGGATCGGACGAAGGACGGCAAAGAGATTCGGCTCTATGCAAATATCGGAAATCTGGCGGATGTAGGGAGTGTGCTGTCCAATGACGGAGGCGGTATCGGATTGTTCCGCAGCGAATTCATCTATCTGGGAAGAGAGAGCCTGCCCACTGAGGATGAGCAGTTTCAGATCTATAAGTCTGTGGCGGAGATGATGGCGGGTAAGAAGGTGATAATTCGGACGCTGGATATCGGCGCGGATAAGCAGGCGGCTTATCTGAAGCTGGATAAGGAAGAAAATCCGGCTCTGGGGTATCGGGCGATCCGAATCTGCCTGACCAGACCGGAGATCTTCAAAAGTCAGCTGAGGGCTATTTACCGGGCCAGCGCTTTTGGAAATATAGCAGTGATGTATCCGATGATTACTTCCGTAGAAGAGGTAAAAAAGGTCCGCCGCATAGCGCAAGAAGTGGAGAGAGAGCTGACAGAGCAGGGGCTTCCGCACGGGAAGGTGGAGCAGGGCATTATGATAGAGACGCCGGCGGCAGCTGTGATCAGCGATTTGCTGGCAGGGGAAGTGGATTTTTTTAGTATCGGGACCAACGACCTGACCCAGTATACCCTGGCTATGGACCGGCAGAACAGCCGGCTTGACGAGTTTTATAACCCACACCATGAGGCAGTGCTGCGGCTGATCGCTACGGTGGCGGAGAACGGCCACAGAGGCGGCTGCTGGGTGGGCATCTGCGGGGAACTGGGAGCGGACACCGCACTGACAGAAAAATTTCTGCAGATGGGCATCGACGAGCTTTCCGTGTCCCCGTCCATGATTCTTCCCGTGCGGAAGCAGATTCGGGCGAGCCTGGCAGGGACAGATAAAAATCAAGATAAAAACTAAAAAACAAGATGCTTGTGTTTTTCGGACTGCAATAGTATAATAAATAAAGCGAACGGCGGGAGTTCCGCTGCGTGGGAGGATATTATGTCAGAAAAATACAAGGGAATGGCTCTGGGAATGTTTGAGCTGGACAATCTGGTGGCCTGTTTTGTCGCTTTGGACGCGGCAGCCAAAACGGCAAATATCAGGATTCAGGGCGTGGAGAGAAACCGTCTGAAAAGCGGCGCCTGTGTGAAAATGCGCGGCAGCGTTTCCGATGTCCGCGCTGCCATGGAAGCGGCTCTGGCAGCTGCGAAGCCCATGGCGAAGGTAATTTCTCAGAATATTATTGCTTCGCCGTCAGAGGATACGGAGATCGGTCTGGAAATGACCATTCGGAAGTAGCGGGAGGATGGAAAGATGAGATATGGCGCATTTGGATTGGTAGAAGTAGTAGGCAGCGCCAACGCAATTCTGGTGGTAGACCGGATGCTGAAGGCTGCCGATGTGCGGTATGAGACATGGCATACCAGGTGCGGAGGCCACGCGACCGTATTCATGAGCGGAGATGTTGCCGCGGTGAAGGCCGCAGTGGAAAGCGTACAGGGAAATCCGCCCTGCGAAATTGTAGCGGCTGCGGTAATATCCAGCCCCTCTGAGGAGACGGCCAGAATCGTGGAAGAATGGGCCGGCAAGGCGGAAGCCTGATAACCGGTTATAACAGGAGAAGGGATGCCTCGAAACAATAACGCTTGGCAAAAGCTGTTTTTGTTTTGAGACATCCTTTTTTCGAGGAAAGGGAAGCATACAGGCAGGAGAGAAAAATGAGCGGAGCGATTTTGGAAGAATTTCACAGGGCCCGCAGAGAGGCAAAGAAACTGTCTCTGGCATTGGATGCTCTGCATCCGTCGGCCCAGGTGCCGGAAGAGGACAAAAAAGAGCTGATGCAGTATCTGAGCTATCGAAAGCGCTCTGCGGTCACAGAGCTGATACGGCAGGGAGATCTGGACGGAATTAAGGCTATGGAGAAACTGGGCTGGCTGGAGGCACAGTATATGGCCGGTTATCGGGCGCAGGCATCAGAGCTGCATGAAATGGAAGTGTGGGCATGGCTTTGCGGGACGGCCGGGAAGGCGGAAGAGCCCCGCGGTCCGGAGCGCAGTTCTGCGGAGGAACTGTGCGGCAGAATCTGGAAGCTGACAGGAAAGAAGCTCCGCCTCAGGCTGCCGGGTATGGCGGAGGCTCTGGGAACCATGAAATTCCTGGAAGGAAAGCGGGTCTGTTATCTGGCGGGCGACGGTTTCGCCGTGTATTATGACAGAGAAGCGCTGCTGACGGCCTACCTGGATTCACCTGATCTGGTGGCCCGGAGCCTGCTGCATCTGACGCTGCACAACCTGTATCTGCACCCGGTGCTGGGCAGAGGCAAGGAAGAGCGTCTCTGGAATCTGGCCTGCGACATACAGACGGAGCGGCTGCTGGACCGCTGGAACATACGGGGGCTCATAAGGGACGGAGCGGATACCCGAAGCTATCTGCTGAAGGAAAACGGAATCCTGCGGCGGTGGCGGAGCGCGGAGGAGCTGTATGAGGCCCTGCGGGCAAAGCGGCCGGAGGAAGCCAGGCTCCTCCGACTGGAGGAAGCGTTTCAAATAGACGATCACCGGTTATGGAGGAAATACCGGAAAAAGGAAGAGCGGTTGCCGGAAGGGCGGGAACAGAAAGGGGCCCCGTCCGGGGGAGAAGGACAGTCGGACAGCGTGCAGTTTGTGAGAAAGTGGAATCGCCTGAGAAAGGAAATGGGACTCCGGACGGACAGCAGCCACCAGAAGGCCGGTACCGCCGCAGGAGGCGCCGTACAGCAGGTGGCCGTCCGGCGGAAAAAGGGCTACGACTACAGGCGGTTTCTGGAGGAGTTTATGGTCTGCCGGGAAGAGGTGGAGCTGGATCTGGAAAATTTCGATTATCTTCCCTACTGGTACAGCCGCACTCATTACCGGGGGATTGTATTTCTGGAGCCGCTGGAATACCGGGAAACCCATAAACTGGATGAGATGGTGATTGCCATTGATACTTCCGGCTCCTGTTCCGGCCGGGTAGTCCGGCAGTTTCTGGAGGAAACCTGCCGGATTCTCACGGAGCGGGGAAATTTTTTCCATAAAATGCAGGTTCATATCATACAGTGCGATTCGATGATCCAGGAGCATGTGGTGGTCCGTTCCAGAGATGAATTCCTGGATTACATCGATCATGTGACGGTGAAAGGGCTGGGCGGGACAGATTTCCGCCCGGTGTTCCGGCTGGTAGATCAGATGATAGAGGAAAAGCAGATTCTGCATCTGAAGGGACTGCTGTATTTTACGGACGGAGATGGGGTATATCCCGTGGAAAAGCCCGCCTATGAGACTGCATTTATATTTCTGAACAGCCGGTATGAGAAGCAGGAGATTCCCGAATGGGGACTCCGGCTGAATCTGGGGCTGAAACTGGAGGACGAATAAAATGAATATACAGGAAGCAAAGGAAGAGATCATCCGGACTGTCAGGATCTATACGGCAAAGGATGAAAATGGAAGATACCGGATTCCCGTGGTACATCAGAGACCGGTGCTGCTGATCGGGCCGCCTGGAATCGGCAAGACGGCTATCATCCGTCAGGCAGCGGAGGAATGCGGCGTGGGGCTGGTGGCTTATACGATTACTCACCATACCCGCCAGAGCGCAGTAGGTCTGCCGGTGGTGGAAGAACGGACGTATCAGGACCGGAAAGTAACAGTGACGGAGTATACCATGTCAGAGATTATCGCATCCGTATACGAATGCATGGAGCAGACCGGCGCCAGAGAGGGGATTCTGTTTATCGACGAGATCAACTGTGTGTCGGAAACCCTGACTCCTACCATGCTTCAGTTTCTGCAGAATAAAACCTTCGGAACTCACCGCGTACCCGAGGGCTGGGTAATCGTGGCTGCAGGCAATCCGCCGGAATACAACAAATCCGCCCGGAATTTTGACGTGGTGACGCTGGACCGGGTAAAGACGATGGAGATCGGCATTGATTTTCCGGTCTGGAAGGCGTATGCTTCCGGCCGGGGAATCCACAGTGCCATTCTGTCCTACCTTTCAGCAAAGCCCCGGAATTTCTATTATATAGAAGAGACCAGAGGAGACAGGGAATTCGTGACGGCACGGGGATGGGAAGATCTGTCCGTGCTGCTGAAGGCGTATGAGGCGGCAGAGTTTCCGGTGACGGAGGAGGTGATCGGGGAATATCTGCACTGCGGAAAAATCTGTGGGGATTTTGCCGCATACTACCGGATGTTCCGAACCCGAAAGAAGGAATACGCTCCGGCGGAGCTGCTGTCCGGAACCATGGACGGAGAAAGGCTGCGGCGCCAGGAAAAAATGATGGCCGAAGCGGTTCCGGATGAACAATACAGCGTGATGCAGATGATGCTTGAAGGCTTGTATGACAGGATGGAGGCATGGGCGGAAGGCCGGCGGCTGACTGTGCGGAAGGAAGAGCTTTTCAGCCAGCTTTCTGAATGGAAGGATCGGAAAGATATCAGAAATGTGGATCAGCTGCTGGGAGATTTCCTGGAGCAGTTTGAAAAAGCGCTGCAGGTAAAGGAAGAACATCGTCTGATTTCGGAAGAAGAAAGCCGGAGGGATGAAGCGGCCGGACGTTTCCTGGGACAATGGCGGTACAGGCTGAAGGAAGAGAGAATCGCTGACTGCGCGGAAGGGCTCGGGAGGCTTCACGGATGGCTTGAGAAAGAGCGGAAATCAGAAGAAAGGTTATCAGGTGAGCTTCGCGATATGGTGGAGCGGTGTATGGCCTTTCTGGAACACAGCGTAGGGCGGGGAGAAGAGCTGGGATATTTCATGACATCTTTGTCCATGAATAGCGCGGCAGCTGAATTTCTGAGCGTATGCAGCTGTGAAAGGTATCAGAAAAATCTGGATCTGATGGTTGTATCCGATGAGGAAACAGAGCTTCAGAGACAGGTGGCAGAGTTAAAAAAGGATGGCTTCTGACAGAAAGAAAATATATGACGAAACAAATCAGAATTTGCTGAATTATATCAAAAAATGTAAAAATAAAAAGAATTATGCAAAATAATGTAAAAATATGAAATGTCAGAAAATATCATATAAATAAAATATTTGTCGAACGAAAATGAACGTTGTGCCATAAAATCTATTGAATTAGTAGTCCATAATTCATATAATACAGATAGTGTTTGGAAGGAATAGAAAAAGTTACAAAGGGTGCCCGTCTTTTACAAACATGGATAGAAAGCTGAATGAATTATGGAGGAGATAGTATGGACAAGTTGAATGTTGCAGTAGCCGATGACAATGAACGGATACTGGATCTTTTCGGTACGCTGATTGAAAATGACCGGGAGCTGGAACTGGTCGGAAGCGCCGATAACGGAAAAGATCTGTATGAGATCATACGGCAAAAACAACCGGATGTTGTTCTGCTGGATATCATTATGCCGAAAATGGACGGCCTTACGATGATGGAGAAAGTCAATCAGGATACGACTTTGAAAAAGCATCCCGCGTTTATTGTGGTTTCTGCTGTGGGACAGGACAGAATCACAGAGGATGCGTTCAATCTGGGCGCGGCTTACTACATTCTGAAACCGTTTGACAATGATATGCTTCTGAACCGTATCAAGAACGTCCGTGGTATATCTGCCAGGAGAAGAGAGGGAAACGGCGGCGCCAGAGACGGAAGAAGCAGCCGGCAGGAACGTAATCTGGAACTGGATGTGACAAATATTATTCATGAAATCGGTGTTCCGGCACATATCAAGGGTTATCAGTATCTGAGAGATGCGATTATTCTTTCGGTGGATGATATGGAGATGCTGAACTCCATTACCAAAATTCTGTATCCCACTATTGCGAAGAAATATCAGACCACGCCGAGCCGTGTGGAGCGGGCCATACGCCATGCCATCGAAGTGGCGTGGAGCCGCGGCAAAATGGATACCATAGACGAGCTGTTCGGTTATACGGTCAGCACCGGGAAGGGCAAGCCGACCAATTCGGAATTCATCGCGCTGATCGCTGATAAAATCCGTCTGGAATATAAGAACTGAGCAGGCGGGCCGGGTTTTTCGTTCGATGGAAAACCGGCTTTGCACCCCAGGCATCCGGGTTGACGGGGCACTTTTGATAAGGTATAATTTAGTCAGGTCTGACAGGCTTTTGTCCTGGCGGCGAATACCGGAAAAGGGGGATTTTCCACATATGAAAAAGATTTTGTTCGTAGCGTCTGAAAGCGTGCCGTTTATCAAGACGGGAGGGCTGGCTGATGTGGTAGGCTCGCTTCCGAAATGTTTTCCGAAGGAATATTTTGACGTCAGAGTCATTATTCCCAAATACTCCATGATAAAGGAAGAATTCAAGAACCAGATGCAGTATATCACCAGTTTTTATCTGGATCTGAACTGGCGGCAGCAGTATGTGGGGATACTGACTGCAGAGTATGAAGGCATCCGGTTTTATTTTATAGATAATGAAGAGCATTTCTCAGGAGATCGTCCCTATGCGGGCATGCCCTGGGATTTGGAAAAGTTCGCGTTTTTCTCAAAGGCAGTTCTGTCGGTGCTGCCTGTAATTGATTTTCGGCCGGACATTATTCACTGTCACGACTGGCAGACGGGACTGGTTCCCGTGTATCTGCATGAACGGTTCCAGGGCAGTGAGTTTTTCCGGGGGATTAAGACGGTTATGACCATACACAACCTGAAATTCCAGGGCGTGTGGGATATCAAGAGCGTGAAGAGCATCACCGGACTGGCGGATTATTACTTCACGCCGGATAAGCTGGAATTCAACAAGGACGCCAATTATCTGAAGGGCGGCCTGGTGTATGCCGACGCTATTACCACCGTCAGCAGAACCTATGCGGAGGAGATCAAGACCCCGTTCTACGGCGAGGGACTGGACGGCCTGATGCGTGCCAGGGAGCATGACCTGAGGGGGATTGTCAACGGCATTGATTACGATGAGTACAATCCGGAGACCGACCGGTATATCTACAAGAATTACAGTGCCCGTACCTTCCGGAAGGAGAAGTCCAGGAACAAGACGGCCCTGCAGCAGGATATGGGCCTGGACGTGGATCCCAAGACTATGATGATCGGCATCGTCTCCCGGCTGACCGACCAGAAGGGCTTCGATCTGATCGCCTACATGATGGAAGAGATGTGCCAGGACGGCATTCAGCTGATGGTTCTGGGTACCGGCGATCCGAAATATGAGAATATGTTCCGGCACTACGCCTGGAAGTATGATAAGAAGGTTTCCGCGAATATCTATTATTCCGAGGAGCTGTCCCACAAGATCTATGCGGCCTGCGATGCCTTCCTGATGCCGTCGCTGTTCGAGCCCTGCGGCCTGAGCCAGCTCATGAGCCTGCGGTACGGGACGGTGCCCATCGTCCGGGAGACGGGCGGCCTGAAGGATACGGTGGAGCCCTACAATGAATACGAAGGAACCGGAACGGGATTTTCTTTCGCCAATTACAACGCCCATGAGATGCTGGGCACCATCCGTTACGCGGAGAGGATTTATTACGATCGGAAACGGGAATGGAACAAGATTGTGGACCGGGCCATGGCGCAGGATTATTCCTGGGGCAACTCGGCGCGGCAGTATCAGGAGCTGTACGACTGGCTGGCTTAAGAAGGCTTTCGGAGATGGCTGCTTCTGAATACCCCTGAGGACAGTCGGATGCAGGCGGTTCCAGGGTTGAGAGGCTTGCTTTAAGAATATGGCAGAATACAGTGGCGGGAAGACCGTTTCAGGGCTTTCCCGCCACTGTATTCTGCTATATTCGTCTTGTCTGCTGACGGACCGGCTGGCTCTGTGCAGTTGTAAAACAGACAAGGAGTAAATGCTCTATCGGCAGGAAAGCTTTGGCTGAAGTCCAGAGAACTTCTGTATTTCCTGCTTATTCAGAAAAACCGGATAAAAATTTCCACGGATCGTTGACGGCGGCCTGCCGGTGTGTTAAAGTGATACTATCATCTGGCGGCAGCGGTCGCTGCGGCATTTCCCTGAGGAGTACAACAGAATAACGGCAGTTTTTGCTTTTTCGCAGCCGGCGCGGACAGGCGGAAATTTGTGTTGACAACGGGGAAAAAGTGTAATATGATTCTAATAGCGAAACGAACATGTGTTCATGTGAAAAGGAGATTGTTATGGCAAATCATGAGGATAAAATGAAGGCCCTGGACGCGGCGCTGGGGCAGATCGAGAGGCAGTATGGGAAGGGAGCCGTCATGAAGCTGGGAGATTCCGGCGCGAATATGAACGTGGAGACGGTGCCCACAGGCGCTCTGAGCCTGGACATCGCCCTGGGACTGGGCGGCGTGCCCAAGGGCAGGATTGTGGAGATCTACGGGCCGGAGTCCTCCGGTAAGACGACGGTGGCCCTTCATATGGTGGCGGAGGTGCAGAAGAGGGGCGGCATCGCCGGCTTCATCGACGCCGAGCATGCCCTGGATCCGGTCTACGCCAGGAATATCGGCGTGGATATTGACAATCTGTACATTTCCCAGCCGGACAACGGCGAGCAGGCGCTGGAGATTACGGAGACCATGGTGCGCTCCGGAGCCGTGGATATTGTGATCGTGGATTCCGTGGCGGCCCTGGTACCCAAGGCGGAGATTGACGGTGATATGGGCGACTCCCATGTGGGACTGCAGGCCAGAATGATGTCTCAGGCCTGCCGGAAGCTGACGGCGGCCATCAGCAAGACCAACTGTATTGTAATCTTTATCAACCAGCTCCGTGAGAAGGTGGGCGTTATGTTCGGCAATCCGGAGACTACCACCGGCGGACGGGCTCTGAAGTTCTATTCCTCCGTGCGGCTGGATGTGCGCCGGATCGAGGCCCTTAAGCAGGGCGGCGAGGTGGTGGGCAACCGCACCCGCATCAAGGTGGTGAAGAATAAGGTGGCTCCGCCCTTCCGTGAGGCGGAATTCGATATCATGTTCGGCAAGGGTATTTCCCGGGAGGGAGACGTGCTGGATCTGGCGGTCAGCATGGGCGTGATCCAGAAGAGCGGCGCCTGGTTTGCCTATAATGAGGGCAAGATCGGCCAGGGCCGCGAGAATGCCAAGATCTATCTGAAGGAGCATCCGGAGGTGCTGGATGAAGTGGAGGCGAAGGTCCGGGCGGCCTATGGCCTGGATTCAGGTCTGCCGTCGGGAGATCCGGAGGGAGCGCAGGCTGAAGTCCCCGGCGGGAATGACGGAGAATAATTATGGCGTATGAAGAGCAATGCGCGGGTAAGCGCTGGCCCTGCGGAGAAGAGCAGGAGGACAGGGAAGCGGCGCATGGCGCGGCGGCTGAAGAATGGGAACGCGGGACGGACGGCAGGGCAAAGGAAGCCGTCCGGAGAGCCATGCGCCTGCTGATGAGCCGGGACCGTTCGGAACGGGAGCTGCTGGAGCGGCTGGGACGGGAAGGCTTTGGCCCGGAAGAGACAGGAACGGCGCTGGAATATGTGAAATCCTACGGTTACGTCAATGACCGGAGGTATGCAGAGAATTATGTGATGAGCGCGGGCGGAAAGAAAAGCAGGGCCGCCCTGCGCTCATTTCTGCTGGACAAGGGCATACGGGAAGAACTGATCGAAGAGGCTCTGACGTTGGCTGCGGGCGATGAAAGTGTGCTGATTCGCCGGCTCCTGTTGAAAAGGGCCGGTCAGCCCCATAAGCTGGAAGAAAAAGAGCTGCGGCGCCTGTACGGATATCTGGCCCGGCGGGGATTTTCTTCCGGAGACATACGTCATGCGCTGAGGGACTATCAGGATGAAGCGTTGTCAAATTTCTTTGCAGACTGATTGACAAATTTATGAAATGAGTATAAAATTGAGATGTTGTGAATGTACAATGAAAACTGAATAAGGAGGTGCTCCTGTGATGGATCCAATAATTACTGTTATTATTGCGGCCGTTGCTGTGGTTGTCACCGTACTTATTGCGGTTCCTGTTGCCGGAAAGGCTGCAGTTGCCAGAAAAGTTCAGCAGGATGCTGAAAAGATTGGCACTGCCGAGGAAAAAGCCAGAAACATAATAGATGAGGCATTAAAAACGGCTGAAACCAAGAAGAGAGAGGCTCTCCTGGAAGCCAAAGAGGAAAACCTGAAAGTCAAGAATGAACAGGACAGGGAATACCGGGAACGGAGAGCGGAACTGCAGAAGTATGAAAAGCGTGTACTGGCGAAAGAGGAATCTACGGACCGGAAAGCGGAGACGCTGGAGAGACGCGAGAACGACCTGACAGCAAAAGAGGCAGAGCTGAAGAAGAAAGAAAAGAAGGTTGACGAATTACACGATCAAGGAGTACGGGAACTGGAAAGAATTTCCGGTTTGACCTCCGAACAGGCAAAGGAATATCTTCTGAAATCTGTTGAAGACGAAGTGAAAATTGATACGGCCAAGCTCTACAAGGAACTGGAGAGCAAGGCGAAAGAAGAAGCAGGACGCAAAGCAAAGGATTACGTAGTGACAGCTATTCAGAAATGTGCGGTTGATCACGTGGCGGAATCCACGATATCTGTGGTACAGCTTCCGAGCGATGAGATGAAGGGACGGATTATCGGACGGGAAGGACGAAATATCCGGACGCTGGAAACGCTGACAGGCGTAGATCTGATTATCGACGACACGCCGGAAGCAGTCGTATTATCTTCATTTGATCCAATCCGGCGGGAAGTCGCCAGGATTGCTTTGGAAAAACTGATTGTTGACGGGCGTATTCATCCGGCTCGCATCGAAGAGATGGTGGAGAAGGCCCAGAAAGAAGTAGACACCATGATTCGGGAAGAAGGTGAAGCGGCCACGCTGGAAGTGGGCGTGCACGGTATTCATCCGGAGCTGGTGCGGTTGCTGGGAAGGATGAAATTCCGTTCCAGCTATGGACAGAATGCTTTAAAACACTCGATCGAAGTTGCACAGCTGGCAGGACTTCTGGCCGGAGAAGTGGGACTGGATGTCCGGACGGCAAAACGTGCCGGTCTGTTGCATGATATCGGAAAATCAATTGACCATGAGGTGGAGGGCTCCCACATCCAGATTGGAGCAGAGCTCTGCCGGAAGTATAAGGAGTCCGGCATTGTGGTGAATGCTGTGGAAGCACATCATGGCGATGTTGAACCTCAGTCTCTGATCGCCTGCGTCGTACAGGCTGCCGATGCGATTTCTGCGGCAAGGCCCGGCGCCCGGAGAGAGACTCTGGAGACATATACGAACAGATTAAAACAGTTGGAAGATATCACCAATTCCTTCAAGGGAGTTGAGAAATCCTATGCCATTCAGGCAGGCCGGGAGGTTCGCATCATGGTAGTGCCGGAACAGGTCAATGATGCAGATATGGTGTTGCTGGCCAGGGATATTTCCAAGCAGATTGAGAGTGAGCTGGAATATCCGGGACAGATTAAGGTGAATGTAATTCGTGAAAGCCGCGTAACTGATTACGCGAAATAAGGAAAAGAGCCGGACGGCGGCGCAGAGATGCGGAACCGTCCGGCTCTTTTTTTCACCCGCGTCTGTTTTCGGTAAAGAGCAGGCAAAAATTCTGTTAATTTTCTTAAGATATGGTTCGTCATATTGTAGGAAATCCACCGGATATGGTATACTCACAAAGGACGCCGCCCAGGGAGACCCCGGAAGAAGCCGACAGGCGGCCGGGCAGAGAATCCGGGGAGGCAGCCGGGGGTACAGTTTTGAGGGCGGAAGAAAGGAGGCGGCAAAATGTCGCTGCTGAAGTGTACGCAGTGCAGCTATTGCCTGCCGTGTCCCGCCGGAATTCTCATACCGGAGGTGCTTGCCATCTGCAGCGAGGCGGAGAGGGAAGGACCGGAAAAGGTTCGGGAAAAGTACAGACGGCTGGAAGCGAAGGCGGATGAGTGTATCCGCTGCGGGCGGTGTGAAAAGGTCTGCCCGCAGCATATCGGCATCAGTGCGCTGATGCTGGATATTGCAGAAATGTTCGAAACAGAATGAAGGGTAAGAGAGGTAGGAAATGTGAAGCTGGAAGTGAAGAATCTCTACAAGAAATTCGGTGAGACGGAAATCCTGCACGGAATTTCCTTTGATGTGGAGAGCGGGAAGGCGCTGGGCCTGCTGGGCCGAAACGGCGCGGGGAAGACGACGACCATAAGGATTATCATGAACGTATTCCGGGCGAACCAGGGAGAAGTACTGCTGGACGGAAAGCCTGTGGAGAAGCAGCAGGTAAGCATCGGGTACCTGCCGGAGGAAAGAGGGCTGTATCCCAAGAAAAAGGTGGGGGAGCAGATCGTATACCTGGCCTGTCTGCGTGGAATGAAGCCTGCTCAGGCGAGAAAGAATATGCGGCGCTGGCTGGAAAGAATGGGAGTGGAAGAATATGAAAACCGGAAACTGGAGACTCTCTCCAAAGGAAATCAGCAGAAGGTACAGCTGGCTCAGACGCTGGTCTGCGACCCGCAGCTGATTATACTGGACGAGCCTTTTTCCGGCCTGGATCCGGTGAATTCACAGATCCTGAAGGATGTGATTCAGGAGCAGATTCAGGAGGGAAAGCTGGTGGTGTTTTCCAGTCATCAGATGAACTATGTGGAAGAATTCTGCGAGGAGATCGTTCTGATCAACCGGGGCGAAATCGTGCTGTCCGGCAATCTGCGGAAAATCAAGCAGGAATTCGGCCATAACCGTCTGGTGTTAAGCCTGGTGGGGCGAAGCGGCGAGGAAGTGCAGGAGCTGGTGCGGGAGCGCTTTTCCGATCTGGCGGCGGCTGTGGGCTGCCGCAAGGAGCAGGCGATCCTGCAGCTTGTCCAGGGCGTCGACAAGCGCCGTCTGATGGCGGCTCTGGCCGAAGCCGATCTGGACGTGGAGCAGTTTGGAAATTATGAACCCTCGCTGGGTGATATCTTCGTAGAAAAGGCAGGTGATCAGGCATGAAGCAGTTTTGGACTGTATTGAAGTTTGAGCTTGGCAATTACTTTAAAAACAGAGGCTTCGTGACGGCAACGGTGCTGATCGCTGTAATTGTCGCAGCTGTCATCATAGTTCCCACCATGTTCATGGGCGGGACGGAAACAGCGAAAACGGAGGAGACAGGAGAAGCTGCTGTCCTGGCAGTGGCGGACGAAAACGGGATCATAACGGACAGAGAACAGTTCGCGGCCCTGATGCCGGGGTGCAGCCTGGAGTTTATGGACAGCGCGGAAGCCGTGGAGGAGGCTGTGGAATCGGAAGAGGCAGAAGGAGGCTTTCTGATTACCGGAGCGAGCAGCTATACCTATGTACTGCAGAATCGAACTATGTTCGAGGATAAGCAGGCGTTGTTTGAGCAGGCTCTGTCGTGGAATTACCGGAATGCGGCTCTGCAGGAACAGGGGATCGACAGCACTGTGGTAGAGAGCATTTACGCGGAGCCCATGCAAAGTGAAATGATGATTCTGGGCAAAGACAGCGCGCAGAATTACTGGTATACCTATGTGCTGATTTTTCTGCTGTATTTCATGATTATATTCTATGGACAGATGATTGCGGTTTCTGTCACTACGGAGAAGAGTAACCGGGCTATAGAAATACTTGTGACCAGTGTGAACAGCAACAGCCTGATTTTCGGAAAGGTGCTGGCCGGGGCCATCAGCGGCGTGGTACAGGCAGGAATTATTCTGGGCAGCGCGCTGTTTTCCTATCAGGCCTGTGCCGACGCCTGGGGCCATGGGCTGGATTTTCTGTTCCGGATTCCGACAGCAGTGTGGATTACATTCCTGTTCTTTGGAGTAATGGGATATCTGCTGTATGCATTTGTCTTTGGCATGGTGGGCGCGCTGGTATCCAAGACAGAGGATATCAGCAAAAGCTCCGGTACGATTATGATTATTTATATGGCCTCCTTTTTCATTGCCATTTACGGAATGATGATGCCGGATTCTATGCTGGTGCGCGTTACGTCCTTTATACCATTTACGTCCAGTAACAGCATGCTGATCCGCGTGGCAATGGGAGCAGTGGCACCCTGGGAGATCGTGGCTTCAGCCGTGCTTCTGGGGATCAGCTGCATACTGGTGGGCATGCTGGCAGCTAAGATTTTCCGCTTCGGCACACTGATGTATGGAAATCCCATCAAGCTGTCAACAGCGATTAAAAAAATCAGGGAGAAATAAAAAATGGAACAGTATCGTCTGGTGGTTCTTGACCTTGACGGAACCCTTACGAATAATAAAAAGGAAATCACGCCCCGCACGAAGGCTGCCCTGCTCCGCTATCAGGAGCAGGGGGGCCGGATCGTACTGGCTTCCGGACGGCCTACCTACGGGGTCTGGCCACTGGCGAAGGAACTGGAGCTGGACAGGTACGGGAGCTATATTCTGTCCTTTAACGGGGCGGTGATTACGGAATGCAGAAGCGGAAAGGAACTGTTTCGCCGGGAACTTCCCCCGGGCATACCGGCTCTGCTGGCTTCCATGGCACGGGAATATAAGACCTCTATTCTGACTTATCAGGGTGACTGTATCTGTACGGAGACACCAGATAATATCTATGTGCAGAAGGAAGTAATCTGCACGAAGATGAAAGTGAAAAAGCTGGAGGATTTTATCAGAGATGTGGATTTTCCGGTAGTTAAATGCATGATGCTGGAAAGAGGCGGTTATCTGGCAGAAGTGGAAAAAAAGGTGCAGGCGCGGATCGGGAAACATTTAAGCGTGTACCGGTCTGAACCGTATTTCCTGGAGATTATGCCGGAAGGGATTGACAAGGCGAAGTCGCTTCGGCGCCTGCTGGAGCTGACCGGCATGGGGACGGAGGATATGATGGCCTTCGGAGACGGCTATAATGACAAATCCATGATCATGCTGGCCGGTTTTGGCGTAGCGATGGAAAACGGACAGGCGGCTGTAAAGGCGGTAGCTGATTATGTAGCTCCTTCCAACGAAGAAGACGGCGTCGCCTATGTGATAGAAAAGATGTTAAACGGAGAAAATTTGGGTTGAAATTTCCCGGGCGGTATGGTAAGATGAGGACGGTTTAAGAAGCCGGCCTGGTTAGCTCAGTTGGTAGAGCAGAGGACTGAAAATCCTCGTGTCTCTGGTTCGATTCCGGAACCAGGCATATACGGAAGAAGGGGTGCTGCGTATGCAGTTCCCCTTTTTGAGTGTCGGAAATGCTCTGACGGAGATTTTCCCTGCCGGGAAAGTTTGCAGGCGGTCCTTCGAATAGGAAAGAAAAACTATGGATAGCGCGGGGTATTTATGATATGATAGACGAAGGTATCAGATCTGTTTTCAGATGAAAAAACGGCGGGCGAGAGGGCTGCCGGAACAGAGGAGGAAAAAAGATGTTTGATGTTGTGGCTTTGGGAGAAATCCTGATTGATTTTACTCCTTACGGGAGCAGCGAAGGGGGAAGAGCTCTCTTTGAGCAGAATCCCGGAGGTGCGCCGGCCAATGTGCTGGCAGCGCTGGCGAAGCTGGAACGCAGGACAGCCTTTATCGGCAAGGTGGGGAATGACATGCACGGCAGGCTTCTGAAGGAAACGCTGGAGGAGTGCGGGATTGACGCTTCTGGCCTGATCGTGGATGACGATTATTTCACTACCCTGGCTTTTGTGGCTCTGAAAAACGGGGAGCGTAGCTTTTCCTTTGCCCGGAAGCCGGGAGCGGATACGCAGCTTCGAGAAGAGGAGGTGCGGACGGACCTTTTGCGGAATACGCGGATTTTCCACTGTGGTTCCCTGTCACTGACGGATGAGCCGGCCAGAAGCGCTACCTTCTATGCGCTGCAGGAGGCCAAAAAGGCCGGGGCGCTGATTTCCTATGATCCCAATTACCGGCCTCTGCTGTGGAAGAGCAGAGAGGCGGCTGAAGAGCAGATGCGTTCTGTGATTCCTTACACAGATATTATGAAAATTTCCGATGAGGAAACAGAGCTTCTGACCGGATATGAGGATCCGGAAGAAGCGGCCGGAGAGCTGATCCGTCAGGGAGTATCCTGCGCCGTAGTGACGCTGGGCGGAGAGGGAGCCCTGCTGCGGACCAGGAACTTTACGGTGCGCGCCAAGGGACGTCCCAGGCAGGTGGTAGATACCACCGGAGCGGGCGACTCCTTCTGGGGTGGTATCCTGTACAATTTTGCTCAGTCCGGAGTGAAGCCGGAGGAGCTGACGGAAGAACAGGGAGTTGATTTTGTACGGTTTGCCAACACGGTAGCCGGGCTCTGTGTGGAGAGAAGGGGCGGAATTCCGGCCATGCCTTCTCTGGAGGAAGTCCGGAAGGAACTATGAAGATTCTGCTGCTGGCGCTGAATGCCAAATATATTCATTCGAATCCGGCGGTATATTCCCTGCGGGCCTGTGCGGCCCGGCAGGGATTTTCGACTGAGCTTCTGGAATTTACGGTGAATCAGAGAGAAGATGAGATTCTGCGGGCACTGTATCGGGAAAGACCCGATGTGCTGGCGGTTTCCGTATATATATGGAATGTTTTGCCTGTCTGCCGCCTGCTTCGGAACTACAGGCGTATTTGTCCGGAGACGGAGATCTGGCTGGGAGGACCGGAAGTATCTTATGAAAGCGCCGCTCTGCTGGAGCGGTATGATTTTGCAGATGGTATTATGCGGGGCGAAGGTGAAGAAACATTTTCGGAACTCTGTGCCTTCTGGAACGGACGGGGAGAGGAGCTTTTCCGAAAAGAAGAAAAGCGGGACCGGAGGCTGGAAAAGATAGCCGGTATTACCTGGAGGAGTGCGGACGGCACCCTGCGGGAGACAGGAGAGCGGGAGCCGGCAGATTTGGATGAGCTGCCTTTTCCTTATGAAAAGCCGGAAGATTTCCGGAACCGGATTATTTATTATGAATCCAGCCGTGGCTGTCCGTTTTCCTGCATATACTGTCTGTCGTCCGTGGAAAGAAAGCTGCGGTTCCGGAGTACGGAGCGGGTCTGCCGGGAACTGCAGGTGTTCCTGGATGCCCGGGTGCCGCAGGTGAAGTTCGTAGACCGGACTTTTAACTGCAGGAGAGATCACACCATGGCTGTCTGGCAGTATTTGCTGGAGCATGATAACGGATATACGAATTTTCATTTTGAGATCGGGGCTGATCTGCTGGAGCGGGAAGAGCTGGAGCTTTTGAGCCGGATGCGCCCGGGGCTGGTTCAGCTGGAGATCGGCGTGCAGTCTGTCAACGGGAGGACGCTGAAGGAAATTCGTCGTACGGCAGATTTTCGGAAAATCGCGGACAGTGTGCGCGCAGTCAGCGCCGGGAATAATATACATCAGCATCTGGATCTGATAGCCGGGCTTCCCTGGGAAAATTATGAGAGCTTCCGGCAGTCTTTTGCGCAGGTATATGCCCTGCAGCCCCAGCAGCTGCAGCTGGGTTTTCTGAAAGTGCTGCGTGGGACGGATATGCGGTATCAGGCGGCGGAATATGACTGTGTGTGGAAGGCGGAGGCGCCTTATGAGGTGCTGTCCACCAGATGGCTGTCCTATGGAGAGGTGCTGAAGCTGAAGCTGGTGGAAGAAATGGTGGAAGTTTACTATAACAGCGGACAGTTTTGTGCGACGATACGGGAACTGGAGAAGCTGTTTCCGGACGCTTTTTCCATGTATGAGGCCCTTGGATTTTTTTATGAGAAAAAAGGGTATCTGGAGCTTTCCCACAGCAGGCTCCGGAGGTATGAGATTCTGCTGGAATTTATCCGGGAGCAGGAGGGGAATGAGAGGGCATTTTGCTCCTGTATGATGTATGATCTGTATGCACGGGAGAATCTGAAGAGCCGGCCGGACTGGGCTGACGATCAGAAACCCTGGAACGACATGCTGCGGCGGTTTTACCGGCGTGAGGAAAAGGAGCGGCGGTACCTGCCGGGGTATCCGGAGCTGGACTGGAAGCAGCTTCGTTCTGTGACACATGCGGAGGTGTTTCCAAAGGGGCTGCCTGCTGTTGGACAGGAGGGCTTTTGTGTGCTATTATTTGATTATTCCTGCCGTGATCCTTTAAACGGTGCGGCGCGGATTACGGATATTACCCAGGAGGTGACGACAGATGAAGAAGAGGACGGGAGAAATCCTGGCTCTGCTGGATGAACATTACGGGACGGAGTACGTCTGTTATCTGAATCATGAAAATCCCGGACAGCTGCTGATCGCCACGATCCTGAGCGCACAGTGCACTGACGCCAGGGTCAATATTGTGACAGAAAGTCTGTTTCAGAAATATCCGGATATGCAGGCCTTTGCCGGGGCGGATCTGAAAGAGCTGGAGCAGGACATTAAACCCACGGGCTTTTATCATAATAAGGCGAAAAATATCATCGGATGCGCGAAGGCGATCTGTGAACAATATGGCGGAGAAGTACCCCGCAGGCTGGAAGAGCTGACGGCGCTGCCTGGCGTCGGGCGCAAGACGGCCAACGTAATCCGCGGAAATATCTATCACGATCCCAGTATTGTGGTGGATACTCATGTGAAGCGTATTTCCCGGCGTCTGGGATTCACAGAGGAGACGGATCCGGAGAAGGTGGAGTATGAGCTGATGAAGGTGCTCCCGAAAGATCACTGGATTCTCTATAACATACAGATTATTACCTTTGGGCGGCAGATCTGTTTTGCCAGAAGTCCGAAATGTGAAGAATGTTTTCTTCAGAAATATTGCGTGGAATATCAGGAAAGGAAACGTCGGAATGAAACCTAAGACCCGAAAAATCGTAACTGCCGTAATTGCCATCGTGCTGGTTCTGATGATGGTTCTGCCGCTGATTCTGCAGCTGGCCCGGTAAGGCAGGTGTGCGTATGAAAAGTGTGAAATGGACATTGGGAAGCCTGGCTCTGTTTTTTCTCTGCCTTCTGTTTTTTCCGGGACGCGTGTCCGCGGAGGATACGCCTGTGGCGGCAGAGGGCGTATACATTGAAGATGTGAATGTATCGGGTATGACGGAGGAAGAGATCAGTCAGGCGGTCAGTGAGAAAATGGCCCGTCTGCAGCAGGATACGATAGTGTTCTATGTGAATGACAGATCTGTATCGGTCACAGCAGGGGAGCTGGGGCTTGGCTATTCCAATCCGGAGGTAATACAGCAGGCGCTGTCTGCCGGACGACAGGGGAATGTACTGCAGAGGTTTCGGATGGAGCGGTACGTGGAAAAGAACGGGCCGCTGGTTCTGGAACTGAATCTGACCGTTTCCGCGGATGCGGTGCGGAGTGTGGTGGAGGAAAAATGTGTGCCCCTGAATTGCGATGCTGTGGATATGGGACTGGTGAGGGGCGAGGACGGAACCTTCTCCATAACACCCAGGCAGGACGGAGTATCTGTCAGGGTGGAGGATACCGTTTCGAAAACTGTGGAATACATGGAATCAGAATGGCACGGGGGCCAGGGAGGCGTCAGCGCTGCTACGGATGTGGTGGAAGCGCAGGGGGATGAGGAACAGCTGGCTCTTGTACAGGATGTGCTTGGAGAAAGCAGTACGGAATATGGAACCTGGAATACCAACCGGAGTACGAATATATCTGTAGGCGCGTCCAGGCTGAACGGCATCGTGCTCTATCCGGGCGAGGAGCTTTCTGTGGGAGATACCATGGCGCCTTTTACAGCGGAAGAAGGGTATCTTCCGGCGGCCTCCTATGAGATGGGAAGCGTGGTGGACAGCTATGGCGGCGGTATCTGCCAGGTATCGACTACCCTGTATCTGGCGGTGCTGCGTTCCGAGCTGGAGGTGACGGAACGGTACAGCCATTCCATGACGGTCAGCTATGTGAAGCCCTCCATGGATGCAGCTATTGCAGAAGGCGTGAAGGATTTCAAATTTGTAAATAATACGGACGCTCCGATTTACATAGAGGCGTCTGCCGGAGACGGGGAGGTGGCCTTTGCCATCTATGGTCATGAGACCAGGGATCCGTCCAGAACGGTGGAGTTTGAAAGCGAGACGCTGTCTACCACAGAACCGACTACGACCATTACGCTGGATTCTTCTGCGTCTTACGGAAGCGTCACGGAGACATCCTCCGGCCATACCGGCAGCTCGGCCCGGCTGTGGAAGATTGTCTATGTGAACGGCGAGGAGCAGTCCAGGGAACAGATCAACTCCAGTGAATATCAGATGTCGCCCCGGACCTATACGGTGGGTACCGGCGGCGCCGGCGCGGAGGCGGTTTCGGCCATTTCAGCGGCGGCGGCCACAGGAGATCTGAATCAGGTATACCAGGCCATCAGCCAGTATCCGAACGGACAGGCGCCATCGGAATAGAGCCATATTTTAAAGGCTGCGGCCTCAGAAAAAGAAAGTGACAGAAAGAGACGGAATAGCGGAATGAAGATTGGAAAACTGCCGGAGCCGGTGCTGGTCCGGTCTGTGATTAAACAGGTAAAACACAGGAGAAAGGAGATTCTGACAGGGCCTGCGGTGGGCGTGGACTGCGCCGCTCTTGAGACTTCCCCGGGAGAGGTGCTGGTCATGTCCTCAGACCCTATTACCGGGACGGTGAAGGATATCGGAAGCCACTGCATACACATTACGGCAAATGATCTGGCGGCGTCCGGAGCGGAGCCTGTAGGCGTTATGCTGACCGTGCTGCTGCCGGAGGATGTGGAAGAGCCGGAGATCCGGAAAATGGTGCAGGAGGCGGAAAATGTCTGTCAGGAGCTGAATATGGAGATTTTCGGCGGCCACACGGAGGTAACGGATGTGGTAAAGCAGCCGCTGATCTCTGTGACGGGCGTGGGAAAAGTACAGAAGGAAAAAATTTTGTCTCCGGATCGGATACATCCGGGGCAGGATATCGTTATCAGCAAGTGGATCGGCCTGGAAGCCACGGCAATTCTGGCCAGAGAAAGAGAAGAACGGCTTCTGACCCGGTTTTCTCCGGATTTTATCAGGACAGCGGGAGAATTTATCAGGTATCTGTCCGTGGTGCCCGATGCCAGGGCGGCCATAGAGGCGGGAGTAACGGCCATGCATGACATTACAGAAGGGGGCGTATTCGGCGCGCTGTGGGAAATTGCGGAAGCCGGAGGCGTAGGGCTGGAGTGCGATCTCCGGGCTATCCCGCTCCGGCAGGAGACAGTGGAAATCTGCGAATTTTTCGGGGTGAATCCCTACCAGATTATGTCCAGCGGTTCCATGCTGATCGTAGCGGACGACGGACACGCTGTGGTGGAGAAGCTGGAGCAGGCGGGCATTCATGGAACTGTTGTGGGGAAAACGACGGGCGAGAAGGCGCGGATTCTGCGGAATAACGGAGAGATTCGCTACCTGGACAGGCCTCAGGCGGACGAGCTGTACAGGGCGCTTCGGCAGTGACACAACTGAGAAACGGGGAAATACGGAGACAGAAAGGACGAAAAGGGATGGCGCACTTTCATATCGTGCTTCATGAGCCGGAGATACCGGCCAATACCGGGAATATCGGACGAACCTGCGCAGCTACAGGAACCAGTCTTCATCTGATCGAACCGCTGGGCTTTAAAATCAATGAAAAAGCTCTGAAGCGGGCGGGAATGGATTACTGGGACAGGCTGGATGTAACCACCTATATCGACTACCGGGATTTTCTGGAGAGAAATCCCGGCGCGAAGATTTATTATGCAAGCACTAAAGCGCCGCGAATGTATACGGAGGTCGAGTATGAAGACGGCTGTTATATCATGTTCGGCAAGGAAAGCGCCGGGATTCCGGAGGAGATCCTGTGGGAAAACCGGGATACGGCCATACGGATTCCCATGCTGGAGGAGACCCGTTCCCTGAATCTGGGCAACTCGGCGGCCATCATCCTGTATGAGGCCCTTCGGCAGCATGGCTTTGAAAAAATGACCGGAACAGGGCATCTGCGGAGCCGCCCCTGGTAACGGAAGAAATTTCAGTGAAAAAGCGTCTCAAACGCGGACAGTGTGTCACGTTTGAGACGCTTTTTTCGCTCCTGCCTTATCCAGAGTGAAAACAAATTCCGTTCCGGCTCCTTCCGTGCTGACTACATTGATATTCTGATTGTGGGCATTAATGATTTCCTTGACGATGGCCAGTCCCAGGCCGGTGCCCTTCCGGTCTTTGCCCCGGGAAGAGTCAATCTTATAAAAACGGTCCCAGATTTTGGAAATGGCGTTCCGCGGAATTCCGATGCCGTGATCCCGCACGGATACGGAAACTTTGCCGTGGCGTTCTGTGGTTTCCACCTGTATGGAAGAATCATTGCGGCTGAATTTGATGGCGTTGTCAATAAGGTTGTACAGCACCTGCTGGATTTTGCCATAGTCGGCGGAGACGTACAGGGTCTCAGCGGCCAGGAGCAGCTCGATAGAAATATGTTTGGAGGTGCAGGTTCCCTCAAAGGAGGCGGCGGTATCCTTGATAACAGTGTTGATGTCGAAATCTGTAATATCCAGCAGATAGCCCTGGGCATCTACATTGTTCAGCGTCAGCATGCTCCGGGTAAGCTTATTTAACCGGTCTGTTTCGAAAAGTACGATTTTCAGATACCGTTCCTGCATCTCCGGCGGGATTGTCCCGTCCAGAATAGCCTCCACGTAGCCCTTGATAGAGGTCAGAGGAGAACGGAAATCATGGGATACGTTGGCGATGAATTTTCGCTGATATTCTCCGGTTTTGTTCATCTCGTCCGACATATAGTTCAGGGTGCGTGCCAGGTAGCCCATTTCATCGTTGGAGGCTACGGAAATATTGTATTCCAGATTTCCGGCAGCGTATTCCTGAGCGCCCCGGATAATTTTTTTCAGAGGCCGGTTGACTGTAAAGACCACCAGAATCAGGACCGACAGAAACAGAAGGAACAGGAGCAGGAACAGAATATAGAACCGCCCCAGCAGCACCTCGCGTTCCTGATAGATCTGGTTCATGGGCAGGTGGACGGCAACGTAGCCCTGTATGTTCAGGCGTGAGGTTACGGGAACCATGACGCTTAACATATCGCTGTTAAAATAACCGAAGAACCGGCCGATAGTGTAATAATCCGAACCCAGGTCGATGGGATCGAAGTCCTCCAGCACATCAGTATCCTCAGGACTGAGCGCTTCACTTGTGTTCAGGAAAATTTCACCGTCTGTGCTGACCAGCCAGATCTGTGTGTCCTGAAAATCAGCCAGCGCCGTCAGGTTGCCGTAGGTATCTTCCAGTGAGCTGTCGCCTGTATAGTAACGGGAAGCCTGATAGGTGGCGATGCGGGAAGCCTCCCTGTACAGGGACATGCTCCTGGTATCCACAAGTGCTTTCTCGGTCACACGGGAGCCCAGAGTGGCGATCATTACGAAGCCGGCGATTCCGATCAGTATATATATAATCAGAAATTTCCAGAAAAGCCTCTGTTTCATTACGATTTAACCTCAAATTTATAACCGATGCCCCAGACGGTGCTGATAGACCAGTTCGCGTGGTCTTTGATTTTTTCCCGGAGGCGTTTGATATGCACATCTACAGTCCGGGTATCGCCGATGTATTCATAGCCCCATATGTGATCCAGAAGCTGTTCTCTTGTGAATACCTGATTGGGCGAAGAAGCCAGAAAATACAGAAGCTCCAGCTCCTTGGGAGGCATATCCACCGTTTCGCCTTTATAAAGAACGGAATAATTGGTCTGATTCACTATCAGATCCGGATATTCCACGTACTTTCCGTTGGTCTGGGAAGCAGCGGGCGCAGCGGGCTGGAAGCGGCGGAGTACCGCCTTGACACGTGCTACCAGTTCCTTGGAATCGAAGGGCTTGATGATGTAATCGTCAGCGCCCAGCTCCAGGCCCAGCACTTTGTCGAAAATCTCTCCTTTGGCGGAAAGCATGATGATGGGCAGATTGGATTTGTGACGGATCTCCCGGCAGACCTGGTAGCCGTCCATACCGGGCAGCATCAGATCCAGCAGCACCAGGTTGGGCTGGAAGGAATCCAGCACCTGCAGCGCCGCCTCGCCGTCATTGACGATCTGGCACTCATAGCATTCCTTCGTCAGATAGAGAGAGATCAGCTCTGCGATATTGTTATCGTCATCTACGATGAGAATTTTCTGTTTTGCGATCATGGTCAGTCATTCCTCCTCATTTTTTGAAAGTGACAATTGTTACTCCGGCGTCGCCCTCCCCGAATTCTGCCAGATGGAAATCGGCTATGTGCTTCTGTGTGCGCAGATAGGCGTGAATTCCCTTACGCAGAGCGCCGGTGCCTTTTCCGTGAACGATGCGGACGCTGGGCAGATGTGCCAGATAGGCGTCGTCCAGATATTTATCCAGTTCGGCCACGGCCTCGTCCACCGTGCATCCCAGCAGATTGATCTCCGTGCGGACGGATGCGGACTTGCTCATTTTCAGGCGGCCGGAGCCCGTCTTTGCAAAGCCCTTTCCGGTGATAACCGGTTCGTCGATGAGCTGCAGATCGGAAATATTCACCTTGGAGCGGATAATCCCCATCTGGACGAAAAGATTTCCTTTGGAGTCCGGACGGGTGCTGACCGTACCCTTCAGATTCATGCTCAGCACCTTTACCGTATCGCCGATGGACAGGTCGGAGGGCTTCAGGGTGCCCGCCGGGCGTTCCGCCGGCTTCAGAGCAGCCTTCGCTCCGGCTTTGTCCATCTTTTCCCGCAGGGCGGACCGGCGCTTCTCCATTTCCCTGGCGGAAATAGAGGTCTTTCCGAATTTCTGGAAATCCCGCATGGTCTGGTCGGCGTATTCTTTGGCTTCCCGCAGGATGGCGTGGGCCTCCTCGTTGGCCTTCTGGAGAATCCGTTCCCTCTGGGCGGTGAGCTTTTCCTGTTTTTCCGAAAGCTGCTGCCGCAGCTCCTCCGCCTCGCGGCGGTAGCGTTCCACTTCCTGCCGTTCTCTCTCCAGGGTCACACGGCTCTGCTCCAGAGAAGTCAGCACGTCCTCGAAAGATTCATCCTGCTCGCTGATCTGCTCCCGGGCGGCCTGGATGATGTAGTCGGGCAGCCCCAGCTTGGAGGAGATCGCGAAGGCGTTGCTCTTCCCGGGAACGCCGATCAGCAGGCGGTAAGTGGGACGCAGGGTCTCCACGTCGAATTCACAGCAGGCGTTCTCCACCCCGTCTGTGGACAGGGCGTAGATCTTCAGCTCACTGTAGTGGGTAGTGGCCATGGTCCGTATCCCCTGGGAATGGAGATGGGAGAGGATGGCGATGGCCAGAGCGGCCCCTTCCGTGGGGTCAGTGCCGGCTCCCAGCTCATCGAAGAGCACCAGCGAACGGCGGTCCGCCTTTTCCAGAAATGAGACTACATTGGTCATGTGGGAGGAAAAGGTACTTAAGGACTGCTCGATGCTCTGCTCGTCGCCGATATCCGCGTAAATCTCGTCAAATACAGCCAGGCTGGACCGGTCCAGGGCCGGAATATGAAGGCCGGACTGTCCCAGCAGGGACAGAAGGCCCGCCGTTTTCAGGGAAACGGTTTTGCCGCCCGTGTTTGGCCCTGTCACCACCAGAAGGTCAAAGGTCTCACCCAGGGTCAGGTCGATGGGCACCACCTTCTTCCTGTCGATCAGGGGGTGACGGGCCTGCCGCAGCCGGATGACGCCGTCCGTGTTGAATACCGGTTCGGTGGCGTTCATTTCCATGGCCAGGGACGCCCGGGCGAAAATAAAGTCCAGCTCGGCCAGGGTCTCCATATCATACTGCAAAAGTTCCGTATACTGGGCGGTCTGCTCGCTTAAGGCTGCCAGTATGGCTTCGATCTCCCGTGCCTCCTGAATCTCCAGCTCCCGGATATCGTTGTTCAGCTTCACAACAGCCACAGGCTCCACGAAGATCGTGGAACCGGTGGAGGACTGGTCGTGTATCATACCGGGGACCTGGGAGCGGTATTCCGATTTGACAGGAATGCAGTAGCGCCCGTTTCGCATGGTGATGACGGCGTCCTGCAGGTATGTCCGCAAGGGACCGTTTACCATGCTGTTCAGTTGCGCGTGTATCCGTTCGCCGCTGGTGCGTATAGAGCGGCGGATCTGGCGCAGAGCGGGGCTGGCGTCGTCGCTGACCTCATCCTCAGAGGGAAAGCAGCGGCGGATCTCTGACGACAGGGGCGCCGCCGGCTCCAGCCCTTCGAAAAAGGCATCCAGGCTGTCGGCAGCGGTATCTGCATTTTCATGACGCCCGTAAGCCTTTACACGTCCCGCGTTTTCCAGAAGCCCGGCTATGGCCAGCAGCTCGGACTGATTCAGAGAGCCGCCTACGGACAGCCTTTTCAGAGATGGCCGGATGTCTCTGGCATTTCCAAAGGAGATGCTGCCCTTTCGGAACAGGCGCTTCAGGGCGTCTGCCGTCTGGCTCTGCATGGAGCGGATGGCGGCGAGGTCGCCGGACGGAGTCAGAACCCGGCACCGCGCCTGCCCAAGAGGGGAAGACGCACAGCGGGTCAGCATATCTATAATTTTATCGTATTCCAGAATTTTAAGAGCTTTTTCGTTCATGACTGTTTCCTTTCCTGCCCCTATTGTACTCTAAAATCTTCCTCTGGAAAAGAGCTTTTTCCGCCAAATTATTCATAGAATGTTCATATGTTTCTGTTAAAATAATTCAGGATTATACAGGTTTTTGATATGGGGGATTTGCTTATGGATGAAAAACCCTATCATTTTATCAAAGAAGTAATCAAGAAGAAACCGCTGAACAAACGGGCGCTGCTGCTGAAAATTGCGGCAATAGCGGCGGCAGCCGTGGCGGCAGGCATCATTGCGGCCTTCGTGTTTGTCAAAATGGTGCCTGTTGCGGAAGAGCTGGTGGGGACGGAAAGCCCGCCGCCGGTGAGCATCCCGTCAGATGATACGCCGGAGTCGGAAACCACGCCTACTCCGGAACCCACACAGGAGGTTCAGCAGACGGAGACGCCCACGCCGGAGCCGACTCAGGAGGCAGAGTCGGAAGGAACCATCAGCCTGGAGGATTACCGGGAGGTCTATCAGGAAATGCTGGCTGTGGCGGAGACGCCCAAGCGCGCGCTGGTGACTGTCATCGGCATTACCAGTCAGATGGATTATTTCAATCAGAATTATGAGAATCAGCAGCAGATTTCCGGACTGATTGTGGCGGACAACGGCCAGGATCTGTTCGTGCTGACAGAGTACCGTGTGGTGGAGAACGTGGAGCGCATACAGGTGACGTTTTTTGACGGTACCATGGTTGACGCCATTTATCAGCGCCATGACGGCAATACCGGGCTGACGATTCTGCGGGTGGGCCGCGAGGATGTGGATGAGACAACCCTGGAGAATATCGAAGTGGCCCCGCTGGGAAATTCCTACAGCGTATCTCAGGGAGAGCCGGTGCTGGCCCTGGGAAGCCCCATCGGGTACAGCGATTCGGTGGCTTACGGCGTCGTCACCTCCGTCACCAATAAGATATCCACTCTGGATACGGAATACAATCTGCTGACCACGGATATCCTGGGCAGCAGCGACGGCAGCGGCATACTGGTGAACCTGGACGGAGAGATCGTAGGTATTATCGCCCAGAGCTACAGCACTTCGGAGAATAAGAATATTGTCACCGGACTGGCCATTTCCCAGATTAAGGAGCTGATCGAACGGCTGTCCAATGACGAGGCCCAGGCCTATATCGGCATCCGGGGCCAGGATGTGACGGCGGAAATCTCCGAGAGAACGGGAATCCCCAAGGGCGTGCTGGTCACGTCTGTGCAGGCGGATTCTCCGGCCATGCTTTCGGGCATCAAGGAATATGACGTAATCGTCCGTGTCGGGGATACGGAAGTCTCCACCATCCGGGAGTATTTCAACAGCCTGAAGGAGCTCACTCCCGGGCAGACCGTGACTGTGGCGGCCATGCGCATGGGCGCGGAGGGCTATGTGGAAGTGACCTTCGACGTGACGGTGGGAGAGATATAGGAAATACAGCGGCAGAATAAAAAGAGAGAGCAATCGCCTGTCCGGCAGGCGGAGGAGGAGTATTATTATGAAATATATCAGGGAACTGCGGGAGGGCACCCGGATTTCCGGAATTTATCTGTGTAAATTCCGGCAGTCTGCTGTGACCAAAAACGGAAAGCCCTATGATAACGTGATTCTGCAGGATAAGACCGGCACCATAGACGGAAAGATATGGGAGCCTAATTCTGTGGGAATCGACGAGTTCGAAGCCCTGGATTACATAGAAGTGATGGGCGACGTGAACAGCTTCGCGGGCGCTCTGCAAATCTCCATCAAGCGGGCGCGGAAGGCGTCAGAGGGAGAGTATGATCCGGCGGATTATCTGCCCTCCAGCCGCTATGATATTGAGAAAATGTATCAGGAGCTGCTGACCTATGTGGAAAGCGTCGGCAATCCCTATCTTTCGGCGCTTTTGAAGCGGTATTTTGTGGAGGATCAGGAGTTCATACGCCGCTTCCGGAGCAGTTCCGCGGCAAAAAGCGTTCATCACGGATTTATCGGCGGCCTGCTGGAGCACACGCTGAGCGTGACCCGCCTTTGCCAGTATTTCACGAAGGCCTATCCGGTGCTGAACAGAGATCTGCTGATTACGGCCGCCATTTTTCACGATATCGGAAAGACGCGGGAGCTTTCCGCATTTCCCCAGAATGACTATACCGACGACGGCCAGCTTCTGGGCCATATCATGATCGGCGCGGAGATGGTGCATGACGGTGCGGCGGCGATTCCGGGATTCCCCGCGAAGCTGGAAAATGAGCTGAAGCACTGTATTCTGGCCCATCACGGGGAACTGGAATACGGATCTCCCAAGAAGCCGGCTCTGGCGGAGGCGCTGGCGCTGAATCTGGCGGACAATACGGACGCCCGCATGGAGACCCTGAGAGAGGTGCTGGAAAACGCCGGGGAAAAGGACGAATGGCTGGGATACAACCGGATTTTCGAATCCAATATCCGGAGAACCGGAGAGATATGAAAAGCAGAGGGACGAGGCAGCTTGAGACGGCTTCGCCCCTTTTAAATTCTGACTGAAAATGAAGAAAGAGATGGGAGACAGAATGGGCTATCAGAAAAATGATCTGGTGACAGTGCGGATCGAGGACATGGGACAGAACGGGGAAGGCATCGGGAAGGCAGACGGCTATACGCTGTTTGTGAAGGATACGGTAATCGGAGACGTCATCCGGGCAAAGGTGATCAAGGCAAAGAAAAATTACGGATACGGCCGGCTGATGGAGATCCTGACGCCGTCGGAAAACCGCGTGGAGCCCCGCTGCCCGGTCGCACGCCAGTGCGGCGGCTGCCAGCTTCAGATGCTGGACTACCGGGAACAGCTCCGGTATAAGGAAAACAAGGTAAAAAACGACCTGCAGCGGATCGGCGGCTTTGAAAATCCGCCCATGGAGCCCATTATCGGTATGGAAGATCCCTGGCGCTACCGGAATAAGGCACAGTTTCCCATCGGATATGACCGGGAAGGAAATCTGGTGGCCGGCTTTTATGCGGGGCGGACCCACACGATCATCCCCTGCAAGGACTGCCTGCTGGGCGCGCCGGAGAACCGGCCGGTGCTGGAGGGCGTGCTGGACTGGATGCGGGAGAACAGGATTCCGGCCTATGACGAGGCGGACGGCCGGGGCCTGGTGCGCCATGTGCTGGTGCGCCGCGGCTTCTCTACGGGAGAGATGATCGTCTGCCTGGTGATAAACGGCGCGGAGCTGCCGGCCCCGGAGAGGCTGGTGAGCCGCCTGAAGAAGATAAAGGGCATGGCCGGCATTACCTTCAGCAGCAACACGGCCCGCACCAATGTGATCCTGGGAGATAATGTTTCCACAGTCTGGGGGAGGCCGTATATTACGGACTGCATTGGCCCGGTGAAATACCGGATTTCGCCGCTGTCCTTCTATCAGGTCAATCCCGTCCAGACCAAAAGACTGTATGAAACGGCTCTGGAATTCGCTGGGCTCACCGGCAGCGAGACCGTATGGGATCTCTACTGCGGAATCGGGACGATCTCTCTCTTCCTGGCCAGACAGGCCGGAAAAGTGTACGGCGTGGAGATCGTGCCCCAGGCCATAGAGGACGCGCGCCGGAATGCGGCGGAGAACGGAATTGAAAACGCGGAATTCTATGTGGGAAAGGCGGAAGAGGTGCTGCCCGGATATTACGCCCGCTATGAGCAGGAGCACGGCGAAAAGGCACACGCAGATGTAATTGTGGTCGATCCGCCCCGGAAAGGGTGCGAGGAAAGCCTCCTGGAGACTATGGTGCAGATGCAGCCGGAGCGGATCGTGTACGTGAGCTGCGACCCGGCCACCCTGGCCCGGGATCTGAAGTATCTCTGCGGGCGGGGGTATGAGCTGCGGAGAGTGAGGCCGGCGGACATGTTTCCGATGACTGTGCATGTGGAGACGGTAGTATTGATGTCACGCGTGAAGGATTGACTCATGAAAAGTGTTTGATTTCTGGGTGTTTTCGAGCATCTTGCCGTCAGAGCAGAAGACCGGAACTGACTGCGAAATAGCCTATGACAGAACATATCTACTGAAATTTACAGAGGGTTGAGTAGTCGATTTGGATGTAGACCGAGTGAGTTAGCGATTTAGATGTTTTTTCAGTAGGGTTGTGTGC
>DVJR01000039.1 GCA_018716575.1 Candidatus Scatomonas merdavium | reverse complement strand
AAATTTTACTATGGATCATTTTGAATTAATATCAGAATACAAGCCCACCGGCGACCAGCCCCAGGCGATCGCCGACCTTGTCAAAGGTTTCAAGGAAGGCAACCAGTGCGAGACCCTTCTGGGCGTCACCGGCTCCGGCAAAACCTTTACGATGGCGAACGTCATCCAGCAGCTGAATAAGCCGACGCTGATCATCGCCCATAACAAGACTCTGGCGGCACAGCTCTACAGCGAATTCAAAGAATTCTTCCCACACAACGCAGTGGAGTATTTCGTCTCCTACTACGACTACTACCAGCCCGAGGCCTATGTGCCGTCTTCTGACACCTACATCGCCAAGGATTCCTCCCGCAACGAGGAAATCGACAAGCTGCGTCTCTCTGCCACATCCTCGCTGATCGAACGCAGAGACGTGATCGTGGTGTCCAGCGTGTCCTGCATCTACGGCCTGGGCAGCCCCAGGGATTATGAGCGCATGATTATTGCCCTGCGTCCCGGCATGGAAAAGGACCGCGACGAGGTCATCCGGGAGCTGATCGATATTCAGTATGAACGAAATGAAATGGATTTTCACCGGGGCACCTTCCGGGTTCACGGAGATGTGCTGGAGATTATTCCCGCAGAAGAAAGCGATACGGCCATCCGTGTGGAATTTTTCGGAGACGAGATCGACCGGGTCACCCAGATCGACACTCTGACCGGAGAGCTGAAAGCCGATCTGAAATACGTGGCCATCGCTCCGGCCTCCCACTACGTTGTGCCTATGGATACGATTCTGCGGGCCACAAAGGAAATCGAAAAAGAACTGGAAGAACGGGTGCAGTATTTCAAAAGCGAAGGAAAGCTGCTGGAAGCCCAGAGAATTGAAGAGCGCACCAACTTTGACATGGAGATGCTGCGGGAAACCGGCGTCTGCTCCGGAATTGAGAACTATTCCCGCTACCTGTCCGGCCTGGAGCCGGGCCAGCCGCCCTACACACTGATGGACTTCTTCCCGGATGATTTTCTTATCATCATCGACGAGTCCCACAAAACCATCCCTCAGATCGGCGGTATGTTCTCCGGCGACCAGTCCCGGAAAACCACGCTGGTGGATTACGGCTTCCGCCTGCCCTCCGCCAAGGATAACCGTCCTCTGAACTTCCGGGAATTTGAAAGTAAAATCGATCAGATTCTTTTCGTTTCCGCCACCCCCGGCGAATACGAAGCTGACCATGAAATGCTCCGGGCCGAACAGATTATCCGCCCCACAGGCCTTCTGGATCCGAAAGTGGAAGTGCGCCCGGTGGAGGGCCAGATCGACGATCTGATCGGAGAAGTCAACAAGGAAACCGAACAGCACCATAAAGTGCTGATCACCACGCTGACCAAGCGGATGGCCGAGGATCTGACGGACTACATGAAAGAAGCCGGCATCCGGGTGCGCTATCTCCATTCCGACATCGACGCGCTGGAACGGACCAAAATCATCCGCGATATGCGGCTGGACGTATTCGACGTGCTGGTAGGCATCAACCTTCTCCGGGAAGGTCTGGACATTCCGGAAATCACCCTGGTGGCCATCCTGGACGCGGACAAGGAAGGTTTCCTGCGTTCCGGCACTTCCCTGATACAGACCATCGGTCGGGCTGCCCGGAACGTGAACGGGCACGTGATCATGTACGCCGACACCATTACGGATTCCATGCGGCAGGCTATTGATGAAACCTCCCGGCGCCGGGAGCTGCAGGAGGCTTATAACCGGGAACACAATATCACGCCCCGTACCATTCAGAAGAGCGTCCGGGATCTGATCAGCATTTCCAGAGAAGTGGCGCAGACGGAGACCAGAATGGAAAAAGATCCGGAATCCATGAGCCGCCAGGAACTGGAAAAGCTCATCAAAAAAGTGGAAAAACAGATGAAGTCCGCAGCGGCAGACCTGAACTTCGAAACGGCTGCAGAGCTGCGTGACAAGATGATCGAACTGAAAAAGAACCTGGATGAAGTAAAGGGCCGGGACGCCTGAACAGACTGCGGCCCAACCCCGGAAAGTATCCTGACAGACTGCGGCCGGCAGATGGAAATATTCGGATTTTCCGCTGCCGGCCGCAGTCATTTTCAAAGTTCAAATTCCATTCCCGCAGAAATATAAGTGATTTTTTCGCCGAGCCGTTCCTTCAGCATCCGGTAGGCCGGAAGTCCTGTGCAGTGGCAGGTATAATACCGTGCGGAAAAAGAATCCAGATAATCCGCCACTCCGTTCACCAGCTCTTCCGGCTCTGTGCCGCCCTCTCCCGGATTGGACAGGTGGAAGCCGCCGATCACCGCGTCCGGCGGCCCCCCTGCGAGCTCCAGCGCCCGCTCCATGATATTGACGATTCCCCGGTGCGCGCAGCCGGAGATCAGCACCCGCTTTCCTTCCGCCGTCAGCAGCAGATTCTGCTCATGGGCAAAAGTATCCTGAACGTAATCCGGGCCGCTTCGCATCAGCAGCACCCGGTTGGAGCCGGACAGAAGGCGGCTGCTTTTCACCGAAGTAAACAGCAGTATGTTTTCGTCAATCCGTCTGTCGCCGGACAGCAGCACCACCTGAGGCGATGTCCGTATTTCTTCTGAAATGCCGATATCATCCAGATGGCCGTCGCCCCGCCTGGCCATGTGGTTTTCAAAGGCTCTGTCCTGTATATAGACCTTTGCCCGGCGGTTTCGCTCCAGAAAGGTCAGAATTCCACCGCCGTGGTCGTAATGGCCATGGGAAAGCACCAGGAGCTCCACCTCTGACAGATCCGCCCCCAGAAGATCCGCGTTTTCCGCAAACCGCCCGCTTTTCCCCGTATCAAACAGAATCCGGCGGCTGCCCGTTTCTATCAGCAGGCTCAGGCCGTGTTCATGCCAGAGCGCCTTTTGCGTGCCGGTTTCCAGCGCAGTATTTTCTATCAACACCTGTATTTTCATACGTTCTCCTTCTCTTTCCCGGGATCACCGTCTTCTTCACGCGCTATGCTGCGGCAATTGAACTTCTCCCCCCTACTCCTGAGCCGCCAGCACCTCCAGGGCTTTTTC
>DVJR01000038.1 GCA_018716575.1 Candidatus Scatomonas merdavium | reverse complement strand
GAAGCAGAGAGTGGCTATTGCCAGGGCTATGGTTAACCGGCCGAAGATCCTTCTGGCAGATGAGCCCACGGGAGCTTTGGATTCCCGGTCCGGCCGCCAGGTAATGGAACTGTTTCAGGAGCTGAATAAAGAAGGGGTCAGCATCCTGATGATTACGCACGATGCGGAGATCGCATCGTGGGCGTCCCGGAAAGTGGAAATACGGGACGGGATTCTGGAGTATGAGGAGGTGGCTGCGCTGTGACGAAAAGTAAGAAAATTCTGGCAGGCGTGCTGACAGCTGTGATCGCTGTGGGAGCGGTCAGCGGTATTGTGCTCGGCGTACGCGCCGCGAATCGTCAGCCGGTCATGGTAGTTTCGGCAGGAGAACTGAATTACGGCGGCGGCTGGTACAGCTCGGAGATGCAGGGTATGATTACGTCGGATGTGTCTCAGGATGTCTATCTGACGGATACGCAGACGGTCTCTGAAGTGATGGTAAAGGAAGGTGACACAGTCCAGGAAGGGGATGTGCTGCTGACCTACGATACGGCCATGACCAGCCTGAACCTGGAGCGGGAAAAGCTGAATCGCCAGCAGATTGATCTGAAGGTCCAGGTGGCTCAGGAAAATCTGAAGAAGCTCCGGAATACAAAGCCTGTGTCGGACAACGGCGGAACGGGAGGCTGGACAGACGATCCGGGCATACTTTTCCCGGAGAATCCGGGAGAGGGCGGTTTTCCGGGTGTGCCGGAGGAGCCTGAGCCCACGGAAGAACCGACGCCTACGCCCACGCCTACGGAAGCGCCGGTCAGCGAATACCGGGTGCGCTTTCACTCCAACGGACACGGAACGGTACCGGAAGATGTGCTGCTGGAAAAGGGCCAGAGCTTTCAGGATTATCTGAATGGACTGAAGGAAGAAGAAAAACAGGCGTATCTTCTGACAGAGGAAGGGTATGTGTTCGGAGGATGGTATAAGGATCAGATCTGTACGGTGCCTTTTGACCCTGAGGAAACGCTGACAGAGGATACAGAATTGTATGCCAGATGGTCGCTTGCAGTTCCGGATTACAGCCAGGTTGAGGCTCTGGGAACGCTTACTGCCGAAGCGGAGGCTTACAACGCTCCGGAGGCGGAGCATGGCGCCATGCTGGGCACGGCGGTGAACCCCTATCGCTATCTCTGCAAAGACGGGGCTGTGATCCAGGCCGATTTCATGAACGCACTCAGGATGAAAGCTACCGAGGCGGCAGCTCAGAATCCGGAGGCCCATTACTATTTTGTGCTGGAAGTTCATGAAGGGGATAAGGTGGGCGGAAAGCTGCTGAAGGCCTGGATGCAGGATGCCGCACAAATTTCCGCAGAGTATCCGCCTGACTGGCAGGGAAAGCTGAATCTGGCTACCGGAAATGTGGATGTCAGCAGGGTATCCGCCGCTGCTTCCGGAGCAGCAGCCGTTTCTCTGAAAACGGCAGAACCGCAGGTGAAAATGGATTCAGATTATGATTCTGCCGGACTGGGACTTGTGACGGACGGCATGACTTATACAAAGGAAGAATTGGAAGCGGCTATCCGGGAGCAGGAAGAGACGTTGAAAAGCCTGCAGCTGGATCAGAAAGAATCAGACCTGAAAATTCAGCAGGCGGAGAAAGCCATGGAGGATGGCGTGGTTCGGGCAAAGTTAAATGGCGTGGTGAAAAAAGCCGGCGATCCGGAGAATCCGCCCGGGGATGGCTCCGCGTTTCTGCAGGTCAACAGCACAGAGGGAATGTTCGTCAGGGGTGGTATCAGTGAACTTCGTCTGGATGAACTGAAAGAAGGCGATACGCTGACGGTAATGTCATGGCAGAGCGGGGCGGTCTGCGATGCGGTGGTAAAAGAAATTTCTCCGTATCCGGACGAAAGCGGCATGTTTTCCATGGGCGACAACGCTTCCTACTATCCGTTTACCGCATATATTGAATCCGAGGTTCAGGGCTTCTCCAGCCAGGAATGGGTAAGTCTGACGGTCTCCGGAAACGCGGCGGATACGATGGGCAGCTCCGATGCGCTGTATCTCTGGAATGCATTTATCCGGGAAGAAAACGGTGAAAAATACGTGTATCTGCGTGACGAAAACGGAAAGCTGAAGAAACAGACAATTACCGTAGGACAGCTTTCGGGATCTGGCTATGAAATACTGTCAGGCGTGACATGGGACGACTGGCTGGCTTTCCCTTACGGACAGGAGGTTCGGGAGGGAGCGGCTACCAGAGAGGGCAGCATGTCAGAGCTGTATGGCTATTAAGGAGGGCAGAGATGTTAGAAAATATTCGTTTATCGATTCAGGGAATCTGGTCCCATAAGATGCGCTCCTTTCTGACCATGCTGGGCGTGATCATCGGTATTGCTTCTATTATCGGTATTGTGTCCACCATCGAGGGCACAAACCAGCAGATTATGCAGAACCTGATTGGAGCGGGAAATAACAATGTAAAAATCACCCTGATGCAGGGGGAATCGGAATACTGGATGGACGGCGGTGCGCCTTCGGGTGTTGTCCAGATCAGTCAGGAGCAGAAGGATGAAATTCTTGCACTGAACGACGTGGAGAATGCGTCTTTCTATAACTATCGCAGTTACGTGGACGGAGTCACCAATGGCACTTATACCATGAACAGCGGAAAAGCCATGGGCGTGGACAGAAATTATCTGGACACCTGCGGCTATGTGGTATACGAAGGAAGAAATTTTGTGGAAAAAGATTATACCGACCACCATAAAGTGGTGCTGCTGGATGAAGCTGCCGCGGCATCGCTGTTTCCGGAGGGCGGCGCCCTTGGAAAAACCATTGAATTCCGTTCAGAGCCGTTCACTGTGATAGGACTTATCAAAAAAGCAGACAGCTTTCAGCCGGTGATTAATTCTTTTCAGGATTATCTGAATTACAGCCAGGAGGAGTATGGTACGGTGCTGATGCCTGATGCCTGCTGGTCCATAGTGTTTTTCTATGACGAGCCGCAGAATGCGGTGGTCAGAACGACAAAGGCGGAAGATATGACTCGCGTGGGACGTGAAGCGGCAGAAATCATGGGGAGGTCTGTGGTGTCCTCGGACGGAGATTTTGCCTATAAGGCGGAAGATCTGCTGGAGCGTGCCAGAAATCAGCAGGAGCTGGGAGCCAGCACAAATAATCTGCTGATCTGGGTAGCGAGTATTTCCCTGCTGGTAGGCGGAATCGGCGTAATGAATATTATGCTGGTCTCTGTGACAGAGCGGACCAGTGAAATCGGCCTGAAGAAGGCGGTAGGAGCCAGAAAGAGAAAAATTCTGACGCAGTTTTTGACGGAGTCAGCTGTGCTGACCAGCTGCGGCGGCGTGCTGGGCGTTATCGTCGGCATTATACTGGCTCAGGTGATTGCCAGGATGTCCGGAACCCCCGTGGCCATCAGCATACCTGCCATTATCGGAAGCGTGGCCTTTTCCATGCTGATCGGAATCGTCTTCGGGCTGCTGCCATCTATAAAGGCGGCGAACCTGAATCCCATAGATGCGCTGAGGAGAGAGTAAATATTCCGGCTTGACGGGGAGGGCGCAGAGAAAAAAACGAACGGATGGAAAATACCTCTGTCTCCGGTTGCTGTTTCGGGATGCAAGACCATCTATGCAGTTCCGGACTTTTGCTAAAACCGGCGCCGGAAGGGGAGAAACTCGCTTCGCTCAGACAGTCTCCCCTTCCGGTGCCAACGCAAAAATCCGAAACCGCAGGATGGTTAGCATCCCGGCAAAGGCAGCCGGAGACAGAGGTATTTTCTATCCTGTTTTCTTCCCTCCCTCTGTACCCAAACCCCGCAAAACTACATGTATGGTGAAATCAATGCGGCTGTTAATCAGCTTTTATCCGCTGAACCGTACGCTTAGTCGATTGCAGCATAGTCACGGCATTATCTGACATGGAGCTTTGCGGGATGACTGGAAAATATCTGCGGTGTCAAGGATAAATAAAGCGTGTGATGTTTTGGAGGTTGCATTTGGAGTCTGCGAATAAAAAGTCAAGCAGAAATTGATGAGCTTTGAAAAATTTATACAGGTTGAAAAAGGGTATCACAACAAGACCACCGCAATGCGTTGGCCTGAAGCAAACTCAAACTATGAGATTGAAATCAGCTTTCCTGGGATTTCTCCAGTGAAGCGAGGTATTCCCTTACCCGTCCGTAATAAATGCGGAGAAACTTATTGGCTCCGGCAGTCATATAGACA
>DVJR01000037.1 GCA_018716575.1 Candidatus Scatomonas merdavium | reverse complement strand
TATTTTAATTTACCAGAGGGGATCGGGTTATGAACAAAAAGAAAAAAATCATCATAATTGCGTCAGCGCTCGGGGCGGCGCTGTGTATCGCTGTCATTCTGCTGGTTTATACCCTTATGGGCAGCAAGTACAGGGATATTTTCTTTCCAAACACCGTCATCAACGGTATAGACTGCTCCGGCCTGACCGCCAAAGAAGCGGAAGCGCTTCTTCAGAAGGCTGTGGAAGAATATTCTCTGGCCGTTCATTTTCGCGGAGGAACCACGGAAAACATAGAAGGATCAGAATTCGACTATACCTATGTCTCAGACGGCTCCGTACAGGAGCTTCTGGGCCGGCAAAATCTCCTTTTCTGGGCCGGAGAGGTCAAGAAAGAACATAATTATACTGCGGAACACTCCGTCACCTACAGTCAGGAACAGCTGGACGCCCTGATCACAGCCCTCCCGGAGCTCCAGGAAGCCTCCATGACGCCTCCGACTGACGCCCGGGTTGAATACCAGACGGATCAGTATGTAATCATTCCTCCGGAAGAGGGAAACACCCTGAATCCCTCTGAAGTCGTCGCCGCTGTTAACGACGCTGTCACCGCCGGCGACACCAGTCTGGATCTGGAAGAAAAGGAGCTCTATGTACGGCCCGCTGTTCTGGCAGACGATCCAAAGATTCAGGAACAGGCAGAACAGCTGAACAAGCTGGCCAATGCGCATATCATCTACAATCTTCCTGACGGCACCACTGCTGAACTGACCCCTGAGATGCTTCGAAGCTGGCTGACCCAGAATGCAGATGGCAGTTATACAAGGGACGAAGCTGTTTATGAAGAAAATCTCCGGGCATTCGTCGCAGACCTGGATTCCAAAACTACCAGCGCAGGCGCAGACCATCTTTTCGATACAACCATGGACGGAACCATCTCTGTACCGTACGGGGATCTGAGTACCTATACCGGTTACCAGTTGGATACAGAAGGAGAACTGGCTGCTCTGAAAACGCAGATTGACGAGAATCAGCATATTACCCGTGAGCCTGTCTATCTCACTACAGGCGGCGGCATTGGCAATCACGGTCTGGGAAATACATATGTGGAGCTGAACCTTTCCCGCCAGCATCTCTGGTATTATAAGGACGGCGCTCTTGTATTCGATACCAACATCGTATCCGGAAGCATGACTACCTGGCGGTACACCCCGGAGGGCTGGTACTATCTGGCATACAAATCCAGTCCGCACACCATGAAGGGCGAAATCAACCCTGCCACCGGCCAGCCGATATATACGGCCAAATGCACCTACTGGATGAATTTTATTCCCAGCGTAGGCATCGGCTTCCATGACTATGACAACGGCCGTTCCAACTGGAGCAGCACCGCTTACCTGTACAACGGTTCTCACGGTTGCATTAATATGCACTTAAGTGACGCAAAGACCCTGTATGAATCCCTGGAAGTCGGAACGCCGGTTGTTGTCTATTATTCAGAGCCTTACACCTTGCGTCAGGAGCTCTCACCGGCGCAGCAGTACGCTCAGAGTGGCGGCAGTTCCGGAAACACTTCGTCCGGCAGCAATTCCGGCAGCAGCGCAACACCAACTCCGGAACCTACCCCACCGCCCGCTACGACAACACCGGCTCCTACAGCAACGCCTACCCCGCCCGCCACAGCGACGCCTTCACCTACCCCGGATCCTGTGACGCCGCCAGCTACTGAAGTCCCCACGGAAACGCCATCTGATGCGCCTTCGGTGACAGCAACCTGAAAATTACATTCGATATTGATTACAAAAGAGGAATATCCCTTCTGCATACGCAGGCCGGATATTCCTCTTTCGGCACTTTTATTTATTAGGAATTAAATTAAAATGACCACAGTTTTGCATAAATCATCATGATGTCGTTCTTTGTTGGCACCCGCGGATTGTTCGCCGTGCAGGTATCCCTCAGAGCTGCGTCCGCCATTTTTTCAATGGAAGCAAAATATACGTCCTTCTGAACCGTTCCCAGTTCCTCGATAGAAAGCGGTATATTCATCTCCTTCTGCATGAACTGCACCCAGTTCACCAGTGAACGAACGCTCATGACTTTGTTATAATTGCTCAGTCCCAGTATATGAGCGATATTCGCATATCTCTTTACCACAGGCGGATACTCCTTCCGGCTCCGGCTGCGGATATTAATGTCTGAATTAAATTCTATAACATGGGACAGCAGCATCGCATTGGCTCTGCCATGGGGAATGTGAAACACAGCGCCCAACTGATGAGCCATGCTGTGAGTAATTCCAAGTCCGGCGGAATTGAACGCTAATCCGGCCATACAGGACGCCACATGCATTTTCTGCCGCGCATGGGTATCGCTGCCGTCCAGATAAGCACGCAGCAGAAAGACGCCGCAGATCTCAATAGCCTTCTCAGCAAGAGCAGCCGAGAATTCATTGTGCGCCGTACTCACATAAGCTTCCAGCGCATGGGTAAAGACATCCATACCCGTATCCGCCGTAATAGCCGGAGGCACGCTCATGACCAGCGCCGCATCCAGAATAGCTTCTTCAGCCGTCAGGCTGTCAGAAACCAGCGGATATTTTACCTGAGCTTCCACATCGTTTACCACCGCAAAGGAAGTTACTTCCGATCCTGTGCCGCTGGTGGTCGGTATGGCAATCAGTGGAATGTGCGTATCCGCCCCCATTCTGGAAGCAAATTCCCGGATAGCTTTGGAAGAATCAATTGCAGAGCCGCCTCCCACTGCCACCAGAGCATCAGGCCGGTACTGCAGGAACTTCTTTACTCCATCCGCAATCTTATCAACCGGAGCATCCGGCACTACATTGGAATAGATTTCATACTGTGCTTCGCCCTTCTCCAGCGGACCGGTAATCAGATCAATCATCCCGCTCTCTACCACAAAGGGGTCAGTAATAACCAGAACACGCTTATAGGGCATGTCCGCCAGTCTCTTCAGAGAACCTTCTCCAAAATGAACCTGTGTTTTTATACCAAAGGTTTCCATATACCTACCTCATGATTTCGGATAATAACATTCCACACCTTTCCTGCGGAACAGTTCCAGCCACCTGTCAGATGGCTTCTCATCTGTAATAACCGCTGCCACCTGCTCAATGCCGCCGGCACGCGTAAATGCCGTCTTGTCAAATTTCGTGCTGTCAACTACCAGGTAGCATTTCGATGCAGAAGCCATAATCGTCCGCTTAATGGACGTAAACAATTCCAGGGAGTCCATGATCCCATGCTCATAATTCAACCCTTTGCAGGACACAAACGCCTTGTCTGCATAGTACGACGCCATGCTTTCCTCCGCACGGGGACCAAGAAGAGCCAGATAACCTTCTTTCAGATTTCCTCCCGTTGAAACAATATTCCATCCGGAGAGTTCGGACAATTCCAGTATAATCTCAATGGAATTTGTGATTACTGTCAACCGCTGTTTGCTCTTGATGGCTTTTGCAATAAACAAATCCGTGGAACTGGCATCCAGCATAATATGATCGCCGTCATGAATCAGAGAAGCGGCTATCTCCGCCATCTTCTGTTTTGCCACCACATTCTTTTTGCTTCGGATATTCAGGGGCATATCAATGCCGACATTCTCATTCAATACCGCCCCGCCGTAACTCTTTGTAGCAAACCCTTCCTGCTCCAGCTTTTCCAAATCCCGGCGGATCGTCTCTTCCGATACGCCATACAGCTGGCTCAGCTCGCTGACAACTACCTTCTTTTCATCCTGCAACTTCTCCAAAATCAAATTACGCCGCTCTAATGCCAGCATCCTACACCCTCCCTGCAGAATATTCCCGTAACCCTCTCCTCATGCAGATATGCTGCCGCATATCGCATATATCCTCTGCCGTCTGCAGCTTGTTCTGTAAAATGGACTTACAGAATCGTACGAATCATTTTATTGTCCGGATGTGCAATCACGGAGGAATCCAGGAACATACCCTTTCTTCCCGTCAGATTTTTGGCTTTCTCAATAGCTGCTTCCACAGCAGAAACCTCTCCGGTCAACAGCATATATGATTTTCCGCACATTCCTTTGGCAATACGCAGTTCGATCAGATCAACAATTGCTGTCTTCGCCGCGATATCAGCCGCTTCGATAATAGCAGCTACATCGTAGGTCTCCAGAATCCCCAGGGCGCTCACATCCTCCACATGGGTGGAACCATAAATGGCCGGGAAAATGGATTCATGGGGATTACCCAGTACAAAATTATCAATCAGCTGATGCTCATATTTTGTGCTGGCCGCTTCTACGGCAGCCTTCACTGCGCTCAGATCCCCGGAAATGATCGCTATGTATTTTCCAGGACAGACTGTCTGGGCTTCTACGATTTCCACTTCTGAAGTTTTCACCATGGTATCCGCCGCTGTAATACCGGTAGCCACGGTTTTGAATTCAATCATTCCGATTGCTTTACTCATAACAGTACACGTCCTTTCTACTTGCTCACAATTCCGATGTACTTATCGGTGACTTCGTTGACCCGTCCGCTGATGGAAGCGTGGATGCCGACGCTTAAGCCCTTTGCCGGCTGTGCGATCATCTGTCCCTCCGTCACGGTATCTCCGACTTTTACCACCGGCACCGCGGGGGCTCCGATATGCTGACTCAGCAACACTTTCACCGCCTTCATCGGCACAACCTGATCGTCAAGCGGAGCAGGTTTATCATACTTCGTCAGACCCAGTCTGGCCATCAGTCTCTCCTCAGGAACCTTTCGGTACTCCCGGGCAGGACTCACCGGCTTCGCCTCCACCTGAGGCGCTTTCACTCCATTCTTACGCAGGCCGGCTTTATAGTCAGCCATCAGCGACCGGGGCGCCAGATCCTGCGGGCAGGCATACATTTCGCATACGCCACAGGATGAACAGAACATTGTATGCAAAAACGGGTTCAGATCCTGAAAATCCTTATTGGATGCCGAACGCATAAACATGTGCGGCGTAATCGGATGGCCCAGCGCATGGCGCGGGCAAAGATCCGTACAGCTCTCACACTGGCAGCAGATAGATGCCGCCCGTTTCAGATCTATAGAAGCTTTCCTCTGCTTCTTCATTACGATATTATGATCCTTGGGAAGAACCAAAATCGCATTTGTTGTCTTGGTAATCTGCTGGGAACCTGCCCCGATGAATCCCATCATGGGACCGCCCACAAAATACACCGGATCCTTTACCGTTGTTCCGCCGGCCAGCTTCACAACATCATCGATGGTGCATCCGAGGGGCACTCTTACCGTCACCGGATTCTCCACCTCCGCTACCACTGAAACCAGCTTATTAGTCACAGGCTTCTTATTTTCCACAGCATTGTAAATATTATACATGGTCTCTACGTTGAATACCGCTACGCCTTCCTCTATGGGAAGCCCGCCGGGCCGTACAACTCTGCCGGTTGCCTCATAGATCAGCACGACTTCATCGCCCATCGGATATACTTCCTGCAGAAGAGCAATTCGCATCTCGGGAAATTCTCCAATGTACTGCTCCAACGCTTTTACCGCATCTACATAGGAACGCTTAATACCGATAATCGCCTCTTTGGCTCCCACTGTCTGCGCTACCATGTGAAATGTTTTCATAATTTCATAGGCGTGCTTCTCCATCAGCTGCCTGTGCAGCTTCAGCAGAGGCTCGCACTCTGCGCAATTCAGAAGAATGGTATTGGCACGTTCGTCGATTTTTACATAAGTCGGGAATCCGGCGCCGCCGGCGCCAACCACACCACTCTCTTGTACTATTTTCTGTAATTCTTTGATATCCATGCCCTTACTCCATTCCCACATCATCCTGCTCCAGAATGCCGCCTTCATCAATGATTCCGACAATTGCCGCATCTACCGGAGCATCCTCCATATCACAGCCGATCCGTGCCGCGCTGCCCTGGGCAACGATTACATATTCACCGATACCGGCCCCGATATTGTCAATGGCAATAATCTGGCGCGTATCCGCCTGCATATGACGCAAGGGCTCTACAATCATAAATTTGTTTCCGATTAATTTCTCGCTTTTTCTTGTAGAAACCAGGCTTCCTACAACCTTTCCTGCTATCATATTCTCCTCCGTATCCGCCACATCAGACGAAAGGGGCCGCCCGGAGATACTCCCCGCGCAGCTCCGTCCGCTTCTGTGACAGCTTTTAATTCCTTGATATTACTTCAAGATCGTTACCGTATCGCCCTGAGCGATCTTGGACGCATTGGCCTCATCCGTATCAATGTGCATTTCCAGCGTAAAGCTGTCATCCACACGGATTTTTACATGGTTGAAAATGGTTCCCCTTTCATTGTCAGCCTTCACGGAAACCACATCTCCGTTCTGCACGCCCGCCGCCATTGCGTCACGGGGTGACATATGGATGTGGCGCATAGCCACAATACAGCCCTCTTTCAGATAAAGAGCTCCTTTGGGTCCCACCAGCGCAATAGGCGCACTGCCTGCAATATCTCCGGACTCGCGGATCGGCGCTTTAATCCCCAGCTTCAGAGCATCCGTAGCGGAAACTTCTACCTGAGAAGCTTTTCTGACCGGCCCGAGAATACGAACATTTTCAATAGCACGCAGCTTCAGTCCTACCAGCGTTACCTGCTCGTTGGAAGCAAACTGGCCGCCCATCAGATCTTTTTTCTTAGTCAGCTGATATCCCGGCCCGAACAGCACCTCTACATGCTCCTGAGTCAGATGGACATGTCTTGCGGATACGCCCACAGGAACCATAAAACCGTGCTGCGCGTTCTCACCTTTATTGATTGCTTCGACTACCATTCTGGTAATCATCTCAATGTTGTTTGTATCCAAATCGACACCTCTTTCTGCTGAAATTCCGCCCTGCCGGGCGCTTTAATATCCGACTTCAATACCGCCGCCCGCACGCATTGTGCAGGCGGCGCATCAGTTCAGCCGTCATTCAGACTCGCTCATTCCGCGATCTTATTTCAGCTTCGGAAGAATCATCTCTACATCAGAGTGCGGTCTCGGGATAACATGAGTTGCTACCAGCTCACCCAGTCTGGAGGCATTATTGGCACCTGCTTCTACAGAAGATTTTACAGCGCCTACATCACCGCGTACCATTACGGTTACCAGTCCGGATCCGATCTTCTCGGTTCCGATCAGAACTACGTTGGCAGCTTTGCACATAGCATCCGCTGCTTCAATTGCTGCTACCAGACCTCTGGTCTCTACCATTCCTAATGCTTCCTGTGTCATTTTTCTTTCCTCCTTATGAGTTGTTGTAGTTGTTTTTTCCACATCAGCCTTTTTTTCTGTTGTTTTGGCTGAACTCGTTTTCACTGCTTTTTCCGCACCTGTTTTCTTTGCGGCAGCTGCTTCCGGCTTTGCAGCCGGTTTCTCCTGAGGCTCTGCCGGCTCTTTTTTCTCTGCTGCTGCAGCAGCTTCGGCAGGTTTCTCCGCAGGTTCTTCCGCAGACGCTTTTACAGGTTCTTTCGTTTCTTCGGTGTTCTCTTCATTACCGACACGGGTTTTCTTTATTTCCGCCATGCGTAGTCCCCCACTGTTCTCCATCTGCTCGCGCTCAACTGAACCATTTTGACTATTTCCTCATGAGGATTAGCAATGACCGCATGACATACAGGTTTTTTGATCGCTTTAGCCACCGCCGCATCTACAGCAGTCCGCACGGAAGAAACGTCTCCCTCGATAATCAGGGTGACCAGACGGCCACCCAGCTTCCTCTCCCAGGAAGCGAGATGGACGTCAGCCGCCTTTCCCATGATATCCACGGCATCCATCGCAGCTACAACACCTGTAATTTCAACAAAGCCATACGCGTTTCCCATGGATCATTAGCTCCTCTGATTACTCTAAATTGTTGGGCAGAATCTTCTCAACATCATTGTGCGGTCTGGGGATTACGTGGGTAGCTACCAGCTCGCCCAGTCTGGAAGCCGCAGCGCTTCCGCTCTCCACAGCTGCCTTTACAGCGCCTACATCACCGCGTACCATTACGGTCACCAGTCCGGATCCGATCTTCTCAGTTCCGATCAGATGTACCTCAGCCGCTTTGGTCATGGCATCGGCTGCCTCAATTGCAGCGGTCAGACCTCTGGTTTCCACCATTCCTAATGCTTCCTGTGCCATTTTAATTTTCCTCCTAATAAATCATGAAATACTGTCTAAAATTTATCCAGGGCGCTGATCTTCAGCATTTTTTCCACTCCCGGATCATCCGGGTTGGGGATAACATAATATGTGACCACGCCGCTGATCTTCTTCGCAGCTTCGATACCGGCTTCGACCGCAGCCGTAACGTCTGCCACGCTCCCGCGGTATTTAATTGTCACCAGCAGCGGTACGGGCAGTTCATCTGCATGTGCAGGTTTGTTCTTATCGAAGACCTCCAGCGTAACATTCGCCGCCTTGCACCCGGCATCGCCGGCCACAAAGGCTGCAGTCAGGCCGAAAACCTCCAGAATTCCTACGGCTTGTGCCATTGTCTCTCGCTCCTATCGATTCGGAAGTTATTTGTTGATAATTGCGATCTTCAGACCTTTCTGCGCCAGATTAGTCTGATGCGCTTCATTGATCTCCTCCAGCGGGAAGGTATGGGTAATCAGCTCATCCATCGGCAGGCCGATTGCCTTCGCTCTCTTCAGGAAATCAAAGGTGGTAGCGTAATCTCTCAGGGTATATACCCAGCTGCCCACCAGGTTGATCTCTTTTGAGCACAGATCAAAGTGCGGATTAATGGTTGCGTCTCCGCCATTGATGAAGAAGCCCAGCTCGCACAGACCGCCGCCGTTGCGGATGAAGTGGTAGATGTTCGAGTGTGCCGCCGGTGAACCGGTGCACTGGAATGCGAAATCTGCCAGATGTCCGCCAAACGCTTCTTTCACTGCGCCTGCCAGAGCATCAATGCCCTTATGCTCCATAAAGTTTACGGATTTCATTGCGCCCATCTTCTTCGCAAATTCCAGACGCTGCTGATTTCCGTCTACCGCTACGATATTTTCCACGCCCAGCGTTCTGAGAACAGCAATGCAGATCAGGCCGATGGGGCCGCAGCCCTGTACCACCACACGGCTGTTAAACCGCAGGATATTGGTAGTTTTTGCTCTCTCTACCGCATGCACCAGAACCGCGCAGGGCTCGATCAGAATTCTGGACTTCAGATCCAGATCGCTTACGTTGAAGAAGGTGCTTCCGAAAGCGCCGCCGCGGATCAGAATGTAGTCGGAAAACCATCCGTTCAGATGTACATCGTCATCCGGAAGCAGACCGTATACATCGGCTGCACCCACGTTCTGCTTGTTCAGGTCGAACATGGTGATTTCCGGATCGTCTTTGAAGATCATGCAGGTAACGACTTTATCGCCAACCTTGACGTCTTTTCCGGCGCTGTCCTTCTTGACGTTCTTGCCCATCTTGACGATCTCGCCGGTTCCTTCATGGCCCAGGGCCACCGGAATCAGTCCGAAGGGATCTCTCTTGAACTCATGAGCATCGGTTCCGCAGATACCGCATCCTTCTACTTTTACCAGGATATCGTCATCTCCAACCTCCGGCATCGGGAACTCTTTGATATCGTAGTGCTCCAGAGAGGTCAGCATTGCAACGTGAGCTACCTTCGGAATATCTCCGGAAGCTGCCGGAGCTGCCGCGGAAGCGGAGGAACCGTTTCCTGCCATCCCTGCCAGTACCTGTTTTACAATTTCCTCAATATTTGCTGAATTCATATCCATGTCTTTATCTACCTCCTGCCTTACCGGATGCACAGGCTGTCAACCATGACGCAGCGTCTTCTCTTGGTAAACGTCTGCGCGCTGGTCAGGCCCTCTCCGGTTCTGCTGGCAATCGTAAAGGTACAGAAGCCTTCTCCGCCGAATCCCAGTGCGGAATAGGAAGGTCCGTTCTTTACAAGAATTGCTGTATCAATTGCCTTCGCGTATTTCGTGATGCGGTCCACATTCTTGGAGTGGATATGAGCGGAATGGCGGTTGCCGTGCTCCAGCCATACGGCCTGCTCTACAGCATCATCAAAATCCTTTGCGCGGACAATGCCCAGAATCGGCATCATCAGCTCAGTGGTAATCAGCGGATGCTCCTTCGGTCCCTCGAAGATGATGCAGCGGATGTTATCCGGAACGGTTACGCCGATCATGCTCATCAGGGTCTTTGCATCACGGCCGACGCACTTTCTGTTCAGCCTTCCGTTCTGCATAACGGTAGCGGTCAGCTTGTCCTGCTCTTCCTTGGAAGCCAGGTAGCAGTCCTGCTCAGTTACCATGTAGTGGATCAGCTCGTCCACGATCGGGGAAAGAGCCACCACTTCCTTCTCTGCGATGCAGGGAAGATTGTTGTCAAAGGTACATCCGTTTACGATATCCTCTGCCGCCTTGCGGATATCAGCCGTTTCATCTACCAGTGCGGGCGGATTGCCGGCTCCGGCTCCGATTCCTCTCTTTCCGGAGGAAAGCACTGCCGTTACAACGCCCGGGCCGCCGGTAGCAGCGATCAGTGGAATATCTTTATGCTTCATGATGATCGCGCTGGTATCCAGCGTGGGATGCTCCACGGACACGGCGATATTGGCCGGGCCGCCAGCCTCCAGAGAAGCCTCATTCAACAGATTGACCGCAAAAAGAGATGTTCTGATGGCCTGCGGATGGGGATTAAATACAACCGTATTTCCCGCCGCAAACATACCGATGGTATTGCAGAGGATGGTCTCCTGAGGATTGGTGGTAGGCGTAATTGCGCCGATTACTCCAAAGGGTCCCATCTCTACCAGAGTCAGTCCTCGGTCACCGGACCATGCAATCGTCTGCAGATCCTCTGTGCCCGGAGTCTTATCCGCTACCAGATGGTTCTTCAGGATCTTGTGTCCCACATTTCCCATTCCGGTCTCGTCAACCGCCATGCGCGCCATCACTTCCGCATTCTCATGAATCTTGCGGCGCATAACGGAAATAACCTTTTCTCTCTGATCCAGAGACATATCGCGTACAACCTTCTGGGCTTTCTTGGCCGCTTCGATGGCTTCGTTCATGTCCTTGAAGATACCCAGCTTGCCGGCAGGTTCTTCCGCAAGCTGCATCTTGGCCATGACTTCCTGTACGATGTCCTTTACCATGCTCTCATTAACTGGCACGATAATTACCTCCCTTGTGCTATGCGTTATTTATTTCAGTCCCAGCTGCTCCATAACCTGTTTTGTAATAGAAGCTACCAGTTCTGCATTCGTTCCGTCACTCTTGGAATCAGCGGAATCACAGGTGCAGTTGCCGCCGCAGTTGTGGCAGTTCAGACCGCCCTTGTTCAGGCACAGGTTTGCCGGATGTTTGCCCGGGAGTCCCATTTTTCTTCTGATCTCATACAGTTTTGCAACCTGCTCTTTGTCGAACTCCTTGGGGCCGCCCAGCATCTTGGACTGATACAGCAGCTGTGCATAGAATTCAACAGATTCCATCTTCATATATGCGGAAAGCAGATCAGTGGAGTAGGTCAGAGCGCCGTGGCTCTCAAGAAGAACCGCATCGAAGTACGGCAGGTATTTCTCAACAGCATCCGGAATCTCCATGGTAGACGGAGTGCCGTACTCTGCGATCGGAACGCAGCCCAGAGCAATAACAGCTTCCGGCATGATCGGCTGAGTCAGCGGAATGCCTGCGATGGCAAAGCTGGTAGCATATACCGGATGAGCGTGCACAACAGAACCAACGTCCGGTCTCTTCTCATACACCCGCATATGCATCTTGATCTCAGATGAGGGCTTGAAGCCTGCATTTGCCTCGATCACATTACCCTTGGCGTCTACCTTGCAGATGAACTCCGGGGTCATAAAGCCCTTGGATACGCCTGTGGGAGTGCAGAGAAATTCATTGTCATTCAGCTTTACGGAAATATTTCCGTCATTGGCTGCAACCATGTTACGGTTGTAGATTCTCTTGCCGATGTCGCAAATTTGTTTTTTGATTTCAAATTCGTTTACCATGTTCTCATTTCCTCCTTGAAATGCTTTGGTTTTTTGTTTTATTCTGTTGACATTATACCTGTACACAGGGATAATGTCAATAGTATCATGTTGTTTTGTGTTGGATTTCCAGTTTTTTATGTTGTTTTTGTTGTGGTTTCCCAGGGCATCACATCTCCGGGCTCCCTCAGGTGCTCCAGAATGTCGGAAATCCCCTCTCCCGTCTTGGAATCAACGAAAAATATCGTCCTGCATCCGGCCAGCCGGAGCCATCCTTCCGCGCGCTTCACATTGGCATCCGGATGATGAATCTTTGTCACTATCCCTATCACTTCCCGGTTGCACATGCTGGTACAGCAGGGAGGATACAGGCAATAAGGTTCAATGGCCGATACCAGAAGCCCTACCACGTCGGCTTCATATGTATACAGAGCGAGGGCATGTCCCAGATTCTTAGTCTGAGCGTATTCCCCGGGGGTATCAATGATAACATCGAAATTGTTCACATACTGGGTCTTGTGATACTGGATCTTCTCCCCCTTCATAGCCTGTGTCAGCGTTGTCTTGCCCGCTTCGCTCCGCCCCATCAGTACAATCTTCTTCATATTAATACAGCTGTCCTGCGCGTCAGGTTCTGGTAACCGGACAGACGGTGAACCCCAGCTTCCCGCCTACATAGTCCAGAATCGCATTCGTGGAAGCCTCCACCTCGGAAACAGTTCCCGTGACAATCAGGCTGCCTGAAAAACGGTCCACAAAGCCAATCTCCACTCCCGATGACTTGATCGCAATATCCCCCATAATAATGGCCGCTTCCGGCGGGCTCACCGTCATAATTCCGATGGCCGATTTGGAATAATCCACTGCCGGGTCAAGTCCCAGCTTTGTATACATGATTTTATCCGGATTCGCTATAATATGTGCCAGAGAAATCTCCTTGCCCGGAACGTGCTCCTGTACAATTCTCTGTTTGATCTCCGGCGGCATATGATCTGAAACTGCCATTCTTCCGGCCTCCCTTTCGTATGCTGCGCTGTCTGCGGCGCCTGACGGCCCGCCTTTACATTACTATTATTATACCCTTCCTTCTCCTTTGTGTCAACGAAAAACAACATAATTTATGTTTGTTTTTTGTTGTTTTTCCTGGATTTTTCCGTTGTATTTTTGTGGTTTTCTGTGAATTTCCTGACGCCTTTTCTTGACAAAGCACCCATTCTGCGGCTATACTGGTGTAAAAGGCCTGCAGCCTTCCGGAAGCCGCCGGAAAAGGATGACAGGCAGCAAATTTTCCTGTCAAAAGAGGATTCTGATATGTATCTTTGCGATATGCATACTCACACCATTGCCAGCGGACATGGTACGTCCTGCACCATTGCCGATATGGCAAAAGCAGCCGCCGGAAAAGGGCTGGCCCTGCTGGGAATTACAGATCACGGCCCGGCCACCATGGCGGCCGGAACACCGTCTTATTTCCGCAGCCTGGCATCGGCGCCCCGGAAAAGGTGCGGGATCCGGGTCTGCTACGGCGTAGAACTGAATATTGTGGATTTCTCCGGAAATGTGGATCTGGATGAGGATGTTCTGTCCAGCCTGGACTACGCCATCGCCAGCATGCATCTTCCCAACCTGCGCCCCGGAAGCAGGACAGCAAACACTCTGGCCTACCGGCTGGCCATGCGCCATCCGGCTGTGCGGATGATCGGCCACTGCGACGATACACGCTATCCGGTGGATTACGAAGAGCTGGCATCGGCCGCCGCCGAATACGGCGTCATTCTGGAGGTCAACAACTCTTCCCTCTCTCCGGACGGATACAGAGGCGATACACGCGGCAACAACCGGGCACTCCTGGCTGCCTGCCGAAAGCACCAGGTTCCCGTTCTTCTCTCCAGCGACAGCCACGGCCCGGCGCATGTCGGAGATTTCACCTGGGCGGAAGCCATGATAAAGGAAGCCGGTTTCCCGGAGGAACTGGTTCTGAACGATAAGCCCGAAAAAGTTCTGAAGATTTTGGGTGTTCGATAGCTAAATTCCGGTTTGGCGGGCTGACAGGAAAAGCAGGTAAACCGTACGATAAAGCGTGAGATGTTTTTCCGGCTGCGGTTTCGGACGGAAGAATTGTCAGGGCTTTCCGAAATGGGGTTAAAACCGGGAGAGGCCAGCTCAAACTCGCTGTCGCTCAGACAGTGAGCCGGCCTCTCCCAACACCCC